>JBDTIS010000038.1:0-2696 GCA_039936235.1 Burkholderiaceae bacterium | reverse complement strand
GGAAGCGAAGGCGATCGTCGGCGAGCTCGAGAAGTACGACCCGGCGCTGGCTGCGAAGCCGCGCTGGCTGGTGCTCAACAAGCTCGACATGATCGACGAGGCCGAGTCGGCCAGGCGCATCGCCGCGTTCGTGAAGAAGTTCAAGTGGAAGGGACCGGTGTTCGCGATCTCGGCCCTCACGCGGGCGGGTTGCGAGGAACTGATCTTCGCGATCGAACGCCATCTGTCGGAGCAGCGTCGCCTGCTGCACCCGGAAGACTTCGTGAACCGCGAACACGGTTCCGCAGAGGAAGTCGGCGGTCTCGATCCCGAAGATCCCCGCTTCGCGCGGACGGCCGGCTGAGCGTCGGTCGCGCCAGACGATGATCGACGCGGCATGACCCGGCTGCAGGCTGCGAAGCGCATCGTCGTCAAGGTCGGCAGTACGCTCGTCACCGACGACGGACGCGGTCTCGACCGCGCCGCGATCGCGCGCTGGGCCGCGCAACTCGCCGCTCTACGCGCGATGAAGAAGGAAGTCGTGCTGGTGTCGTCGGGCGCCATCGCCGAAGGCATCAAGCGCCTCGGCTGGATCAAACGACCTACGGCGATGCACGAGCTGCAGGCCGCCGCAGCCGTCGGACAGATGGGCCTGGTACAGGCGTACGAGAGCGGCTTCGCCGCCCACGGCATCGGCACCGCGCAGGTATTGCTGACGCACGCCGACCTCGCCGATCGCAGCCGCTATCTCAACGCACGCTCGACGTTGCTGACGCTGCTGGGCCTGGCGATCGTGCCGATCATCAACGAGAACGACACGGTCGTCACCGACGAAATCAAGTTCGGCGACAACGACACGCTGGGCGCACTGGTCGCGAACCTGATCGATGCCGACGCGCTGGTGATCCTCACCGACCAGGCCGGACTCTACAGCGCCGATCCACGCAGCGATCCCGGTGCACACCTGATCGCCGAAGGCCGCGCCGGTGATCCTGCGCTGGAGGCGATGGCCGGCGGCGCAGGCAGCGCGATCGGCCGCGGCGGGATGTTCACGAAGATCCTGGCCGCGCGCCGCGCCGCCAGCAGCGGCGCCCACACGCTGATCGCTTCGGGTCGCGAGCCCGACGTGCTGGTGCGTCTCGCGCGCGGCGAGGCGATCGGCACGCAACTGGTCGCCCCGCTCGGCCGCCTCTCCGCACGCAAGCAGTGGATGGCGGATCACCTGCAGGTCGCAGGCAGGCTGTTGCTGGACGCGGGCGCTGCGATCGCGCTCGCATCGGGGGGCCGCAGCCTGCTGCCGATCGGGGTGACGGCCGTCGAAGGCAGCTTCTCGCGCGGCGACGTAGTCGCGTGCATCGGTCCGTCCGGCAGCGAGATCGCACGCGGCATCGTCAACTATGCGAGCGGCGATGCGCGACGCATCGCGGGTCATCCATCGGGCGAGATCGAAATGCTGCTCGGCTTCGTCGACGAACCCGAACTGATCCACAGGACGAACCTGCTGGCCCTGTGAGGTTTCAGCCGGGCGTCAAAGGATGGTCGACGGCAGCGTGACGCGCAGTCGGCTTAGGACATCGGCGGTGGTCCGGGCCGGATATGCATCCGGACAGAAGTATTCCTTCATCAGTGCCGCATGCTGCCGGTTCACGCCCACCTCCTCGATCGGTGTCCATGCGGCGTTGCGCGCGCGCACCCAGGTGCCGTCCGCACGGCCGGTCGCATAGATCTTCTTCTCCGCGCTCTCGCAGCGGATGCCTTCGTAGCTGACGTTGCGCGCGCCTTGCGGGCTGGTCACGACGAGCGTGTAGCGAAATACGCCGTCGCTGCCGATCGACAGCGTGTACGCGTCGATCGCGAAGTGGAATTGCGTGCCGCCGCTGACACCGAAAGTGACCAGGTCACGATCCAGTGGAGCCGGCGGCAACGCGCTGACGACTTCCTGCCACGACTTGGTCTGATCGTCGAAGTCGGTCTCGAACGCGCTCGGCGGCTTCGGCGGCGTGCACGCGGCGATCATCGCGACCAGAGCGAAGCACGCTCCGAACCGCAACGATGCTTCGAGTTTCGTCAAAACGTCCTGCCCTGCCATCCGGTCGCTCAATGAGGCCCCGCCTTGTGATCCGGTCGCTCGGGCACGACCGCATCGCCGAAGCCCTCGCCGAACGCATCGGTGAAATTGCGCAGCGGCGCACGCGTGTGCTGCCGCAGGTAGCGCGTGTGCTCCGGCTTACGCGTCAGATAACGCGACAACTCGGTCAGCGCCCGCGTGTAGACGTCGCGCTTGAATTCGATGACCGCGTCGAGCGGTACCCAGTACTCGTGCCAGCGCCACGCGTCGAACTCCGGATGCGACGAGGCCCGCAGCGAAATGTCGGTATCGCGGCCGACCAGCTTCAGCAGGAACCAGATCTGCTTCTGGCCGCGGTAGCTGCCACGCCATTCCCGCTTGACCCAGTTCTCGGGCACCTCGTAACGCAGCCAGTCGCGGGTGCGACCGACGAGCTTGACGTGCTCCGGTTTGAGACCGATCTCTTCTTCCAGTTCGCGATACATCGCCTGCTCCGGCGTCTCGCCATGCTTGATGCCGCCCTGCGGGAACTGCCAGGAATGTTCGCGTATCCGCTTGCCCCAGAACACTTCGCCCTTGCCGTTGGCAAGGATGATTCCGACGTTGGGGCGGTAGCCTTCTCTATCCAACATGTCGGACCACCCGATTC
>JBDTIS010000037.1:0-10484 GCA_039936235.1 Burkholderiaceae bacterium | reverse complement strand
CGAAGGCGGTCGCGCGGCATCCGCGCGTGGTGCTGATCGACGAACCGTTCGCGGGACTGACCGCCTCCGAGGTCGCCACGTTCTCCGAACTGATCCAAGGTTTTCGCGCCGAAGGCCGCGCGGTGCTGCTCGTCGACCACAACGTGAAGAGCGTATCCGCACTCGTCGATCGCGTGCTCGCGATGTATCTCGGCGAACGCATCGCCGAAGGCAGCGCGGCCGAGGTCATGGCGAACGAGACCGTGCGGCGCGTCTATCTCGGCGGTGCGCTCTGCCGCGTGCCGCGCGAGGAGAGCGACGCAAAGCGTCCCCGCGCGCTCGAAGTCGATCGCGTGTCGGTGCGCTACGGCAAGGCGCTCGCGCTCGACGACGTGTCGCTGTTCGTCGGCGAGGGCGAATTCGTGTCGCTCGTCGGACTCAACGGCGCCGGCAAGACGACGCTCTTCAACGCGATCTCGGGACTCGTCCCGCATAGCGGCTCGCTGCGCTTCTGCGGCGAAGCGCTGGCGGACAAGAGCGCGGCGTCGATCGCGCGCGGCGGCGTCGTGCAGTGTCCCGAGACGCGCGAACTGTTCGGCGACATGAGCGTGCGCGAGAATCTCGATCTCGGCGGCTTCGCGCTCTCCGATGAAGAGCGCGAACAGCGCTGCGCCTGGATGTTCGAGCTCTTTCCCATCCTGCGCGATCGTCAGACACAGATTTCGCGCACGCTGTCGGGCGGCGAACAGCAGATGCTCGCGATCGCACGCGCGCTGATGATGAAGCCGAAGCTGCTGATGCTCGACGAACCGACGCTCGGACTCGCTCCCGTCATCCTCGAGACCCTGTCGAAGGCACTCGAGAAGCTGCGAACGACGACATCGATCAGCGTTCTGCTCGCCGAGCAGAACGTGACATTCGCGCTGCCGCACGCGGATCGCGTCTACGTGATCGATCACGCGCGGCTGGTGTGGGAGGGATCTCCCGACCGCTTCGAGAGCGAAGCCGCGGCAGCGTATCTCTGAACAATCCGGCAGCGTGGCGCCTTTCCCCGGCAATGCGTAATCACCGACCCGGACGGCGTGGCCTTCCGCTCCTCATATCGTCATGAGGTCCCGCCCGATGACGATGCGGCCGCTGTAGTTCGTCCGCACATCGGCGGTCCACATCTCGTCGGTGATCGACGGATCGCCACCCGGCACGAAGTGGCTGAGCACCAGCGTCTTCACGTTCGCAGCCGCGGCGATGCGACCGAGCTGTTCGGTCGTCGTATGACTCTTCAGAAGGTGGTCGAGCAGCGTCGGCGCGTTGTCGATCGTCGCCATCATCTTCTGCAGCGCCGGCAGGTACATGACTTCGTGCACGAGGACGTCGGCGTCCTTCGCGAGCTCGATCAGCGCATCGCTGTAGGTCGTGTCGCCGGAGAACACGATCGACCGCCTGCCTTCCGAAGACGTCGTGTCGAACCGATACGCGAACGCCGGCTTGAGGGTGTAATGGTCGACCAGCGCAGACGTGACGCGTACGCGGTCGTCTTCCATCACGAGGCCGCCGGCCGTGATCTCCTTCACGCGGATCAGCGGCTTGAACGGCGGCCGGCCTTCCTCGCTCTGGCGGATCGCGATGTCGACGGCGTTCATCGCGGCGAAGTCGTCCATCATCTTCGCCATCGGCGGCGGACCATAGAGGTGGACCGGTGTCTTCAGGCTGGTGGCCCACGCTAGGAACACGAGGTTGCCGAGGTCTGCGTTGTGGTCCGAGTGCTGGTGCGTGACGAATACGTGGTCGATCGTCCCGAGCGGGACGCCTGCCTTGGTCAGCTGAATCGCGACGCCGTTCCCGCAGTCGATCACGTAGGGCCGGCCGTCGACCAGCAGCACGTTCGCGGGAGCCGCGCGCAGTGCCGACGGTGTCGGGCCGCCCTTGGTGCCGAGCAGGATCAGCTGCGTGCCGCGCGCAGCCGGCTTCGTCTGTGCGACGGCGCGCGTAAGCAGTGGCGCGGTCGTCGCGGCCAGGGCGGCCTGCAGCAGCGCGCGCCGTGTCTTCGAGTGCATTCCGTTCATCGTCGTCTCCCGTGCGGCGACGTCGGGTCGCGCCATCCGCTTCGTCGAGGTTCGCCTACAGACGCCCCGGCAGATCCGTGAGGACCGCCGGCGCTCCTTTCTGCTGAGGCCAGTCGCCGTTCGTGCCTGCTGCCCGGTCCATGTCAAAACGCGCGGCCGTCGAACTTCAACAAGATGCACTCGTCGTCGGCATCGACCTCGTAGCAATCCATGCTCGCGCAGCCCGTTGATCAACCGCGCCTGTTCCGCACTTTGCCGAGAAAATACCCCATCAGCGATGGTCGTGACGATGCCGCTCACCACGAGCCCGGCGGTCGACCATCCGAGACCGGCGATCCGCGAAGCCGTGATGCGCTCGACCACCAGTCCCACGCCCAGGCACAACACGGTGCGCGAGCAGAACTCGCTGCCAGGCTTGGGCTTGGGGTCCGAGCTCAGGTAGGGGTCGGCTCCCGCGGTACTCGATCCTTTGCCGCGGTGAACAGACGACATCGAGACGGCGCTACGAGGAATGGTCCCGCGTCGCGCCGCTGTGGTCAAAGAAGCTGCGTGATCACACGTAGTCCTTGTACTTCTCCAGGAAGCGCACCGGCTTGGCCAGTGCATCGCGGCGGAATGGATCGCCCAGTTCGCGGGTGCACATGATCTCGATGACGCAGGTCTTTCCTTCGTTCATCTGCATGTCCACCGCCTTCTTGAGCGCCGGGCCCACGTCTTCGAGTTTGTCGACCACGATGGCTTCGGCGCCCATGGCCCTGGCCATCTCGGACCAGCTCTCGTTTTCCAGCTCGGCGGCCACGAAGCGGCGGTTGTAGAAGTCGACCTGGTTCTTCTTCTCGGCACCCCACTGGCGGTTGTGGAAGACGACAGCCGTGACCGGGATGTCGTGACGCACGGCGGTCAGGATCTCGACCATGCTCATGGCCCAGGCGCCGTCACCGGCGTAGGCGATGGCGGGGCGGTCCATCGCGGCGAGCTTGGCGCCGATCATGGTCGGCAGCGCGTAGCCGCAGTTCCCGAAGCTCATCGGCGCGAAGAAGCTGCGCGGCTCTTCGAAACGAAGATAGCTGTTGGCCACCGAGTTGATGTTGCCGATGTCGGTGGAGACCATGGCGCGCGGAGGCATGGCCTTTTCCAGCTCGCGCAGCACCTGGCGCGGGTGCAGGTAGTCGCCACCGTTGAAGGTCTTCTCCTTCTTGTTCTCCTCGATCATGTCGAGGCTGAAGGCATCCTTCTCATGGGTCCATCCGTCCAGCTCCTTTTCCCACGCAGCCTTTTCGCTGGCGATGGTCTTGGCACGCTCGGCCTTGGTGGCGTCGCAGGTTAGCGTCTTGCCGGTCAAGCGCCTGGTCAGCTCGGCCGCGGTGGCCTTGGCATCACCGCAGATGCCCACCGCGATCTTCTTCACCAGACCCAGATTGGTGTGATCGGCTTCGACCTGGATGATCTTGGCCGACTTGGGCCAGTAGTCCATACCGTGCTGCGGCAGGGTGCCGAACGGCCCCATGCGCGAACCGAGGGCGATCACCACGTCGGCCTGGGCGATCAGCTTCATGCCGGCCTTGGAACCCTGGTAGCCCAAGGGACCGGCCCACAGCGGGTGGCTGGCGGGGAAGGCGTCGTTGCGCAGATAGCCGGTGACGACCGGCGCGCCCAGGCGCTCGGCGAGCAGCTTGCACTCTTCCACAGCGTCGCCCATGACCACACCACCACCGGCCAGGATGACCGGGAACTTGGCGGTGGCCAGCAATTCCGTGGCGGCCGCCAGGCTGGCTTCGCCACCCGCGCCGCGATCGACACGCTGGGGCTTGGGGATCTCGCACTCGATCTCGCCGTAGAAATAGTCGCGCGGGATGTTGAGCTGGGTCGGGCCGTTGTCGCTCATGGCGCGGTCGAAGCAGCGCGCCGTGTACTCGGCCATGCGCTTGGGATGAGTCACGTGGCCCTGGTACTTCGTGAACTCCTCGAACATAGGCAGTTGGTTGGCTTCCTGGAAGCCGCCCAGGCCGATGCCGGTGGTGCCCGTCTCGGGGGTGATGATCACCACCGGGCTGTGTGCCCAATAGGCTGCGGCGATGGCGGTCACGCAGTTGCTGATGCCGGGGCCGTTCTGGCCGATGGTCACGCCGTGGCGGCCGGACACTCGGGCATAGCCGTCGGCCATGTGGGCTGCGCCCTGCTCGTGCACCACCGGGATCAGGCGGATGCCGGCGGGGGCAAAAATGTCCATGGCGTCCATGAAGGCCGAGCCCATGATGCCGAACATGTCGGTCACGCCGTTGGCGACCAGGGTTTCGACAAACGCCTCGGACGGCGTCATTTTTTGCACGCCGCTGACGACGGTGCGGGTGTCGGTGGAATTCTTGCTCATCGATGTCTCCTGCGGCGCTGGCCGATGGTGTTAGTTCGAATATGAAACAATTCATTCCGATTAATGGAATGTGAAGCGACTTTAGGAGAGTTTTTTCACCACGTCAACAAGAATCTTGGTTATCGGAATAATTTATCCTCTTTTTTGAGATCGTATTATGATCGACCCCATGAAGATACAGTCCGTTCCTGTGCAGGCGCCGGTGGAAATCAACGGCGACACCCCCACGCTGCGTCTCTTCGCGCTGCTGGAAGTGGTCGCCTCCAAGGACCAGTTCTTCTCGCTGCAAAGCCTGGCCGAGGAGACCGACATCCCCAAGCCCACACTGCACCGCATGCTGCAGCAGCTGGAAGGCGCCGGGCTGTTGGAACGCAGCGGCGACAGCCGCCAGTACAGCACCGGCGTACGCCTGCGCAAGCTGGCCGAGAATCTCTTGCTCAACGACACCTTTCATGGCGCGCGTCACGGCGTCCTGCGATCGCTGGTCAACGAAGTCGGCGAGAGCTGCAACCTGACCGCGCTCACCGGCAGCGAGGTGATGTACCTCGACCGCGTGGAGACACCCGCTCCGCTGCGCTTCTATCTGCATCCGGGCTCGCGGGTACCGGTGCACTGCTCGGCCAGTGGCAAGCTGTTTCTGGCGGGCATGACGCCGTCGCAACGTCAGCGTCTGCTCGCGAACGCGACGCTACAGGCCTTCACGCCCAAGACGCTGACCGACCTCGATGCGCTGGAAGAAGAGATCAAACAGGTCAAGCGCCAGGGTTTTGCCCTGGACAACGAAGAATTCCTGCCCGGCCTGCAGTGTGTGGCCGTGCAGGTGCCGAGCACCAGCGGCCACTCCAACCTGTGTGTGGCCGTTCAGGCACCCGTCATGCGCTTGTCGGCCGAAAAGGCGCTGGGGCTGCTGCCCGCCCTGCACCGCGCGGCCGAAGCGTTCAGCCGGATCGAGAACGACGCTACCAATCCCTTTGACGGCAGCGCTTGAACCACGCCCGGATCGACTGCCGGAACAACCGGTGGAACCGGACGCCGGCATCAACCGATTCCAGGAATGCCGGCATCCTTTTCTTCGACAGGAACTCTGCCATGGCCATGAAACGACTCGTCACGCAATTCGGAATGGGAACCTCGATTCGCAGCGGCAACTACACCGAGGCCGCCGCGCGTGCCATCCGTGATGCGCTGTGGCACAACTCGCTGAACGTGGCCGACGCGTTCGGATTCCCTAGGGAAGCCATGATCATCAACGTGGAGATCGGTGTTCAACAGCCCGAGGCTGTGGATACCGAAGCGTTGCTGAGGATATTTCCGTACGGACAACCGACTGTTACGGTGGTCAAGGGCGGCCTGGACATTCCGCGCCGGGAAAAAGAAGGCGGCAGCGTCATCGCCAACGCTGCGGTGATGGTTTCCTTCGACATGGAGCGCGCTCATGACTGAAAGACGCATCCTTCTGGAGATGGGCACCGGTAACGACCTGTACGGAGGCGACTACACCAAGGCCGCTTGTCGGGCCGTGCACGATGCGCTGCACCACTCGTCGATCGTGCTGTTCAAGTCGCTCGGTTTCGACCACCGTGAAATGCGCGTGCAGGTCACCATTGGCGTACAGGAGCCCGACCGGGTCGACCTTGCCCGCGTCTGCGCGGAATTGCCGCGAGGGCGCGCTGAGGTCACTGCCGTACACGGCGGGCTCGATGTGCATGATGCCGAGCAGGGCACCACCCACGTCATTGCCTCGGCCGCGATAGAAGCTTTCCTGCCGATCGAGCAGGGTCGTTGGCAACTTAGCGTTCCCGCATCGGACAGTTGAACGTGCCCTTCGACAAGGCGCCGGATTGCACGTGAAACCTCGATCTCCGAACACTGCCGCAGGACGCGCCTGATCGACGGCGTCGGCGCAACGTGAAGATGCGTCCTGCAGCCGCGCCGGCTCCATCGGTGCGTCAGCGCCGATTCAGCGCTGATCCGTTCGCCGTCCGGTTGGCTTCGCGTCAACGGCGACGAACGGCACCACGTCATACCGCGTCAACCAAAACGAGCATGCAGTAATTCAACGGTCGTTGTATCGTCCACCCATGAATGAAACCGACGTCATATCCGGACTTGCCGCGCTTGCCCACCCTCAGCGCCTGCGCGTCTATCGCGCTCTGGTCGTCGCGGGATCCGAAGGGTTGACGCCGAGCACGATGGCAGATGGGCTCGACGTCGCTCGTAACGCGCTCTCGTTTCATCTCAAGGAGCTGCTTCATGCCGGGCTGGTCACGAGCGAGCAATCGGGACGCAACCTGATCTATCGCGCCGCCTATGAGCGCATGAACGATCTTCTCGGTTACCTCACCGAAAACTGCTGCACCGGAGGCGAATGTGCGGTCGTGCCTGCGACTGCCGCTTGTGCCTGCTGAGGCCCTACCTCTCGGTTGCTCCTCGACGACGAACAACGTCCTGATCTTCCGCACCCGGATGCTTCTAAGGCTTTCCATGCCGCTCGAGAACATGGAGCGCGCTGTCCCGCACGTCGCCCTGACCGACATCGGTCGTAGTTGAGAACGAACGAATGAACGCCACAGTTCTACAGTCATCGCGTTCAGCGCCTGCGCCGATGAGCGTCTTCGAGCGCTATCTCACCGTATGGGTCTTCGTCTGCATCGTCGTGGGCATCGGACTGGGGCAGACCCTGCCGACGGTATTCCAGGCCGTCGGGCGCATGGAGATCGCGAAGGTCAATCTTCCCGTGGGACTGCTGATCTGGGTGATGATCATCCCGATGCTGCTGAAGGTGGACTTCACGTCGCTATCACAGGTCCGCAAGCACTGGCGGGGATTCGGCGTGACGTTGTTCATCAACTGGGCCGTCAAGCCGTTCTCGATGGCATTCCTCGGCTGGCTGTTCATCCGGCATGTATTCGCGGCTTATCTCCCCGCCGGACAGCTCGACAGCTACATCGCCGGACTCATCCTGCTGGCCGCCGCGCCCTGTACTGCGATGGTCTTCGTGTGGAGTCGCCTGACGAATGGCGACCCGTTGTTCACGCTTTCCCAGGTCGCGCTCAACGACACCATCATGGTGTTCGCGTTCGCGCCCATCGTCGCCCTGCTTCTCGGGATGTCTTCCATCATCGTGCCGTGGGACACGCTGATCACGTCCGTGGTGCTCTATATCCTCATCCCGGTGGTCCTGGCGCAGCTCTTGCGAAAGGCGTTGATGCGGAAAGGTCAAGGTGCGTTCGACGCAGCACTGGCGAAGATCGGCCCGTGGTCGATCACGGCACTCCTGGCAACGCTCGTGCTGCTCTTCGCGTTCCAGGGAAAGGCCATCATCGAGCAGCCGTTTGTCATCGCCATGCTCGCGGTGCCTATCCTGATCCAGGTCTTCTTCAATTCCGGACTGGCCTACTGGCTCAACCGTCGGCTCGGCGAGTCGCATGCCGTTGCCTGCCCCTCCGCCCTGATCGGCGCCAGTAACTTCTTCGAACTGGCGGTGGCGGCTGCGATCAGCCTGTTCGGTTTCGAGTCGGGTGCTGCGCTGGCGACCGTCGTCGGTGTGCTGATCGAGGTTCCGGTCATGCTGCTCGTCGTCAAGATCGTGAACCAGAGCACGGGCTGGTACGAAGCGGGTCAAAAAGCATGAGCATCATGGCTGCCGCTTTGAGCGAGTGGGCCGTCGAGATCGATCACAACCCTGACTGCGGTACCTCGCGAAACACGTTGGCGATGATCCGAAATGCCGGTATAGCGCCGACGATCATCGAGTGCCTCGATTGTCCCCCGAGCCGCGAGGAACTCGTCGAACTGCTTCAGGCGATACGCATGCCGATGCGCGGCCTGCTGAGGCGGAAGGGCACACCGTATGACGAACTCGAGCTCGACAGAACGTCGTGGGCCGATGATCAGCTGCTCGACTTCATGATGCGGTATCCGATCCTCATGAACCGGCCCATCGTCGTGACGGCGCTCGGCACGCGGCTGCGTCGACCATCGGAACCGGTCCTTGAAATCCTCCCGGCTCGGCAGCTTGGTGGGTCCACCAAGGAAGACGGTGAACCGGTAATCGATGCGACAGGCGATCGTGCCTCTCCTTGATCCGTCGCTGCCGAATGTCGACGTCGCATCGTTCGAGCGACCCGGCAACGCGCGTTTCTCGGGCGTGGCTTCATCGACGCATCCACCCCGATTCCTGTTGCTGTACGGTTCGCTCCGAGAACGCTCTTTCAGCAAACTGGTCACTATCGAGGCGGCCCGTCTGCTGACCGCCATGGGCGGAGAGGTGCGCATCTTCGATCCCGCCGGATTACCGCTTCCAGACGCGGAACCGGATACGCATCCGAAGGTTCGGGAGTTGCGTGATGCCGCTGCCTGGGCCGAAGGGATGGTCTGGACCTCGCCGGAGCGGCACGGAACGCTGACGGGAATCATGAAAGCGCAGATCGACTGGATCCCGCTGAGTATCGGGGCCGTTCGTCCGACGCAAGGCAAGACGCTGGCGGTCATGCAGGTGTCCGGCGGATCCCAGTCCTTCAATGCGGTCAACCAGCTCAGGCAACTGGGTCGGTGGATGCGAATGATCACGATCCCGAATCAGTCCTCGGTGGCGAAGGCTTTCCTCGAGTTCGACGAGGCCGGCCGCATGAGGCCCTCCGCCTATTACGACCGAATCGTCGATGTGATGGAGGAGCTCATGAAGTTCACGCTCCTGACACGGGACGTAGCCGGCTACCTGGTCGACCGCTACAGCGAGCGCCGCGAGAGCGCGGCCGAGTTGTCGAAGCGGGTCAATCAGCGGTCGATCTGAGCATTCGTGCGTCCGCTGGCTTTGGACCACGTAGTTGTTATTGACAACGGCTCATCATCATGACCGATGATGGCATCAGAACCGTGAACGAACTCGTCATCAGGGTCGACGAACACGCGGCTCGATTGCTCAGTTCGCTCACTCCAATTGCCGAAGCAGGCATTCGGTGAGGAAACCGTTGCGAACTGCTGTCTGCCCCCGCCAGAACGAAAGGACGCAGGATCATGCGGTCAAGAACTGACATCCGGCCTGCAACAGAATGCGCGATGGCGGTTTTGCGA
The DNA here is from genome assembly GCA_039936235.1 of Burkholderiaceae bacterium. GTDB lineage: Bacteria > Pseudomonadota > Gammaproteobacteria > Burkholderiales > Burkholderiaceae_D > CAHJXF01. The sequence goes on along the minus strand of JBDTIS010000037.1, from coordinate 995 downwards.
GATGCCGAAACAATGTTCAGTTGCTGTTGAAATGGCGTTGAGCGTACAGCTGCCGACGATCGTCAAACTGGGCTTGGCCCAGACGCTTGCATGGGCCTCGACGTATTACCTGCCGACGATGCTTGCAGTACCGATGGCGAGAGACCTGGGCGTGACGACGCCGACGATTTTCGCCGCGTTTTCGATCGCGCTCGTCGTCTCCGCATTGATCGGTCCGCATGCGGGTAGAGCCATCGACCGATGGGGCGCGCGACCCGTGCTCATGGCCACGAATCTTCTATTCGCCCTCGGTCTTTGCATGTTGGCCAATGCAACCAGCGGAGCCGGCCTGTTCGTGGCATGGCTGATCCTCGGCGTCGGTATGGGGGGTGGTCTGTACGACGCAGCTTTCGCTTCCCTGGTCCGCCTCTATGGAAGCGATTCCCGCAACGCGATTCGGGGGATCACTCTCATCGCAGGATTCGCCAGTACGGTCGGATGGCCGCTGTCGACGTATCTCGAGATTCATGTCGGATGGAGGGGCGCCTGCTATACGTGGGCATTCCTTCACCTGATCGTGGGATTGCCGCTCAATGTCTCCTTGCCGAAAGTGGCGGCGCTCGTCTCCCAAGAGGCAGGAGAAAGAGTTGTCGACTCACCCGCGAACGGCCCGCGCGACAGCGCGCATGCACGACGCGCCACCATCACGTTGGCGATCGTGTTCGCCGCGACCTGGTTCGTCGGTACGGCAATGGCTGCCCATTTGCCGCGGCTCCTTCAAGCGAGTGGAACCTCGTTGGCCACCGCAGTCGCGCTCGGCGCGCTGCTCGGACCGGCGCAGGTCGCGGGCCGACTCGTCGAGATGAGTCTTCTCAGACGCTCGCATCCACTGCTGTCCGCACGCATTGCAGCGATCCTGCATCCTGCAGGCGCCGTCGGCTTGCTGTTGCTCGGAGGACCTGCCGCAGCCGTGTTCGCGCTCTTGCATGGCGCAGGCAATGGAATCCTCATGATTG
>JBDTIS010000036.1:0-4698 GCA_039936235.1 Burkholderiaceae bacterium | reverse complement strand
AGGCATCGCGGTCCTCGAGAGGTCGATGTCGCTCGGAATGCTGCTCGCGTTCCTCGCCTATCGCACCCAGTTCGGAGACCGCGTCGCGAAGCTGATCGACCTCGCGGTCGATGTGAAGATGCTCGGCCTGCACGCCGAGCGGCTCGCCGACATCGCGCTCGAACCGCCGGAAGCCGCAGTGCTTGCCGACGTCGACACGGATCGCATCGCGCCGCGCATCGAGATCCGCGACCTGTCTTTCCGTTACGCGGATGGCGAGCCGTGGATCCTGCGGCATGTCGACTTGGTCGTCGAGGCCGGCGAGTCCGTCGCGATCATCGGTGCGTCGGGTTGCGGCAAGTCGACGCTGCTGAAACTGTTGCTCGGATTGCGCGACCCGGTCGAAGGCGAGGTAAGGGTAGGAGCGACGGACGCGGCGTTAACGATCCGCCAGGTCGGTGTCGCGGGCTATCGAAGCATGATCGGCACGGTGATGCAGGACGACGTATTGCTGTCGGGATCGCTGGCCGACAACATCGCGTGCTTCGATCCGCGCTGCGATCCGCTCGCCGTCGAGACGGCTGCGAAGCTCGCAGCGGTGCACGACGACATCGTTGCGACCCCGATGGGTTACCAGACGCTGGTCGGCGACATGGGCTCGTCGTTGTCCGGCGGCCAGAAGCAGCGGGTGCTGCTGGCGCGCGCGTTGTACAAGCGGCCGAAGATCCTCGTGCTGGATGAGGCGACCAGCCACCTGGACATCGACAACGAACGCAAGGTCAACGTCGCGATCCGGGCGCTAGCGCTGACGCGGATCACCATCGCGCACAGACCAGAAACGATCGCCTCGGCCGAACGCGTCGTGGTCCTGGAGGGTGGCAGGATCGTGCGCGACGTTCACGTGGCGGCGAAACCGGATCCGGCGTGAACGCGTACCGGTTCACCCCCGATGGGCTGCGTCTCGATCGGCCCGAAATCAGCCCAGCGATCAACCCTCGTCGCGCGCCTGCGGGTCGCTGCCGACCACCGCCCCATGCGCACCAGGGGTCGCTCCGCCCGCAATCCGACCCCGCTTGCGTTCCGCCGCCTCGGCCTCGCGCGCCTCGCGCGCGGCGCGGCGGGCAGCCCCTCCGGAGAACCATGTCTTCGCCAGCTTCTCCCAGCGATCGAGATACGAGTAGATCACCGGCACCACGACCAGCGTCAGCAGCGTCGACGTCAACACGCCGCCGATGATCGCGCGTCCCATAGGCGCCTGCTGTTCGCTTCCTTCGCCGAGGCCGATCGCGAGCGGCAGCATGCCGAATACCATCGCCGCCGTCGTCATCAGGATCGGACGAAGCCTCACCTGACCGGCCTCGAGCAGCGCATCGGTCCGCGACAGCCCTTCGCGTTGCCGCTGGTTCGCGAAGTCGACCAGCAGGATGGCGTTCTTCGTCACGAGACCCATCAGCATGATGAAGCCGATGATCGAGAACAGGTTCAGCGTCGTGCCGGTCAGCAACAGCGCGAGCAGCACACCGATCAGCGAGAACGGTAGCGCTGCCATGATCGCGACCGGCTGCAACAGGCTCGCGAACTGCGATGCGAGGATCAGGTAGATGAACACGATCGCCAGCAGCAGTGCACCGCCGGCTGCGGCCGCCGATTCGTCCTGGCTCTGCTGCTGTCCGCCGACGTCGAAGCGATAGCCCGGGGGCAGCGTCTTCTGCCGCTCGTCGACGAGCTTCTGCACGTCCTTGCCGACGTCGCCGGCAGGCCGGCCCTGCACGTTCGCGTAGACGGCCTGGCGGCGCTGCAGGTCCTGGCGCTTGATGACCTGCGGGCTCTCCGACTGCGAGATCGTCGCGACCTGACGCAGCGGAACGAGCTGCGGCACGGTCATCCCGTTCGAGTCGGTCATCGTCTTGCCGGTCGTCAGCAGCAGATCGCCGATGTCCGACGCGATCGTGCGGCCGGACTTCGGCATCTGGACGTTGATCTCGTAGTTCTGTCCGTCGGACGCGAGCCAGTAGCCGGCCGTCTCCCCGGCGACCAGCGGCCGCAGCGCGTTGCCGATTCGCTGCACGGTCAGGCCCAGGTCGCTCGCGACATCGCCATTCGGCCTGATCGACAGCGCAGGGGTGCCCGGTTTCAGGCTGGTCTCGAGATCGACGATGCCGCGGATCTTCGCGACCTGCGCCGCGAACTCGCCCGTCATCTCGTCGAGCTTCGCGACATCCGGTCCGAGGATCGCGACGAACACCGCCTGGTTGAAGCCGATCGAGAGCGACACGCCGGGGATGCTCGCGACCCGGTCGCGGATGATCTGTTCGATTTCTTTCTGCGAACGGGCGCGCTGGTCGCGCGGCTTCAGCTTGAGCTGGATGCGCACCGAAGTGCGGTCCTCGCCGAACACGCTGACGTCGGTCGCGATCACCTCGGTGAGGTCCGCGATCGCCGCCTCGACCTGGCGTGACTTCTGGTCCGCGTATTCGAGGCTCACGCCGGGAGGCGTGGTGAGCCGCAGGCTGATCCAGCTCTGGTCGACGTCGGGGATGAACTCGCTGCCGATCTTGCCGGACGCGAGCAGCCCGAACGCGGCGACCAGCGACGCGAACGCGGTCCACAGCACGATGCCGCGACCGGTGATGGTGGCGCGACGAAACATCGATCGCGGCGATATCGCATTGCGCAGCAGGGTCCTGCGCGATGGGATCTGCGGCCCTGCGAACAACAGCCACGAGAGTGGGTAGTAAAGCGCCAGCAGCACCGGCTTGATCAGTGCGAGCACACTCGGAAACCAGGGCCTGTAGACCCGCCCCGAGAACGTCCACGCGAGCAGCCGGCCATAGACGCGATGCATCCACTGCACGAAGTATTCGAAACCGTCGAGCACGACGCGCAACGGCCAGAAGCGCAGCAGCCGCGACTTCTCGGCCGGGTCGTGCCACAACGACGACAGCATCGGGTCGAGCGTGAACGACACGAACAGCGAGACCAGGACCGCGGCCGTCACCGTGATGCCGAACGCGAAGAAGAACTTGCCGATGATGCCGCTCATGAACGCGACCGGGATGAACACGGCGACGATCGCGAACGTGGTCGCCATCACCGCGAGGCCGATCTCGTTGGTGCCGTCCTCGGCGGCTTGCCGATGGCTCTTGCCCATGTGCAGGTGACGCACGATGTTCTCGCGCACGACGATCGCGTCGTCGATCAGCAGGCCGATGCACAACGACAGCGCCATCATCGTCATGAAGTTCAGCGTGAAGTGGAACGCGTTCAGCACGATGAACGTCGACATCACCGCGATCGGCAGCGTCAGCCCGGTGATGATCGTCGAGCGCCAGCTGCGCAGGAACAGGAACACGATCAGCACCGTCAGCAGGCCGCCTTCGAGCAGCGTCTTCTTGACGCCGTCGAGCGAGCGCTTGACCCAGTCCGAGTTCGCGTAAAGCTCGCGGATCTCGACGCCGGGCGGCAGACGCTTCGTAAGATTCGCGACCGCCAGCTTCACCGCTTCGCCGGTCTCGACGATGTTGGCATCCTGGATCTTGAAGACCTGCAACGACAGCGCGGGCTGGCCGTCGTTGCGGCCGATCGACTGCGCTTCCTGCTCGCCGTCGACGATCGTCGCGACCTGACTCAGATACACCGGCGCATCGCCGATGCCCGACGAGCCGAGCGAGCTGATGCCGACGTTGCCGCCACGGCGCGCCACGATGATCCGGCCGAAGTCGGCGATGTCCTTGATCTTTCCTTCGACGCGCACCAGCGTCTCGTTGCGCGCGTTGCTGATCAACCCGGCCGGCACGTCCTGGTTGGCCTGACGGATCGCATCCATCACCTGATCGATGCCGACGCCGTAAGACGCCATGCGGCGCGGATCGATCTGGATCTGGATCTGGCGGGACGTGCCGCCTGCGTAAGCGATGCGCCCGACGCCCGGTGCCTTCTGCAGATCCTTGACGATCACCTGGTCGGTCAGCGTCGTCAGGTCACGCAGCGTCCGCGGCGACGGGCCGGCCAGGCTGCGGACGGACAGCGACACCACCGGCTGCTCGTTCTCCTGGTCCTGCCGGTTGATCACCGGCTCCTTCGCGTCCTTCGGGAACGACGCGCGCACCTGCGCGACGCGGTCGCGCAGATCCTGCGTGGCTTTCGACACGTTCGCGTCGAGCTGGAACTCGATGTAGCTCTGCGAGATGCCTTCCCACGAGTTCGAGCGAATCTTCTTGATGCCGGAGATCGTGTTGACCGCGTTCTCGATCGGCTTCGTGATGTCGTTCTCGATCGCTTCCGGCGAGGCGCCGGGGTAATTCACGGTCACGGTGAAGACCGGCGCGCTGATGTCGGGCAGCTGCTCGACGCCGAGGCGCTGGTACGACGCGATGCCGAGCACGACGAGCGCGACCATCACCATCGTCGCGAAGACGGGGTTGTTGATCGAGACCTTGGTCATCCACATGATGGGTTCCTGATGTCACGGGCTTGCGGATGCCACGACAGGCCATGCCGCTTCATAACGGCCGACCGGGCTCACGACGCCAGGCGATCAGCGGCGCTCCGGCATCGCGCGGCAGCGTCGTCTTGATCTGGTCGATCCGGTTGCGGAGCGCGGTGGCGGTGGCTGCCGCGTCGACCTTCGGGTCGAACGACAGCTGAACCTGCCCGCGACCCACCGACGCGGTCGCATGCGACTCGATCAGGTCCGGCATGGTCTTGAGCGCACGCTGG
>JBDTIS010000035.1:0-12136 GCA_039936235.1 Burkholderiaceae bacterium | reverse complement strand
GATATCCAGCGCCTCGAGCAGCCCGTCGTCCCAGTCGCCGGCACGGATGTCGAAGAGCATCGTCCGCGACGCATTGCTGACGTCGGTCACGTGCAGCCGTCCGGACGTCAGCTTCCATACGAGCCAGGTGTCGATCGTGCCGAACGCCAGCTCGCCGCGTTCGGCCGCGGCGCGCGCGCCGTCCACATGATCGAGCAGCCAGCGGATCTTCGTCGCCGAGAAGTACGGATCGATCACGAGGCCGGTCCTGTCGCGGACCGTCCCGGCGAGGCCGGACTCGATCAGCGCCTCGCACAGCGGTGCGGTCCGCCGGTCCTGCCACACGATGGCGTGGGCAATCGGTTCGCCGGTGGCGCGGTTCCAGATCACCGTGGTCTCGCGCTGATTCGCGATGCCCAGCGCCGAGATGTCGCGTGCCGTCAGACCCGCCGCCGCGATCGCTTCGCGCGCGGTCGCGAGCTGGCTCGTCCAGAGGTCGTCGGCATCGTGCTCGACCCATCCGGGCCTCGGATAGATCTGCGAAAATTCGCGCTGCGCCTTCGCGACGAGGCGGCCGTCGTCGTCGAACACGATCGCGCGCGAACTCGACGTGCCCTGATCGAGCGCGAGGAGAAAGCTCATGGCGCCGGCACCGAAGCGACGACGATCGTCACGCCGGGCTCCGCGAACAGCTTGCGGGACGGCGCAGGCGGCTCCTCGTCGATGAAGACGAGGTCGACGAGCAGGTCGCCGAGCCCGTGGAGCGAGACCGACCCGTGCCGGCGGACCTGCTCGATCGACAATTCATGTCGTGGATTGAGCGTCATGGGGGCCGAGAGTAACCAAAAGAACTGACACGATCCCGTGCGTCGGGCGACGCGTTCGAGAGCCGTTCCTGGAATTCGGCGTCGGCGCGCAGGTCAACCGCGGAACCGGAACGTCTGATCGGCTGGAGTCGGACCCGGACGTTCGTCGCACCGCTCAGTTTCCACGCAGTCGCGCCCATGCGCTGCGCAGCCGTCGGGCTCGGTCTTCGAGGACGAAGGACGCCGCGAGCGCGAGCAGCCCGCTGATCAGGCCGGTGACCAGGGCTTCGCGATGGAAGCTGCCGTAATGATCGGGGTGCGCGAGCGCGTCGCCGATCGCGGTGAAACCGGCGACGACCGCCGCATTGCCATAGCGATTGCGGAAGACTCCGACGAAGCGCGTGAAGCTCAGCAGCACGACGATCGCACCGGTCAGCAGACCGGTCCGTAACGCGATCTCCCAATGCGGCAGGCTGACGACGTTCGCGAAGTGACCGGGCATGCAGGTCAGGCATGCGCTGGTCGGCTGCCAGACGCGCTGGGCGAACAGTTTCGCGCGGAATGCCATTCGTCTGGAATCCATGTCGCCTCCTGCGCGGCGGATCCGCGCGACAGCCCGATACAGTCGTCCCGCAGGCGAATTCGTTACGGGTCGTCACCGCGATACGTCGGGCATTGTGCGTCGTGTGCGGCGGCTCCACGATATCTTCGACAGCACGAGCAGAGGCGCGTGCCCGTCGAGCACTTCGATCCGTCCGTCACGATCGTCGATCCGATCGCCGCGTGGACGGCGCGCGGCCGTAACGCGACCCCAGCGCTGTTCGATAGTCTCTACGCCGAGCTGCATCGCGTCGCTTCGTGCCAGCTCAGGCGAGACCTGTTTCGATCTGGTCTTCACCGATCGTTCGTCGCAATCGACCCGCGGCCACCCATCCGGTGGGTGTCGTCGTTGCGAAGGTGACGCAGGAGATCAGCGGGGCGATCCGTGAAGTGTGGTCATCGGACACGTCGTCGACGGCACGCGTCCCGACGCGTCGCACTGACGGCTTCACTCGATCGATTGCGGGGCGTGCGCGATCGTCGCGTTCTGCTTCGCATCGTGGTTGATCCACAACTGAGCATGTTCGGCCTTGACGATCGCGGCGATCTTGTCGATCGACTGCTTCGACTGTTCGATGTCGAAGTTGAAGCCGGGCACGCGCCGGTTCACGAAGTTCTCCTCGAAGTGCGCGACGTCGCCGCTCAGCACGACGGCGCCCGTTTTCGGCAGCCGCACCAGCAGCGACTGATGGCCGGGCGTGTGGCCGGGTGTGGACAGGATGCGGACGGAGCCGTCGCCGAACACGTCGTAATCGCCGTGCAGCTTGACGATCCTGCTCGTGCGCAGCTTGTCGTAGTTCGCAGGCGCGAAGCCGAACTTCGTCGGCTCGGGTCCGAACGCCGCGTCGTATTCGGCCTGCTGTATGTACAGCGTCGCGGCGGTGAACAAGTTGCCGTTGCCGACGTGATCCGAATGCGAGTGCGAGAACGCGAGATAGTGGATCTGATCCGGCGAGATGCCGATCTCGGCGAGCTGCGATGCCAGCGTGCGGGTGCGCTTCGCCCGCATGTTGCGGGCGCCGAGCGCGCCGCCCGGCAGCGACGCGAGCGCGTCGGCGAAGCCGGTGTCCCACATCATCCAGTCGTTGCCGTGGCGGATCAGGTAGCAGTTGTCGCTGAAATCAGCCGGCTTGCCCACGTTGACGCCGGGCGACCATGGCGAGATGTCCGGGATGTGCGCCTCGCCGCAATAGAGCACGTAGAGGCGCTGCACGCCGGTCGGCGTCGATGCAGTCGTGGCGCAGGCGGCCAGCCCGAGGGTCAGGCAGGCCAGCAGCACCGGGACGAAGCGCGTGCGGATGGTGGCGATCTTCATTCCGGCTCCTTCGATATGCATCGGGTGTTCGTACAGCAGGTCTTCGGGGCAGCGCGATGGGGGCGCCGCCACTTGGTCGAACAGGGCGAACTGGTCGGACACCGCTGCGTCGCTCAGTGCGCTGCCTTGAACCCGCGGGCGAGCTGCTTGTACAGCGGCCGCGGGCACACCGTTCGCGAGATGCCGTGTGCGATCAGCGTCGCGGCCATCAGCGGCAACGCGAGCTCGGCGTTCTGCGTCATCTCGAGCACGATCACGAACGCGGTCAGCGGCGCCTGGACGACCCCCGCGAAGTAGCTGCCCATTCCGAGCAGCAGCAACGCGGCTGCCGGTTGCGACGGGAACAGCAGCGCGAGGTTGTGGCCGAAGCCCGCGCCGGCCGCGAGCGACGGCGCGAAGATGCCACCGGGGATGCCGCTCAGGTAAGAGATCAGCGTCGCGGCGAGCTTCGTGATGCCGAAGCTCTGCGACCCGGCATGTCCTTCGAGGATCGCGCGCGTCTCGTTGTAGCCGGTGCCGAAGATCATGCCGTCCGACAGCGCGCCGACCGCGGCGAGCGCGAGCCCGCACAGCGCCGCGAAACGGACCGGCCTTTCGTTCTGCCACAGCGTCAGCACGCGCAACCTGCCGCTGCTCAATTCCAGCAGCGCGCGGCTGAAGAGGCCGCCGAACAGCCCGCCGACGAGCCCGCACATCAGCACGGCCGGGATCGCCGCCGGCAGGTCGACGCTGGCCGCTGTGCGGCCGAAGTAGGCGTAGTTGCCCTGCAGCGCGAGCGACACGACGCCGGCGACGATCACCGCCGTGACGACGATGCTGATCGTGCGCTGCTCGAACGACCGTGCCATCTCCTCGATCGCGAATACGATGCCGGCCAGCGGCGCGTTGAACGCCGCAGCGACGCCGGCCGCGCCGCCGGCGAGGATCAGCCCGCGTTGCATCCCCTCGTACGGGAACGCCGCCGACCGCGACAGCGCATACATGACAGCGGCGCCGACCTGAACCGAAGGTCCTTCTCGACCGATCGACGCACCCGACAGCAGGCCGATCACGGTCAGCAAGACCTTGCCGACGGCGACCTTCAGCGACAGCAGTCGTCGGCGCGCCGCCTCGCCGAGCGCGAGCGCGGCGATCGCCTGCGGGATGCCGCTGCCTTGCGATCCGGGAACCCAGCGCACGGTGAGCCAGCGGACCAGCGCGAAGCCGGCCGGCGCGACGACGAACGGAACCCACGGCGCCAGCGCGGCCATCCTGTGGAAGGCCGCGTTGGCCCAGTTGGCCGACAGCGCGAAACCGACCGAGACGAGCCCGACGACCACCGCGCCACCGAGGAACCAGATGCGCCGGCTCCAGATCGCGCGGGAGAAGAGGATCTTCCGCGAGCGGCGGTCGAGCTGGAGGGTGGGGCGCATCGGGTCGGCAGTGAATGGTCGGGTGGCGTCGCTGTTGCGCCGATCATACCGATGAGGCGCGCATGACGAACCAGTGCGGCGATCGCGTGGCCCCTCACCGCGCGCCGCAGGGCTATGCGAACATCGACGCATGCCGACGATCGACCCGCCACCGCCAGACCGATCGCCCGCGGCGCCGGTCCCGCGGCGCAACCGCTTCGACCGCATCGCCGACCGATTTCATTTCTCGTGGCGCGACACGCTGGTGACACTGGTCCCGGTGGTGCTGCTGCTCGCGCTGGTCGGCTATGTCGCACAACGCTTCGTGCGCCCCGCGCCGCCGTCGACGATCGTGATGACCACCGGCACGCCCGGCGGCGCCTACGACGCGTTCGCCAGGCGCTATCAGAGCATCCTCGCGCGGAGCGGTGTCACGCTCGAACTGCACCCGTCGTCGGGCGCCGTCGAGAACTACGATCGCCTGCGCGCGCCGCCGGGGCACGACGGCATCGACTACGACGTCGGCTTCATCCAGAGCGGTATCGGGTCGGTCGAGGAGGCGCCGCATCTCGAGACCATCGCCGGCGTCTATTACGAGCCGGTGTGGCTGTTCTCGCGGCACCTCGACAATCTCGCGAGGCTGTCCGACCTGCGCGGCAAGCGGATCGGCGTCGGCATCCCCGGCAGCGGGCTGCGGCGGCTGTCGGTGCAGATGCTCGCAGCGGCCGGCGTGAATGCGAGCAACGCAACGCTGGTCGAGGTCGCCGGCACCGAGTCGGCGAAGATGCTCGAAGCCGGCGAGCTCGACATCGCGTTCATCATCGGCGCGCCCGAGTCGCCGTATATCCAGTCGCTGTTCAAGGGGCCGCTGCATCTGGTCAACCTCGCGCAGAGCGAGGCGATCGCCCGCTACTTTCCGACGTTGACGCCGCAGGTGCTGCCTCAGGGCGCCGTCGATCTCGCCGACGCGCGGCCCGAGCACGACATCAAGCTGCTCGCCGCGACGTCGCTGCTGGTCTCGCGCGACGACCTGCATCCGGCGCTGGTGTACCTGTTGCTCGAGGCCGCGTCCGAGGTCCATGGCGGACCGGGGCTGTTCCAGCGCCGTGGCGAATTCCCGTCGTCGCTGGTGCAGGACTTCCCGGTCTCCGAACAGGCGCAGCGCTGGTTCCAGTCGGGTCGGCCGTTCCTGCAGCGCTACCTGCCGTTCTGGCTCGCGAACCTGATCGAGCGGCTGCTGGTCGTGATCGTGCCGATCGTCGCGTTGACGATTCCGCTGATGCGGATCGTGCCGGCGTTCTACAGCTGGCGCGTGCGCTCGAAGATCTTCCGCTGGTACGGCGAGCTGCACCGGATCGAGATGCGCGCCATCGACGGCGATCCCGACGCGAACGCGAAACGGCTCGAGGCGCGGCGCCTCGACGAGATCGAGACGTCGGTCAGCCGCCTGAAGATCCCGCTAGCGTTCTATCACGAGGTCCATCTGCTGCGCGCCCACATCGACATGGTGCGGCTGCGGCTCGGCGGCGAAACGGTCGCATCCGAAGCGCGGCGCGACGATCCGCGCGGAGTGATCGCGGTCTGAGTGCGTCACGTACAATCGCCGTCCTCCCAACGCCTCGAACAGCGCGCCCCATGGATGCCGAACGACTGAACCTGATCTCCACCACCATTGCCGATCTGCGCGCCCGCGCCGATGAAGCGCGGAGGTATCTTTGACTTCGATTCCAAAGCGAATCGGCTGAGCGAAGTCAACGGCGCGCTCGAGGATCCGAAGGTCTGGGACGACGCGAAGCGCGCGCAGGAACTCGGCAAGGAAAAGAAGTCGCTCGAGGACATCGTCACCACGATCGTCAGGCTCGACACCGATCTGGTCGACGCTGCGGACCTGTTCTCGATGGCGAAGGACGAAGGCGACGACGAAACGCTGATCTCGGTCGAGACCGACACGGCCGCGCTGCGCAAGATCGTCGAAGGGATGGAGTTCCGGCGCATGTTCTCGAACGAGGCGGACTCGTTCAATTGCTTCCTCGACATCCAGGCCGGCGCCGGCGGGACCGAAGCGCAGGACTGGGCGCAGATGCTCGAGCGGCAGTATCTCAAGTACGCGGAGCGCAAGGGTTTCAAGACCGAGCTGCTCGAAGAGTCCGAAGGCGAGACCGCCGGCATCAAGAGCGCGACGATCAAGATCGAAGGCGAGTACGCCTACGGCTACCTGCGCACCGAGACCGGTGTCCATCGGCTGGTGCGCAAGAGTCCCTTCGATTCGTCCGGCGGTCGCCACACGTCGTTCGCGAGCGTGTTCGTCTACCCCGAGGTCGACGATTCGATCGAGGTCGACATCAACCCGGCCGATCTGCGCGTCGACACGTTCCGCGCGTCCGGCGCAGGCGGCCAGCACATCAACAAGACCGACTCCGCGATCCGCATCACGCACATGCCGACCGGCATCGTGGTCCAGTGCCAGAACGATCGCAGCCAGCACCGCAACCGCGCCGAGGCGATGGCGATGCTGAAGTCGCGGCTGTACGAGGCCGAGCTGCGCAAGCGCCAGGTCGAGCAGGACAAGCTCGAGGCGTCCAAGACCGATGTGGGCTGGGGCCACCAGATCCGCTCGTACGTCCTCGACCAGTCGCGGATCAAGGACCTGCGGACCAACGTCGAGATCAGCAACACGCAGAAGGTGCTCGACGGGGATCTCGATCCGTTCATCGAGGCGAGCCTGAAGCAGGGCGTGTAGCGCGAGCGCCATGCGCTGGACCATCAAGCCGATCGAGCCGCACGAGATCGAGGCAGCGCGGCTGCTGCTGCGCGCGAACGACTGGTCCGGCGCGCACTTCGAGCACGACGGATTCCCGTTGCTGGTCGCGAACGCGCACGAGGCGATCGTCGCGGTCGACGACGGGCGTGTCGTCGGCTTCGCGCGGTCGGTCGGAGACGGCGTGTCGAACGGCTACATCTGCACGCTGGTCGTCGACGAGAGCCATCGCAAGATCGGCATCGCGCGTGCCCTGGTGCAGCGGCTGATGGGCGACGACCCCGACATGACATGGGTGCTGCGTGCCGGACGACCGAACCTGTTCGCGTTCTACGAGAAGCTCGGGTTCCGTCGCTCGGAAGTCACCATGGAACGCGTGCGGGCTACGCCAGTCACGCAGCGGTGATCCGCATAGCCCTGCCGGAGAAATTCCACGCTTTTCGATTGTTCCGCTGGCGCCTGACGGCGCGGGACCCAAGGTCGCTCAGCGCCTCACGACCTTTCGCGACACGTCCTTCAACGCGGTCTGCAGCAGTTCCTCGACGGTCGGGTGATAGAACGGCATCGCGAGCAGGCGATCCACCGTAAGCCTCTGATCGACGGCCCACGCCAGCAGATGGGCGAGATGCTCGCCCTGAGTCGATACGAGGCTGCCGCCGAACAGCGTGCCGTCGCGTCGATCGGCGTAGACGCGGACCAGATTCGCCTCGTCGCCGAGGATCTTCGAGCGACCGTTGTGGTCGCCGCTGCCGGTGCCGACCACCACGCGGTCGCGATGAACCTCGTCGTGGCGCATGCCGACCTGCGCGATGTCGGGGTCGGAGAACACGATCGACAGAGGGGTGCGTCGCGACGGCCGCTGCGGCGCATGATCCCCCGCGACCGAGAGCGCGTTCGCGGCCGCGATGCGGCCTTCGTCGATCGCCTCGTGCTGCAGCGGACGATCCGGCGATGCGTCGCCGGCAACGAAGATGTGCGTGCGACCGAGGCGCAGCGTGTGCGGGTCGATCGGTGGAGCGTCGCTCTCGTCCCAGGTCACGCCGGCGCGATCGAGCGCGAGGCCGGCCAGGTTCGGCCTGCGGCCGAGCGCGGCCAGCACGCGCTCGACGCGATGCATGGTGTCGCCGATCGCCAGGCGGAACTGCGAGCCGTCGCGTGTCACGTGACCGGTCGCGCCGAAGTGCATCTCCATTTCACGGCCCAGCGTCTTGATCGCGCGCTTCGCGATCACCGGGTCGAGGATGCCGGCCGGCCACGGATTCTTCTCGACAGCGACGACCTTCACGCCGAAGCGCGCCATCGCGAGGCCGATCTCGATGCCGATGTTGCCGAGACCCAGTAGCCCGAGCGTCGCCGGCAGCCGCTTCAGCGAGAACAGCGTGTCGGTGGTCAACACGCCTCGCGCGATGCTCGTTCCATAGCGCGCGAGTGCGTCGGGCAGGACCGGATGCGAGCCCGTCGCGACGACGAACGCACGCGCTTCGATGCGCATGCCGTCGACCTCGACGGCATCGAGCGCGATGAAGCGGGCGCTCCCCATCACCAGACTGCGACCCAGTGCGTCGCGCGTGCTGTCGGCGGTGCCGTCGGCGAGGTGGTCGCGCAGGCGTCGGACTTCGCGCCACAGGCGGTCGCGCTGGACTTCGCGCGCAGCGCGATCCCAGCGCGCGAGCGCGCTCGCATCGGCGAAGCGCCGCGCCGCGTGCAGCGCGGCCTTCGACGGCATGCAACCGGCGCGCGCGCACAACGTGCCCAGCGGCCCGTGGTCGATCACCACCGCGCGTTGTCCGGCGTCTCGCAGCGCGCGATAGGCGGCGAGGCCGGCCGTGCCTGCGCCGATCACGACGATGTCGGTTTTTCTGGTCTTCATGAATCTGGGCGGAGAAGGAAAGGCGGAAGAGCCGATACGTGCGCGAGGGACGTGCGGTGCCGGAAATCGGCGGATCGTGCTCTCGTTCGCTATGATCCGGCCCCGGGCCGCGATCGCGACTCGCCTCTTTCACGGATCATCGCACCGTATGGAAGTCATCATCGTCACCGGCGCGTCGAAGGGACTCGGCGCCGCACTCGTCGAACGTCTGCTGTCACCGGATCGGAAGGTCATCGGCATCGCGCGTGCCGCCAACGAGGCGCTGGCGGCGTCGGCGCGCTCGCAAGGCGCTTGGCTCGACTGGTCTCTGCAGGATCTCTCCGATCTCCCGGCGACCGACGCACTCGCCGCATCGATTTGCGCCGGGCTGCCGCGCGATGCGAAGTCGTACACGCTGATCAACAACGCGGCGCTGGCCGACCCGATCGGACCGATCGCCGGACTCGACCCGGCGCGTGTCGTGGCCGCGATCAACGTCAACCTCACTGCCGCGATGCTGTTTACATCGCGCTTTCTCGCCGCGACCGCGATGATCGACGCGGAGCGTCGCGTGCTGAATATCTCGTCGGGCCTCGCGCGGCGACCGATGGACGGCACGTCGCCTTACTGCACCAGCAAGGCCGGCCTCGACATGTTCACCCGCTGCATCAACGCGGAGCCTTACGACCCGCAGCGTGCGCTGCGCAAGGCGAAGGCATCGTCGCTGGCGCCCGGAGTGATCGACACCGGAATGCAGGTCGTGATGCGTGGCCAGGACGCTTCGACTTTTCCCGAAGGGATTCGATTCCAGGCGATGAAGGAAGAGGGCAAGCTGGTGTCCGCCCAAGACGTGGCGACGAAGGTCGCTGCCTATCTGCAGCGCGACGATTTCGGCAGCGTGGAGATCGACGACATCCGCAATTACTGAGTCGTCCCATAGAAAGCCGTCGACCTGAGCATTGCTCCGTGCTGCGACGTGTGACACAATTCCAGCGTTGTGACACATGGGGTCCGGAGGAGTCATGCGGGAATTCAGCGTGCGTGAAATGCGAGCCGGCTACGGTGCGATCGCGGCGGCCCTCGAAACCGACGGTGAGGTGGTGCTGACCCACCACGGCAAGCCGTTCGCGAAGGTCGTCCCGCTCACACAAGGCCTCGACCCGAACGAAGCAGCATTGGAACAGCGCAAGCGCGCCCTTGCCTGGGGAGCCAGGCAGCGCCGCTTCCTGGCAGGCCAGCCCGAATTGCCTGCTTTCGACTGGGACGAATTTCGGGCCGATCGTTGATGCCGACGTCCGCGATGGAACGGTAAATTACTTGGACTACGTCGACACTTCCGCGCTGCTGAAGGGTTATCTGATCGAGCCGGCGACCCCAGCGTTCATCCTGTGGCTGGCGGAGCAGGGCGACGCGGTCATCAGTCCGTTGTCGGTTGTCGAGTTCAAATGTGCGATCAGGCGCCGCGAGCGTGCCGGTCAGCTCACGCGACGGCGGGCGAAAGCGATCCTCGATCGACTTGATGAAAATCTCGCCGATGAGAGCCTGGGCCGCGTAGCCTGGCGGGAGCAGGCCTTCATGCTCGCAAACGATCTGATCGACCGGGTCGCGCCGGTTGCACTTCGGACGCTGGATGCCCTGCACCTGGCCGTCGCCTTGCAACATCGCTGCACCGGATTCGCGACAGCTGATCGCGCGCAGGCCGACGCGGCACGCCGCCTCGGCTTTGCCGTCCATACCTTCTTGCCTTCCGAATGAACCCTTCCGAAACCGCCGTCTCACCGTCCCCCGACTCTCTGCCGGTCGACACCAATCAGATCATCGCGGAGCGTCGCGGCAAGCTGGCGGAGATCCGCACGAAGGGCATCGCGTTTCCGAACGACTTCGTGCCGACCCACAAGGCCCTCGCGCTGCACGAGGCCAACGACGCGCGTGAGACTCCCGACTTCGACGGAGAGACCGCTGCCGTCTCGATCGCGGGTCGCATGATGCTCAAGCGCGTGATGGGCAAGGCGAGCTTCGCGACCGTCAAGGACGGCAGCGGCACGATCCAGATCTACGTGCAGACCGATGCGGTCGGCCCCGACGTCTACGCCGACTTCAGGCGCTGGGATCTCGGCGATATCGTCGCGGCTACCGGCACGTTGTTCAAGACGCGCACCGGGGAACTGTCGATCAGGGCCACGGCCATCCGGCTGCTGACGAAGGCGCTGCGTCCGCTGCCGGACAAGTTCCACGGTCTCGCCGATCAGGAGGTCAAGTACCGGCAGCGCTACGTCGACCTGATCATGAGCGACGAGACGCGCAAGACGTTCGTCGCGCGCAGCGGCGCGCTGGCCGCGATCCGCACGTTCATGACCGGCAACGACTTCCTCGAGGTCGAGACGCCGATGCTGCATCCGATCCCAGGCGGCGCCGCAGCCAGGCCGTTCGCGACCCATCACAACGCGCTCGACATGCAGATGTTCCTGCGGATCGCGCCGGAGCTCTATCTGAAGCGGTTGATCGTCGGTGGCTTCGAGCGTGTCTTCGAGGTCAATCGCAACTTCCGCAACGAAGGCGTGAGTCCCCGACACAACCCCGAGTTCACGATGCTGGAGTTCTACGCGGCCTACGCGGACTACCAGTGGCTGATGGGCTTCACCGAATCGCTGGTCCGCGCGGTCGCGATCGCCGCGGTCGGCACCGCGACGCTGACCTATCAGGGCAGGCCGCTCGATCTCGCGAAGCCTTTCGAGCGCCTGACGATCACCGGAGCGATCCGGAAGTATTTCCCCGACTACCGCGACGAGGATCTCGCCGACATCGGTTACCTGCGCGCCGAGTTGAAGAAGAAGGGTGCCGACATCCATCATGCGCCGCTGAAGGACGCCGGCCTCGGCGCGCTGCAGCTCGCGCTGTTCGAGGAGACCGCCGAGAGCCTGCTGTGGGAGCCGACCTACATCGTCGACTATCCGATCGAGGTATCGCCGCTCGCGCGCGAGTCCGACGCGCGACCCGGCATCACGGAGCGTTTCGAGCTGTTCATCACCGGCCGCGAGATCGCGAACGGCTTCTCGGAGCTCAACGACGCCGAGGACCAGGCGGCGCGCTTTCGCAGCCAGGTCGCCGCGAAGGAGGCCGGCGACGAGGAGGCGATGTACTACGACGCCGACTACGTCCGCGCGCTCGAATACGGGATGCCGCCGACCGGCGGCTGCGGGGTCGGCATCGACCGTCTCGTGATGCTGCTGACCGACTCGCCGAACATCCGGGATGTGATCCTCTTCCCGCACATGCGCAGGGAAGACTGACCGCGTCGATCCGCACCGGCTTCGTCGTCGGCTTCGTCAGGGTCACAGTTCGTCCTGTCCCGATCTCCATACCGTCGTTTCCGCGCACGCGGAGACCCAGCGTCGTTGCTCGGTTTTACATCATGCGAGACTCGACGCCACTGGAAGT
>JBDTIS010000034.1:0-5026 GCA_039936235.1 Burkholderiaceae bacterium | reverse complement strand
TGATCGCCATGATGAACAGCAGGCCGGCGTTGATGTTGCCGACCGAGTCGTTCGGGCCGAACGGAATCACGGCCCACGCCGCGACCGCCGGCATGATCGCCATCATCGGCGCGATCAGGAACAGTCCCTTGCTCGCGTTGGCCGGAACGATGATTTCCTTCAACAGCAGCTTCAGCACGTCGGCGAACGGTTGAAGCAGGCCCAGCGGACCGACGCGGTTCGGCCCCAGACGCAGGTGCATCCAGCCGATCACCTTGCGTTCCCACAGCGTCAGATACGCGACGCACAGGATCAGCGGTCCGACGACGCAGACGATCTTGATCATGTTCCAGATCAACGGCCATACGAAGCCGAACGTGGCCTCGCCGTTGAGCGTGATCCAGTCGATCATGCGCGCACCAAGTCTGCGGACGGCACGGCAGCGGACGGGGCGAGCTTCGTGACCGTCACGCTGCCGAACAGCGACGGCAGCCCGGCGGTCGATGCATGGGCCGCGGCGATGCGGATGCAGCCGTCGGCCACGGTCTCGTCGATCAGGCAGGTCAACAGCGCGTGGCCACCGTCGATCGAGACCCGCACGGCATCGCCGGACACGAGCCCGGCCGCAGCGAGCGCGCGACCGTTCATCCGAGCCTTCGGCGGTGCGCCGTCGTGCGTCGCCTGCAGCGGCGGCGAACGGCGGACCAGCGCGTCGGCGAAGTAGATCGGCACGTCGGCGATCCGCTCGATGCCGCCGTCGACGACGGCATACGGGTTCGCGGTGACGCGGCCGGTGCCGTGCATCTCGTGCGGACCGCAGCGATCCGACAAGTCCATCGCCCCACCGGTGATTTCGGTACGGACGGCTTCGGACGATTCGAAGTCGAAGCCCTGCACACCGAGCAGGTTGCCGAGGACCCGCAGCACCTTCCAGGCAGGGCGCGTCTCGCCACGCGGCTTGACGGTACCGTTGAAGCTCTGCGCGCGGCCTTCGGTGTTGACGAATGTGCCCGACGTCTCGCTGAACGGCGAGATCGGCAGCAGCACGTCGGCGTGGCGATCGGCCGCGCTGCGGAACGCGGTCATCGAGACGACCAGTTCGGCGTCCCTGAACGCCTTCGCTGCCGCGACCGGGTTCGCGAAGTCGAGGTCGGGTTCGACGTTCAGCAGCAGGTACGCGCGCCGCGCGTCGGTCAGCATCGCCGCCGCGTCGAGACCGCTAGCGACCGGCAGTGCCTTGACGATGTGCGCGCCGACGCTGTTGGCCGCGTCGGTCAGGAAGCCGAGCGTCGCGCCGGTGGCGGTCGCGAGCGTCCGGGCCGCCGCGTAGATCTTCGAGAAGTGCGGATGCTGGACCACGGCGCTGCCGAGCAGGATGGCCTTCGCCGATCCGGACGCGAAGCTCTTCGCGATGCTGCGGACGGCATCCGACGAACCGGCAGCGGCGTCGTCGCTGCGCGTGGCCGATTCGATCGCACCGAGCGCCGCGACCCATTGCGACGGCGGCAGAATCGCCTTGTTCGCGACCGGCATCAGCAGGTCGTCGTCGGTCGCATGCAGCACCGACAGCAGCGCACCGCGCTTGATCGACTGGCGCAGCCGTTGCGCGAGCAGCGGTTGGTCCTTGCGCAGGAACGAACCGATCACGAGCACGCGATCGAGCTTGCCGAACGCGGCAATCGACATGCCGAGCGCCGGCGCGACGTTCGGCATCGCGCCGAACTCGGACTGGCGCAGACGGGTGTCGATGTT
Organism: Burkholderiaceae bacterium; assembly: GCA_039936235.1. Classification (GTDB taxonomy): domain Bacteria; phylum Pseudomonadota; class Gammaproteobacteria; order Burkholderiales; family Burkholderiaceae_D; genus CAHJXF01. Next base: position 3,295 of record JBDTIS010000034.1, on the reverse strand, counting down.
GTCGGAGCCGATGCCACGCATCAGTTTCTGCAGCAGATAAAGTTCTTCGAGCGTCGAGTGCGGTGTGGCGAGCGCGCCGACCTGCGACGCCCCGCCGTCGTCGACGATGCGCTTGAGACCCGACGCGACGAACTCGAGCGCTTCGGGCCAGTCGACCTCGCGCCACTGGCCGGCTTCCTTGAGCATCGGCTTGGTCAGCCGGTCAGCGCTGCTCAAGGCTTCGTACGAGAAGCGATCCTTGTCCGACAGCCAGCATTCGTTGATCGCATCGTTCTCGAACGGCACGACACGCAGCACCTCGTTGTTCTTGACCTGGACGATGAGGTTAGCCCCGAGCCCGTCGTGCGGGCTGACCGACTTGCGGCGCGACAGCTCCCACGTGCGGGCCGCGTAGCGGAACGGCTTGGAAGTCAGCGCGCCGACCGGACAGATGTCGATCATGTTGCCGGACAGCTCGCTGTCGACGGTCTTGCCGACGAAGGTCGTGATCTCGGCGTGCTCACCGCGGCCGAGCATGCCGAACTCCATCACGCCGGCGATCTCCTGGCCGAAGCGGACGCAGCGCGTGCAGTGGATGCAGCGCGTCATCTCCTTCATCGAGATCAACGGGCCGACGTTCTTCTCGAACACGACGCGCTTCTCTTCCTTGTAACGTGAGTTCGATGCGCCGTAGCCGACCGCGAGGTCCTGCAGCTGACACTCGCCGCCCTGGTCGCAGATCGGACAGTCGAGCGGATGATTGATCAGCAGGAACTCCATCACGCCCTTCTGCGCCTGAATCGCCTTCGGCGACGCGGTGCGCACGATCATGCCGGCCGTGACCGGTGTCGCGCAGGCCGGCATCGGCTTGGGCGCCTTCTCGACGTCGACGAGGCACATGCGGCAGTTGGCCGCGATCGTCAGCTTCTTGTGATAGCAGAAGTGCGGGACGTAGATTCCCAGCTTGTTGGCGGCATCCATCACCATGCTGCCTTCGTTGACCTCGACGGCCTTGCCGTCGATCTCGATCTGGACCATGGCGATCAGGTTTCGATTGGTGCCGGCTGACGTTCGGCGTCAGCGGCGTGGACGTATTCGTTCGCCTGCGCCCGCTCGAGCGGTGACGCGTGCGGTGCGTGCGTGTGTGCGCCTGGACCGACCAGGCAGCACTTGTTCCTGATGTGATATTCGAACTCTTCGCGATAGTTCTTCACGAACGCGCGGACCGGCATCGCGGCCGCGTCGCCGAGCGCGCAGATCGTGCGGCCCTGGATGTTGTCGGCCACCGACAGCAACAGGTCGAGGTCTTCCATGCGGCCTTCGCCGTGCTCGATGCGATGAACCACGCGATACATCCAGCCGGTGCCTTCGCGACACGGCGTGCACTGGCCGCACGATTCCTCGAAATAGAAATACGCGAGGCGCATCAGCGACGCGACCGCGCAGCGCGTCTCGTCCATCACGATCACCGCGCCGGAGCCGAGCATCGAACCGGCCTTCGCGATGCCGTCGTAGTCCATGTCGGTGGTCATCATCAGGTCGCCCTTGATGACCGGCGCCGACGAACCACCGGGGATGACCATCTTCAGCTTCTTGCCGCCGCGCATGCCACCGGCGAGTTCGAGCAGCTTCGCGAACGGCGTGCCGAGCGGGACCTCGTAGTTGCCCGGCATCTCGACGTCGCCGGACACCGAGAACAGCTTCGTGCCGCCATTGTTCGGCCGCCCGATCTGCAGGAAGGCGTCGGCGCCGTTGCGGATGATCCACGGCACCGCCGCGAACGTCTCGGTATTGTTGATGGTGGTCGGCTTGCCGTAGAGGCCGAAGCTCGCCGGGAAAGGCGGCTTGAAGCGCGGCTGGCCCTTCTTGCCTTCCAGCGACTCGAGCAGCGCGGTCTCTTCGCCGCAGATGTAGGCGCCGTAGCCGTGGAAGCCGTGCAGCTGGAACGAGAAGCCGCTGCCGAGGATGTCGTCGCCGAGATAGCCGGCGGCGCGTGCCTCGTCGAGCGCTTCCTCGAAGCGTTCGTATTCGGCCCAGATTTCGCCGTGGATGTAGTTGTAGCCGACCGGGATGCCCATCGCATACGCACCGATGATCATGCCTTCGATCAGGATGTGCGGGTTGTAACGAAGGATGTCGCGATCCTTGAACGTGCCGGGCTCGCCTTCGTCGGAGTTGCAGACGAGATACTTCGCGCCCGAAAACTGACGCGGCATGAAGCTCCACTTGAGACCGGTCGGGAAGCCCGCGCCGCCGCGGCCACGCAATGCCGAAGCCTTGACCTGCGCGATCACCTGCTCCGGCGTGATCTTCTCGTCGAGGATCTTGCGCAGCGCCTTGTAACCGTCGCGCGCCTCGTAGTCTGCGATGCGCCAGTTGTCGCCGGTCAGTCCCGCCATGATCTGCGGCGCGATGTGACGATCGTGGATCGCGGTATGCATCGGCCGGATCACCACGGAACGGTCTTCGAGCGCGCGGTTGTCGAGCGCGCGCGGGCCATCCGGATCCTGAAAGGTGCCTGCGCTCATGATGGGGCCCTCGTGACGGTCTTCGACGCAGAAAGCTCTTCGAGCAGCGCGTCGATCTTCTCGTTGCTCATCCAGCTCACCATCCGCTTGTTGTTCACCAGCATGACCGGGGCGTCGCCGCAGGCACCCATGCATTCGCCTTCGAGCAGCGTGAACGCGCCGTCTGCGGTGGTCTCGCGATAGTCGATGCCCAGTTGCGCCTTGAGATAGTCGCCGGCCAGCGCGCCGCCGGACAACGCGCACGGCAGGTTGGTGCAGACGGTGATCTTGTGGCGACCGGCCGGACGCACGTTGTACATGTTGTAGAACGTCGCGACTTCCTGCACCGCGATCGCCGGCAGTTCGAGATAGCGCGCGATGTCGGCCATCACCTCGACCGACAGCCAGCCCCTCTCGTCCTGCGCGATGCCGAGCGCGGCCATCACGGCCGAGCCCTTGCCTTCGGGCGGAAACTTGTGCACCTCGCGATCGATGCGGCGATACGCCGCGTCGCTCAACAGCGGCGCGACCGGTTGCGATTCGACCGGCGGGTTGAAGGGGACGTTGGATTCGGTGTTGTTCATGAACGGGCGGAGCCGGCTCGACTCGTCAGCGGATGAAGTAACCGATCGCGCGCCAATGACCGTCGGCGGACTTGATCAGCGGCAAGGTCTCGGTCTTGGGCTCGCCCTGCGACGCGAACACGGTTTCGTAAGTCACCAACAGGTAATCGCCCGGCGGTGCGCCCTTCGGATCCTTCTGCACGATGGAACTCTTCAGCTTGCGCGACGCGACTTCGCCGATGGTCT
>JBDTIS010000033.1:0-16939 GCA_039936235.1 Burkholderiaceae bacterium | reverse complement strand
GACGATCCAGATTAATTAGGGTACGACCCCCAATTTACTGGTTGTCCTTCATGCTGCATCGCATTAAAGTGCGAACTCGAACCCGTCGACGGCAACTCCATGACCTCCTCCGTTACAGTTACACCTTCCCACTCACTGCCCGTCGATCTCGACCTCCTTCGTCAGGTCGCCGAACGCGACGGCCTCTACCGCCCCTCGCTCGAACACGATGCCTGCGGCGTCGGCTTCGTCGCGCACATCCGTGGCCACAAGAGCCATTCGATCATCGAGCAGGGCCTGCTGATCCTGAAGAATCTCGATCATCGCGGCGCGGTCGGTGCCGATCCGCTGATGGGCGACGGCGCCGGCGTGCTGATCCAGATTCCCGATGCCGTGTTCCGCGAAGAGATGGGCAAGCAGGGGGTGACGCTCCCTCCGTTCGGCGAATACGGCGTCGGCATGATCTTCCTGCCGAAGGAACAGGCGTCGCGGATGGCCTGCGAACAGGAGCTCGAGCGTGCGGTCCGTACCTGCGGCCAGGTGCTGCTCGGCTGGCGCGACGTGCCGATCAACCGCGACATGCCGATGTCGCCGGCGGTGAAGGCGAGCGAGCCGGTGATCCGGCAGATGTTCATCGGTCGTGGTCCGGAAGTGATGGTCACCGATGCGCTGGAGCGCAAGCTCTACATCATTCGCAAGTCGGCCGGTCACGCGATCCAGGCGCTCAAGCTCAAGCACGGCAAGGAATTCTTCGTGCCGTCGATGTCGGCACGGACCATCGTCTACAAGGGCCTGCTGCTGGCCGACCAGGTCGGCGTCTACTACGAGGACCTGGCCGATCCGCGCACCGTCTCGGCGATCGCACTGGCTCATCAACGATTTTCGACGAACACCTTTCCGAGCTGGGAGCTCGCGCATCCGTACCGGATGGTTGCGCACAACGGCGAGATCAACACGGTCAAGGGCAACGTCAACTGGGTCAATGCACGCCAGCAGGCGATCTCGTCGCCGGTGCTCGGCCGTGATCTCGACAAGATCTGGCCGCTGATCTATCCGGGTCAGTCGGACACCGCTTCATTCGACAACTGCCTCGAGATGCTGGTGATGGGTGGCTATTCGCTCGCCCACGCGATGATGATGATGATTCCCGAGGCTTGGGAGCAGCACACGCTGATGGACGAGAACCGTCGCGCGTTCTACGAATATCACGCGGCGATGATGGAGCCGTGGGACGGGCCGGCGGCCATCGCGTTCACCGACGGACGCCAGATCGGTGCGACGCTCGACCGGAATGGACTGCGACCCGCCAGATACCTGATCACCGACGACGACCTGGTGGTGATGGCGTCCGAGGCCGGCGTGCTGCCGATTCCCGAGTCGCGCATCGTCAAGAAGTGGCGGCTGCAGCCCGGCAAGATGTTCCTGATCGACACCGAGGCCGGTCGCATCATCGAAGACGCCGAGCTCAAGAACGCGCTCGCGAACGCGAAGCCGTATCGCGAATGGATCAGCCGCATCCGCGTCAAGCTCGACGAACTGCAGGACGCCGTCGATATCCCCACTGCCAGCGCGAATGCGGCGGTCGAGACGTCGAGCGCCGCGTCGCTGCTCGATCGCCAGCAGGCCTTCGGCTACACGCAGGAAGACCTCCGGATGCTGATGGCGCCGATGGCCACGGCCGGCGAGGAAGCCACCGGTTCGATGGGCAACGACTCGCCGCTGGCCGTCACGTCCGACAAGGACAAGCCGCTCTTCAACTACTTCCGCCAGCTGTTCGCGCAGGTCACGAACCCGCCGATCGATCCGATCCGTGAGCAGATGGTGATGTCGCTGATCTCGTTCGTCGGCCCGAAGCCCAACCTGCTCGACGTCAACAACATCAACCCGCCGATGCGGCTGGAGGTCTCTCAACCTCTGCTCGACGTGATCGACATGGCCGTCATCCGCGGCATCGAGAAGCACACGTCGAACAAGTTCCAGAGCCACGAGCTCGACATCTGCTACCCGGTCGCGTGGGGCTGCGACGGCATCGAGGCGCGGCTCGCATCGCTGTGCGCCGAGGCGGTCGATGCGGTCAAGTCGGGCTTCAACATCCTGATCGTGTCGGACCGGAAGATCGACGCGACGCAGGTCGCGATCCCCGCGCTGCTCGCGACGTCCGCGATCCATCAGCACTTGGTGCGCCACGGGCTGCGCACGTCGACCGGCCTGGTGGTCGAGACCGGCTCCGCGCGCGAGGTCCATCACATCGCGGTGCTCGCGGCCTACGGCGCCGAGGCCGTCCATCCGTATCTCGCGATGGAGACGCTGGCCGCGATGCATGCCGATCTGCCAGGCGACCTGTCGGCCGCGAAGGCGATCGCGAACTACACGAAGGCCGTCGGCAAGGGCCTGATGAAGGTCATGTCCAAGATGGGCATCTCGACCTACATGTCGTACTGCGGGGCGCAGATCTTCGAGGCGGTCGGGCTGTCGCGATCGCTGATCGACCAGTACTTCGCCGGCACCGCGTCGAGCATCGAAGGCATCACGGTGTTCGACGTGGCCGAAGAGGCGATCCGCCTGCACCAGCGCGCATTCGGCGACGACCCGGTGCTCGAGACGATGCTCGACGCCGGCGGCGAATACGCGTTTCGCACACGCGGCGAGGCGCACATGTGGACGCCCGAGACGATCGCGAAGCTCCAGCATTCGACGCGCGGCGACAGCTTCTCGACTTACAAGGAATACGCGACGTTGATCAACGACCAGAGCAAGCGGCTGATGACGCTGCGCGGGCTGTTCGAGTTCAAGGTCGATCCGGCCAAGGCGATCTCGATCTCCGAGGTCGAGCCGGCCGTCGAGATCGTCAAGCGCTTCGCGACCGGCGCGATGTCGCTCGGCTCGATCTCCACCGAAGCACACGCGACGCTGGCCGTCGCGATGAACCGCATCGGCGGCAAGTCGAACACCGGCGAAGGCGGCGAGGATCCGGCGCGCTACGAGGACGAGCTCAAGGGCATCACGATCAAGGCCGGCTCGACGCTCGCGTCGGTGCTCGGATCGAGCACGATCGTCGCCGACGTCGCGCTCAAGGAAGGCGATTCGCTGCGCTCGAAGATCAAGCAGGTCGCGTCCGGACGCTTCGGCGTCACGGCCGCCTACCTGACGTCGGCCGACCAGATCCAGATCAAGATGGCGCAGGGTGCGAAGCCCGGCGAAGGCGGCCAGCTGCCGGGTCACAAGGTCTCCGACTACATCGCGAGGCTGCGCTTCTCGGTGCCTGGCGTCGGCCTGATCTCGCCGCCGCCGCATCACGACATCTACTCGATCGAGGATCTCGCACAGCTGATCCACGACCTGAAGAATGCGAACTCGCGGGCATCGATCTCGGTGAAGCTGGTCTCCGAGGTCGGCGTCGGCACGATCGCGGCCGGCGTCGCGAAGGCCAAGGCCGACCACGTGACCATCGCGGGTCATGACGGCGGCACCGGCGCATCGCCCATCTCGTCGATCAAGCATGCCGGCACGCCGTGGGAACTCGGCTTGTCCGAGACGCAGCAGACCCTGGTGCTGAACCGGCTTCGTGGTCGCATCACGGTCCAGGTGGACGGCCAGATGAAGACCGGTCGCGACGTGGTCATCGGTGCGATGCTCGGTGCCGACGAGTTCGGCTTCGCGACCGCGCCGCTGGTGGCCGAGGGCTGCATCATGATGCGCAAATGCCATCTCAACACTTGCCCGGTCGGCGTCGCGACGCAGGATCCGGTGCTGCGGGCCAGGTTCGCCGGCAAGCCGGAACACGTCGTCAACTTCTTCTTCTTCGTGGCCGAGGAAGCGCGCGAGATCATGGCGCAGCTCGGCATCCGGACCATCGACGAGATGATCGGGCGCACCGAACTGCTCGACATGAAGAAGAGCATCGAGCACTGGAAGGCGAAGAAGCTCGACTTCTCGCGTGTGTTCCATCGGCCGGCAATGCCCGCCGAGGTCGCGCGGCGTCATGTCGAGAGCCAGGACCACGGACTCGACAAGGCGCTCGATCTCAAGCTGATCAAGCGCGCCGAGCCGGCGCTCGAACGCGGCGAGAGCGTGTCGTTCATCATGCCGATCCGCAACGTCAACCGCACCGTCGGCACGATGCTGTCCGGCGAGGTGGCACGTCGCTACGGCCACGCGGGCCTGCCCGACGACACCATTCACGTGCAGTGCAACGGTGTCGCAGGCCAGAGCTTCGGCGCGTTTCTCGCGAAGGGCATCACGCTCGACCTCGTCGGCGATGCCAACGACTACGTCGGCAAGGGGCTGTCGGGCGGCCGCATCATCGTCCGCTCGCCGAACGACTTCCGCGGCTTCGGTCCCGATCACATCATCGCCGGCAACACGGTGCTGTACGGCGCGATCGCCGGCGAGGCGTATTTCAACGGCGTGGCCGGTGAGCGCTTCGCGGTCCGCAACTCGGGCGGCACGGCGGTCGTCGAAGGCGTCGGCGACCACGGCTGCGAGTACATGACCGGCGGCACGGTGGTCGTGCTCGGCCAGACCGGACGCAACTTCGCGGCCGGCATGTCGGGCGGCGTGGCCTACGTGCTGGACACCGACGGCGACTTCGCGAAGCGTTGCAACACCGCGATGGTCGATCTCGAGAAGATCGAACGCAACGGCGCGAACGGCGACGGAGCGGTGCGTCACGCGGGTCGCGTCGACGAGGAGATGCTGCGCGACCTGGTCGAGAAGCACTTCCGCTACACCGGCTCGTTTCGCGCGCGCGAGATCCTCGCGAAGTGGGAGGAGATGTGCGCGAAGTTCGTCCGGGTGATGCCGAGCGAATATCGACGGGTGTTGAAGTCGATGAGTGCGGAGCAGGCAGCGGTGGCGGACGTGCAGCCGGTGAAGATCGCGGCTTGAGTCACGGTGTCATCCCGGCGAAGGCCGGGACCCAGTTGCATTGAAGATTAGGCCCCGGACTTCGCCGGGGTGACATAGTCAGATCTGAAGGTAAAAAGCGAAATGGGCAAGATCACCGGCTTCCTCGAATTCCAGCGTCTCTCCGAAGCGGCCGAAGCGCCGCAGTCGCGACTCCATCACTACAGGGAGTTCGTCGCCCATCTGTCCGATGCCGAGGCGAAGCAGCAGGGCGCGCGCTGCATGGACTGCGGCATCCCGTTTTGCCAGACGGGCTGTCCGGTCAACAACATCATTCCGGACTGGAACGACCTCGTCTATCGCGGTGACTGGAAGAACGCGATCGACGTGCTGCACTCGACCAACAACTTCCCCGAGTTCACCGGCCGCGTCTGTCCCGCGCCCTGCGAAGCGGCGTGCGTCCTGAACATCAACAACGACGCGGTCGGCATCAAGTCGATCGAGCACGCGATCATCGACAAGGCGTGGGCCGAAGGCTGGGTCGAGCCGCAGCCGTCGCCGACCCGCACCGGCAAGAAGGTCGCCGTGGTCGGTTCCGGTCCCGCGGGCCTCGCGGCCGCGCAGCAGCTCGCGCGTGCCGGCCACGACGTCACGGTGTTCGAGAAGAGCGATCGCATCGGCGGCCTGCTGCGCTACGGCATCCCCGACTTCAAGATGGAGAAGTCGCACATCGACCGTCGCATCGAGCAGATGGTCGAGGAGGGCGTGACCTTCCTGATCAACGTGCACGTCGGCGCGGCCACGACGACGGACGCAGACCCGACCGTCGCGAGCAACCCTTTCTCGATCGAGCAGTTGCGCAACGACTTCGACGCGATCGTGCTGGCCGGCGGCGCCGAGACGCCTCGGAACCTGCCGGTGCCGGGCCGCGACCTGAAGGGCGTTCACTTCGCGATGGACTTCCTGCCGTCGCAGAACAGGATCGTCGCCGGCGACCGCGTCAAGGGGCAGATCTCGGCGGCCGGCAAGCATGTCCTGGTGATCGGTGGCGGCGACACCGGCAGCGACTGCGTCGGGACCAGCAACCGTCAGGGCGCGACGTCGGTGACGCAGATCGAGTTGCTGGCGCAGCCGCCGGCGCACGAGAATCGTCCGCTGACATGGCCGTACTGGCCGCTGAAGATGCGGACCTCGTCGTCGCACGAAGAAGGCGTCGACCGTGACTGGTCGATCGTCACCAAGTCGTTCAAGGCAGGCACCGGCAAGGACAAGGATCGCGTCAAGGCGGTCGTCGCGGTGCGCGTCGCCTGGCAGAAGGACGCGGTCACCGGCGCGATCCGGATGGTCGAGGTCGAAGGCACGGAATTCGAGATCCCCGCCGACCTGATTTTGTTCGCGATGGGCTTCACGGGGCCGGCGACCGCCGGGCTCGTCGACGGTCTCGGCATCGACAAGGATCAGCGCGGCAACGTCGCGGCGCCGACCGAAGGCGACGCCAGTTACCGGACGTCGGACGCGAAGGTCTTCGCCGCGGGCGACATGCGGCGCGGACAGTCGCTCGTGGTGTGGGCGATCCGCGAAGGGCGGCAATGCGCGCGCGCCGTGGATCAGTATCTGATGGGGAGTTCGACGCTGCCTCGCTGATCGGTCCGATTCAGCGGCCGCGCGCCCATCCTGGGCCGCGCGTGCCGGGCCAGGGTGGGCGCGATCTACGAAGCGAACTCGTCGTCGCTTCATGTCGCGAAGCACGGCGGGCGCGATCGAGTCGTCGACGACAACCGATCGTCCAGGCGAAAAAAAAGACCCGCACGCGGCGGGTCTTCGTCGGTCGACAGGGCGTCGAGAATTACTTGCGGCGCCGTGCAGCGACCAGGCCGGCGACAGCCAGTCCGAGCAGTGCGATCGTGCTTGGCTCCGGGATCGACTGGCCGCCCGTATCGGTCGACGCGATGACGTAGACGCGGTCGATGACGACGTCCTTCGCCGTTGTGCCGAACGAGTTGAAGACGAACGACGCGGAGTAGAAGCCCGGCGTCACGATGTTGGCGAGACCCGTGAAAGCCGTCCATACGCCGGCCGTGGTCGACGAGACGGCGTAGCTCGCGAGAGTCGCGCCTGCGATCTGTGCCGCGAACGTCGCGTCGTTGGGATTCGAGTAGCCGTTGAATGGCGCGTAAGCGTCGAAGCCGACCCGATAACTGCCTGCCGCGAGGAAGATCGATTGGGACAGGCCCTCGTTGACGGCGTTGTCGTCGACGAAGTACGCGCCATGCATTCCGGCTGCGTCCGGGCTCTGGCTCGCATCGTTGGGAACGGGGACGGCCTCGCCAAATGCGCCGACCGGGTACGCGGCGTTGCTACCGTACGTGATCGCGGCGATGGGAGTGGTCGTCGGGGTGTACGTCGTCGGGAATCCGGTCTGGGTCCAGCCCGACAATCCGCTCTCGAAGCTGCCGTTGGTAATCAGGTTGACTGGAGCCGCAATGGCGGTTCCGGCGATCGAGGTAAGCACCGCGGCGGATAAAACCGTGGTGAGGCGAGCAATGTTCATGGGAAACTTTGTGAAGAGGAAGGTATTTGTCAAAGAAGAGCAAGAAGCGGGCCGTTGCAGCGCATTCTCGTCGAATCAAAGGGTTATGAGATAGGTGCCGCGTCGATCCGTTGAGGTAGTAAGAAAAGCCGACATCGAACCGGAACGATTGGCTGCCATGCAGCGTTGGCGGTTCTAGACGATGCGCCGAACGAGCGGCGTGAATCAGGCACGCGCCGACGTCAGGCAGGCAAGTCGCTGTCGAGAATCTGCGGCCGCGATCAGTCGGCAGCGCTACCTAACGCGACCCGACGGATCGAAGTTCGATCGTCCGGCCTTTTCAGGAGAACCCATGATCCCGACTCGTCATTCCGCCGCGCTCGCACTGTTGGGCGCGATCACGCTCTCGGCCTGCGCCGTGACGGAACCATCGCCCAACGTGCCGTCGTACACGTCGCCGCCGGTCAGCCGCGGTGAGGTCGTCGAACCGCGTTATGCGCGCAATACCGGCATCGTCAGTTCGATCGAGCTGATTCCCGGTGAGAACCGGCGAGGCATGTCGCCCGGCGGCACGATCCTCGGCGCGGTCGTCGGTGGCGTGCTGGGCAACCAGATCGGTGAAGGGCGCGGCCGTACCGCGGCGACGGTGGCCGGCGCCGCGGGGGGCGCGCTGGCCGGCAATGCGATCGGTCAGCGCACGCAGACGACGCCCGACACCTACCGCGTCGCAATCCAGTACGACGGTGGCGGGACGCAGTACATCGACGTGCCGCAGCCGGGGGACCTGCGCACCGGGGATCGCGTCCGCGTCGATGGCGGCCAGATCAGCCGCTACTGACGACCAGTCGCAGGGTCGACGCTCCGGCGGCGCTCAGTGACTGGCGCCGAGATAGGCCGCCTTGACGCCCGGGTCGTCCTTCAGCCTGCTCGCTTCGCCGTGCGTCGCGATGCGACCGTTCTCGAGGACATATCCGTAATCGGCGACCGCGAGCGCGGCTGCCGCGAACTGCTCGACCAGCAGCATCGTCACGCCTTCGCCCTTGAGCCTTTCGATGATCCGGAAGACCTCGTCGACCAGGATCGGCGCGAGGCCCATCGATGGCTCATCGAGCAACACGACTTCAGGTGCGAGCATCACCGCGCGCGCCATCGCGAGCATCTGCTGTTCGCCACCGGACAACGTGCCAGCGAGTTGCGTGCGTCTTTCCTTGAGCCGAGGAAACAGTTGCAACGCGCGTTCGAGATCCCCCTCGACGTCGCCTTTCGGCCGCGCGCGCGTCAGACGCGGAAAGGCGCCAAGGATCAGGTTGTCGCTCACCGTCATCGTCGCGAAGACACGCCGGCCTTCCGGTGAATGCGCGATGCCGTAGCGCGCGATGCGATACGACTCGAGCCCGTCGATGCGCGTGTCGCCCAGCGAGATCGAGCCGGCGGTCGGCTTGATCATCCCGGAGATCGCGCGCATCGCGGTCGTCTTGCCGGCGCCGTTCGAGCCGATCAGCGTGACGACCTTGCCTTTCGGCACCTCCATCGAGATGCCGTGCAGCACCTTGACCTTGCCGTAGCCCGCTTCGAGATTCTGGATCGAGAGCATGGTCGTCCTCAGTGCGCGGGATTCGATTCGGCGGCATCGGCGCCGATGCTGCCACCTAAATACGCCTCGATGACCTTCGGGTCGGCCTGAATCTCCGCCGGCTTGCCTTCGGCGATCTTCTGGCCGAAGTCGAGGACCGACACCGTCTGGCACACGCCCATCACGACGTCCATGTGATGCTCGATCAGGATCACGGTGACGCCGAAGTCGCGGATCTTGCGGATGATCGCGACCAGTTCCTTGATGTCCGGCGCGGTGAGACCGGCGGCCGGCTCGTCGAGCAGCAGCAGCTTCGGATCGAGCGCGAGTGCGCGCGCTATCTCGAGCACGCGCTGTTTACCGTACGGTAGATTGCGGGCCTCCTCGTTGGCCACGTGCGCGAGGCCGACGAACTGCAGCAGTCCGAACGCGCGTTCGCGCGCGGCGCTTTCCTCGCGGGTGGACCGCGGCGTCTTAAGCCCGACGTCGAGCAGGTTGGCGTGAAACGTGTGATGCAGGCCCACGAGCACGTTCTCGAGCGCGGTCATCTCGCCGAACAGCTGGACGTTCTGAAAGGTCCGCGCGATGCCGGACAACGCGATCTCGCTCGGCGCGTGGCCGCCGATCTGGTGTCCCGCGTAGGTGATCGTCCCCGCCGTGGGCGTGTAGATGCCGGTCAGCACGTTCATCATCGTGCTCTTGCCGGATCCGTTCGGTCCGATAAGACCGTGAATGCTGCCGCCGCGCACCGCGAGGTCCACGTTGTTCAGAGCCTTCAGGCCGCCGAACTGCATCAGCATGCCCTTGACGTCGAGGAGGATCTCGCCGGTCGCGGCCTTCGTGATCGACATCGCTTCGCCGTGTGCGGCGTCGGCCTGGGCCGTATCGACCGATGCGCTCAGCGTCCGCTTGCCGAGGTTCAGGAAGCCGCGCACGAAACCGACGATGCCGTCCTGCAGGTAATAGACGACGAGCAGGATCATCAGCCCGAAGATCGTCAGCCGCCAGTCGGTGATCGACGTCTCCCAGTATGCGAAGGCCGCCAGGCCGATGGTGCCGACGACCGGCACGGCGACGCGCTTCGCGTCGGTCTGGCCGCGCGCGATGGTGATGCCGGCACCGACCGCGACGATGACGGCGAGCACAGTCGCGACGATGCGGAACGTGTCGATGTCGTCGAGCAGCTTCGGCAACAGCACGACGATCAGCGAGCCGAGCAGTGCGCCGGTACGCGTCTTGCGGCCACCCATGATGATGGCGAGCAGGAACAGGATCGTCAGCTCGAAGTTGTAGGTGTTCGGCGAGATGTACTGCTCGGAGTACGTATATAGCGAGCCGGCGAGCCCGGCGAAGCCGGCGCTGATGACGAACGCATAGACCTTGTAGCGATAGACGGAGACGCCCATGCAGTCGCACGCCACCGGGCTGTCGCGCAGCGCCTCGAATGCGCGGCCGAGATGCGACTTGAGAATGCGATGGACGACGATCAGCGCGACGACCAGCACCGCGGCGACCAGCCAGTAGTACGCGCGCTCGTCGAACTTGTAGCCAGCCATCGTGGGCTTCGGGATCTTGATCCCCATCGGCCCGTCGGTCAGGAAAGTCATCTCGTTGATCAGGATCTGGACGATCGTGCCGAATGCCAGCGTGACCATCGCGAGGTAGGGGCCGGTCACGCGCAACGCCGGCAACGCAAGGATGGCGCCGAACACCGCGGTGACCGCGATCGCCGCCGGCACCGTCAGATAGATCGGCAGCGCGAGCTTGAAGAACAGCACGCCGGCCGTGTACGCACCGATGCCGAACAGACCCGCATGGCCGAGCGAGACCTGGCCGGTGTAGCCGACCACGATGTCCAGTCCGAAGAGCAGGATCGCATAGATCATGATCGTCTCGGCCAGATGGATGTAGTACGTGTTCGGCACCAGGATCGGGAAGCCGATCAGCACCACCAGCGCGACGAAGATGCCCGCGGCGCGCAGCGCCGCGTTGGGTTTGCGCACGACGGGAGAGGACGAAGGGAAGGTGGTCGCGTTCATACTTTCTTGATCGCCGACTTGCCGAAGAGACCAGCCGGTTTCACGGCGAGAACCAGCAGTAGCAGCACGAGGCCGGGCACGTCCTTGTAGCCGGTCGAGAGGTAGAAGCCGGTCGTCGTCTCGGCCACGCCGAGGATCACGCCGCCGACCAGCACGCCCATGCCGGAGTTCAGGCCGCCGATGATCGCGACGGCGAATGCCTTCAGGCCGAGCACGGCGCCCATCGTTGCACCGGTCAGCGTCAGCGGCGCGATCAGTACGCCGGCGAATGCGGCCGTCAGCGACGACAGCGCGTACGAGAACGTGATCACGAGGCCGGTGTTGATACCCATCAGGCCGGCCGCGTCGCGGTCGTTGGACGTGGCGACGACGGCCTTGCCGTAGATCGACTTGCGATTGAAGATCTCGACGGCGAGCATCATCACGATGGCGCCGCCGACCACCAGCAACTCCATCGGCAGGATGTTGGCGCCGAACAGATGCAGCGGCGACTCCGGCAGCGGCGACGGAAAGCGCAGGTCGTCGCGACCCCAGACATTCTCGGCGACGTTCTTGAAGATGATGCCGAGCGCGATCGTCGACATGATCCAGCCGAACTCGGACTTGATCTTGATCGCCGGGCGCACGGCGATTCGCTCGACGAGCGCGCCCTGCAGGAAGCCGAAGACGCATACCAGAGGAATCATCAGCCAGTAGTTGACGCCCAGGTTGACGAGCGTCAGGCCGACCATCGCGCCGAGCATCAGCGCCTCGCCCTGGCCGAAGTTCAGCGTGCCGGACGTGGCGAACGTGAGCTGGTAGCCGAACGCGATGACCGCGTAGATCATGCCGAGCGCGATGCCGCTGTAGATCAACTGCAGCAGGATCGTCATCGGATCGTCCTCCGGTCGCACGTGTTCATGGATGTCCCGACTTCGGTGATGGAAAAGGATGGCACAGGGCTGGCCGCATACGACAAAAAGGCCGCGCCTGGACTCCGGCGCGGCCTTCCTGGTATCGGCTCGCTTACTTCTTCATCCCGTCCTTGGTGCGCACTTCCGAGCCCTTCTTCATATCGTCCTGGTACGCATAGACGACCTTGCCGCCCTTGACTTCGCCGAACACCGGGATGTTCGCCGTGATCGCCTCGTGGTCGTCCTTCGTGAACGGCTTGTCGTACGTCGTCACGACCCCGTCGACCTTCGCGGTCAGGTTTTCCAGCGCGGCCTTGACCTTCGGCCCGTCGGTGCTGCCGGCCTGCTTCATCGCGGCGGCCAGCAACAAGATCGAGTCGTAGCCCTGTGCGGCCGACACCGGCGAGTCGATCCGGTTGTTCTTCGGCTTGAATTCCTTCAGGTACGCGTCGATGAAGGTCTTGCGCCGGGGCGTATTGGCCTCCTGGATGAAGGTCTGCGGCATCCGCGCGCCTTCGCCACCGGGGCCGGCGTTGTCGATGTAGTTGGCCATCGACAGGGTCCAGCTGCCGACGATGGGCACCTTCCAGCCGAGCTTCGTCATCCCGTTCGCGATCTGCGCGAGCTCGGGGCCGATGCCGTAGGTCAGCACGGCGTCGGCCCCGGCTTCCTTCGCCTTCAGCAACTGCGGCGTCATGTCGACGTCCTTGATGTTGAACTTCTCGACCGCGACCGCCTTCAGTCCTTTGCTCTCGAGCGCCTTCTCGAGGTCGGCCTTGCCGAGCTGGCCGTAGTTGGTGGAGTCGGCGAGGATGGCGACCTTCTTGAAGCCGCGCTTGACCGCCTCGTCGACAATCATCGGCGCCTGGATCGAGTCATTGGCGGAGTTGCGGAAAACGTAGTTGTCGGGCTGGTCGGGGAACTGTTTCGTGATGACCGAGCCGGTCGCGACGTTGTTCATCACCGGGATCTTGGCTTCCTGGTAGAAGCGCTGCGATGCGAGGGCGACGCCAGTGTTGATGTAGCCCACCGTGGCCGAGACCTTCTCCTTGCTGATCAGTTCCTCCGCGATCTGCACGCCGCGCTCGTTCTTGGCTTCGTCGTCACGCTCGACGGCCAGCAGCGGCCGGCCGAGCACGCCGCCCGATTTGTTGACTTCCTCGATCGCGAGGCGCACGCCGTCGCGCATCGAGACGCCCATCGACGACGAGCCGCCGGTGAACGGGCCGGCAACGCCGATCTTGATCGGGTCGGCAGCGGATGCGACCGAGCTGATGAGCGCCAGCGACGCCGCGCAAGCGAGCAGTTTCAATCCGTGGATCATGGGTGGTCTCCTGAGGGTTACGAGGTTCGCTGACCATCGCGCGATGCTGCGGCGGCGACGAAATGGGGCGACCGGGGGCGTTCTGTGCGCCCTGGACGTCGCGAGGTGCGACCGAGCCCCGGCAACTTATCCGAGACCTGGTTCCAGTCCAATCGGAATTAACCCTGAAGAGATTCGCGGAGAATCCATGCCGTCGGGCGCCTATGCGTCTTCCGAGGGAGTGAACGCGATGACGACGAAGATGCATCCGCAATTTACTGGAAAGATCATCGTCGTCACCGGGGCGTCCGACGGCATCGGCGCCGAACTCGCGCGCCAGCTTGCACCGTCGCGACCGCGCCTGGTGCTGGCCGCGCGTCGGGTCGATGCGCTCGCGTCGGTGGCGGCGGCCTGCGAGGCGCTGGGTGCGCAGACGCTGGTGGTCGTGACCGATGTCGGCGTCGAGGCCGACTGCGCGCGGCTGGTCGCCGCGACGGTCGAGCGCTTCGGCGGCATCGACGTGCTCGTCAACAACGCCGGTGTGTCGGGCCACGCGCTGTTCGACGACGTGAGCGACTTCGGTTGGTACGCCGACATGATGCGCGTCAACTTCTTCGGCGCGCTGTGGTGCACGCGTCACGCGTTGCCATGGCTGAAGCAGTCGCGCGGGCTGCTGGTCGGCGTGGCCAGCCTGGCCGGCAGGATCGGCGTGCCGGGGCGCACCGCGTACTCGCCGTCGAAGTTCGCAATGACCGGGTTCTTCGAAGCCTTGCGGACCGAGCTGATCGACACCGGTGTCGCGGTCACGATAATTTTTCCGGGCGTGGTCGCGACCGGGATCCGGAGGCAAGGCTACGGGCCCGACGGCAAAGCGGCGGGGGTCTCCGGACTCGACGAGAAGGGGGCGATGCCGGTCGAGGTCTGTGTGTCGCAGATGATCGATGCGATGGCGGCGCGCAGGCGGGAACTCGTGATGACGGCGCGCGGGCGGCTGGGGATGTGGCTCAAGCTGATCGCTCCGGCGCTGGTCGATCGGATGGCGCTCGCGGCACTCGCGAAGAACCGATCGACACGAGCGCGCTGATTTGTACATCCGATTGCGAGCGACGGCACTGGTTTTCCGCGTGCGCTGGAACGACGTTCGGAGATAGGCGTGCCCAGTAACTGTCATTCCGACGAAGGCCGGGACGACAAAATCCAACCGGTGCCGCCTGGTGCCTGCGAGCCGACCGCTAGATCAGCAGCAGCATCGCCTGCGTTTCCGCATATTCCATCGGCAGCTTCTTGAAGCCGCTTTTCGCGAAACGGACCCAGCGGCCGATCACCGCCGCCACGATCAGGTTCGCGCGTTCGTTGACGTAGCGGTCGATCGAAGGACCGTCGCGCGGTTCGTCCCGGCTGGCGTCCGCGTGTGCGGCCGCGACCTTCAGGCACTGCCTGAGCGACGCCTCGATGCGATCCATCATCTGGTTCATCCGAACCGTCAGCCGCTCGTCCTCGATCACCAGCGCATCGCCGATCAGCACGCGCGTCATGCCGCGGTTGGTCTCTGCGAAGTTCAGCAGCATCAGGATGATGCGACGCGCCTGCTTGAGTCCGTCTTCCTCGCTGCTCGTGATCTGGTTGATGAGACCGAACACGGTCTCTTCGATGAACCCGATCAGTCCTTCGAACATCTGCGCCTTGCTGGCGAAGTGGCGATACAGCGCGGCCTCGGAGACGTCGAGCTTCCTGGCTAGGGCGGCCGTCGTGATGCGCTCGCCTTTCGGATGCTCGAGCATCGTGGCCAGCGTCTGCAGGATCTGCAGCTTGCGTTCGCCCGGCTTGGCCACCTTGCGAGCGGGACGCTTCTGCGGCTCGTCTTCGTCGACGACGGGAAGCGTCGCGATTGCAGCATCGACGTCGGTTGCGGTGTCGTCCATGGTCACGTCCTGGTCACATCGCTGCGCATCACGTCTGCATACGCGTCTGTGTAGCGCGTCAGCGCAGAAAACGCCGGCGCCGGATCAAATCCGTCACGGATTCTACGCGCAGGGCGATCCCGGACAGGCACCTCGGATGCGCGTCGGAACGCATCCGCTGCGCGATCCGGTCGTAGCCGCGCACGTAGACGCCATGCATGCCGACGGCGCGCGCGCTCTTCAGGTTGGCCAGGTTATCTTCGATCAGGACCGCATTGCTAGGATGGACCTTCTCTTTCGCCAGCAGCATGCGCAACATGTTTCGCGAGGGCTTCGGTCGGTAGCGCCCGTGGATGCGCATCTGCTCGATGTGATAGCGACGGTGCACCATGCGCGCCAGCCCGATCTCCTTCAGCACCTTCCTCGTGTAGACGGCCGGCGCGTTCGTGATCAGCACCTTGCGGCCCGGAAGCTTGCGGAACAGCGCGCTGAGCCCGGCCTCTGCACGGACCAACTCGCCGAGATGCGGCTCGCTGACGAATGCATGGGTCTCGTTGAGGAAGCGTTTCGCGTCGATCGTGTGATGACGCATGAGTCCGTCGAGCGTGGTGCCGTAACGATGCCAGTACTCGATCCGCAGGCGATCGGCTTCGGCCTGATCGAGCGCAAGGTTGGTCACGAGCCAGCTGCTCATCGAGCGATTCATCTCGCCGAAGATCCGGTGAGAAGCGTTGTGCAGGGTGTTGTCGAGGTCGAAGAACCAGACGGGAGCGGACAAGCGGACTTCCAGGAAGCAGGGGTTGGCGTGCGGTCGCCGAAGATCCTACCGTCAAACCTGCCGAGCGGCGCGCCGGTCGCCCGGCGAGGGCTGCCGTCGATGCAGTCGAGCGCGCCCTCGCCGCATCGGCGAGGGCGCGTCGTTCAGGCGGTCTTGCGTCGACGCGCGCCGCAGACCAGCGCCAGGACGCCGGCGCCGAGCAGCAGCGACGTCGACGGCTCCGGCACCCCGAGCGCGGCGGCGATCGCGTTACCCGCCAGCGCCTGCACCTGGCCTGTCGGATGGATCGAGTCCCAGTAGAAGTACTGCCCGATGTTCGCCCCGTTCACGCCGCAGGCGGCGGTTGCCGTGGGCGTCAGCGGCGTGTTCGTGAAGCATCGATCGGTCGTGTCGGTGATCCCATAAGCCGACGCATTCGCGATGATGTCGCTGTTGAACGCGTAGAGATCGAACAGGTTCACGAGCGTGCCGGCCGGACGGGTCAGCCCCGCCAGACCATTCGACAGCGATGTGTCGTACTGCTGGCTCAGCGAGGTCGCAGCCGCTGCCTTCGTCGCGTTGTCCTGCGCGAATTCCGGGATGACGCCGACGTTCGGGACATTGACCACCATGATGTTCCGGGCGCCTGCGTTGATCAGCAGCTGGATCGAACTGATCTCGTTGTTGACCCCCGCGCTGATGCCGACCGCACCGAGGTTGTTCAGCGCCGCCTGGCGGACGTCGTTGCCGCCCGAGAGTACGAAGTAGAGTGCGTTCGGGTCGGCGATGCCGCCGACATGCGCGCTGTAGGCCGCCACCTGTTGCGGCAGGTTCGCGCCGGGAATGCCGCCGAATGCAGGCGCGGCCGCAGCCGTGGCGCCGGCCACCGCGTAATTGGTGCCCGCGACGTAGGACGCACCGCCGAACAGGCCGAACACGTCCTGGAATCCGGTCAGGAACAGCGACGGATTGAGGGTCAGGCCGAGACGGCTCGCCAGCACCTGCGCGGCGACCGGGCCGTTCGTGAAGCTGTCGTGATAGCTCGGCGGATTCGGGAAATTCTGGCGATAGAACGCTTCTGCCAGGTTGCCGTTGTCGGAGAGGCTGTCGCCGAACACG
>JBDTIS010000032.1:0-8704 GCA_039936235.1 Burkholderiaceae bacterium | reverse complement strand
CGAGTCACGGCTACAACCATCAGCGCGCATCCGACCAGACGCGCGCCGCATTCACCGACGATATCGTCCGCGCGAAATCGCTGCTCGAAGACCTCGGCGGCGTGCCGGTGCGCGGCTATCGCGCGCCGAGCTTCTCGATCAACCAGGACAATCTCTGGGCGCTCGATTGCATCCGTGAGGCCGGTTACCGCTACAGCTCGAGCATCTATCCGGTGAAGCACGATCACTACGGGATGCCCGACGCACCGCGTTTCGCGTACGCGTCGCTGCCCGGCCTCGTCGAAGTGCCGGTGACGACCGTCGAACTGTTCAACCGCAACTGGCCGGCAGGCGGGGGCGGTTATTTCCGTCTGCTGCCGTATGCGCTGTCGCGCTGGCTGCTGCAGCGTGTGAACCGCGTCGACGGCAAAGCGTGCATGTTCTATTTCCATCCGTGGGAAATCGACCCTGCGCAGCCGCGCGTCGCCGGTATCGATGCGAAGACGCGCTTTCGCCACTACGTCAATCTGGGCCGCATGCAGGACCGTCTCGGTCGATTGCTCGAAGACTTCCGCTGGGATCGCGTCGATCGCGTCTTCCTGCGGGAAGCGTCTTGAGCGTCGGCCCCGTCACCGCTCCACTCTTCTGCAAGCGCTTCGATGATGAACACGCTCTCCCTCGACATGCCACGCACCCGCAGCGGTGCGCCGTTCGCAATGCTTGACGCGGCGAGTTCGATCGCGTCGGACGCGGCTGTCCGCGGGGCGCATTCGGACGGTTCCGCGACGACGGTGGTTCGCGAAATGACGAGTGGCGATGCCGCGCGCTGGGATGCGTTCGTGATGGCGTCGCCCGATGCGACGTTCTTCCATCGTTCGGCGTGGTGCGAGCTGATCGAGTCGGTCTTCGGTCATCGCACGGTGTTCCTGTACGCCGAGCGTGACGGGCAGATCGTCGGCGTGCTGCCGCTCGCGCGCCAGAAGAGCGTGCTGTTCGGGGACGCGCTGATCTCGCTGCCGTTCTGCGTCTACGGCGGCGTGGTCGCTTCCGATCGCGCTGCCGCGGACACGCTGCTCGACGCGGCCGAAGCACGCGCGAGCGACATGGGGGTCGGCCATCTTGAGTGCCGCAACATGCACCGCCAGCGCGAATCGTGGACGACGTCCGACCTCTATGTCACGTTCCGCAAGGCGATCGTGGCCGACGACCAGGCCAACATGCTGGCCATTCCGCGCAAGCAGCGTGCGATGGTCCGCAAGGGCATCAAGGCCGGTCTGGTCAGCGCGATCGACGGTGACGTCGACCGCTTCTTCGCGATGTACGCGGACAATGTCCATCGTCACGGCACGCCGGCGCAGTCGCGCCGCTACTTCGAGACGCTGCAGAAGACCTTCGGCGACGACTGCCAGGTGCTGACGGTGGTCACGCCGCAAGGCAGGGCGGTCTCTAGCGTGCTGACGTTCATGTTTCGTAACGAGGTGCTGCCTTACTACGCCGGCGACTCGTTGCTGTCGCGCGAGACTGCCGCCAACGACTTCAAGTACTGGGAGCTGATGCGCCGCGCCGCCGCGGATGGCCGCACGCTGTTCGACTACGGTCGCAGCAAGGTCGGCACCGGCCCTTACGACTTCAAGCGCAACTGGGGTTTCACGCCCGAGCCGCTCGCCTACGAATACAAGCTGATTCGCGCGCCCAAGGTGCCGGAGAACAATCCGCTGAACCCGAAGTACCGCGCGTTCATCGCGCTGTGGCAGAAGATGCCGTTGCCGATGGCCAACGCGCTGGGTCCGCTGATCGCGAGGAGTCTCGGCTGATGGACGACCTGCTGTTCCTCGCGCATCGCATCCCGTACCCGCCGAACAAGGGCGACAAGCTGCGTTCCTACCACGTGCTCAAGCATCTGGCGAAGCGCCATCGTGTCCATGTCGGCACCTTCATCGACGACGCGGCGGACTGGAAACATGTCGACACCGTCAAGGCGATCGGCGGCGGCGAGACGCTGTGCCTGAAGCTGTCGCCGCGCGCGTCGCGCTTGCGCAGCGTCGTCGGCCTCGCCACCGGCCAGGCGCTGGCGCTGCCGTACTACAAGGACGCGCGGATGACGCAATGGGTCGAAGACGTCGTCGAACGCCATCACATCAAGCGCATCGTCGTGTTCTCGTCGCCGATGGCGCAGTACGTCAACGAACTCGAAGACGTCGACCGCCTGATCGACTTCGTCGACGTCGACTCCGACAAGTGGAACCAGTACGCGGCCAATAGCGGCAAGGTGATGGGATGGCTCTATCGCCGCGAGGCCCGGAAGCTGCTCGAGTTCGAGCGCTACAGCGCGTCGCGCGCGATCGCCAGCGTGTTCGTCACCAAGCCCGAGTCGGCCTTGTTCCGTCGCCTGGCCGGCGACCTGATCTCGCCGGTGATCACCGTCGAGAACGGAGTCGACGCCGAATTCTTTTCGCCCGACCATGTCGAGCCGCCGGACGGCTGGACGACGCGCAGGGGCGACGCGGCCAATCGCAGCATCGTCTTCACCGGCGCGATGGACTACAAGCCGAACGTCGACGCGGCCGCGTGGTTCAGCCGCGAAGTACTGCCGTTGATTCGGCACCAGTTGCCGGACGCGACGTTCTGGATCGTCGGCGCGCGGCCCACGGTCGAGGTGCGCTCGCTCGCGCGCGCCGACGAGATCCATGTGACCGGCACCGTGCCCGAAGTGCGGCCCTACCTCGCGCACGCCGGCGTGGTGGTCGTGCCGATGCGCCTTGCCCGCGGTATCCAGAACAAGGCGCTCGAAGCGATGGCGATGGGCGCGGCGACGGTGGTGTCGGCGACGTCGGCGCTCGCGCTCAACGCAGTGCCGGGGCGTGATTTTCAGCTCGCGGACGATGCCGACTCGTTCGCCCGTGCCGTGATCGACGTCCTCAACGACGCGGCGTTGCGCGAGCGTCTGGGCAGGGCAGGGCGCCAGGCCGTGCTCGAGAACTACGATTGGTCGCGCAATCTCGCCCGAATCGACCGCTGCTTCGATTCGGGTTTCGATCGAAGCGTCGATCAGCTGTTCGAACGGTCGACACGAGCCGACGAGACCGGTGCCGGATCGGGGCTGCGCAAGCGCCGCCTCCCGCCGGGTCCGTTGCTCGCCACGGAGGTAGAACATGCCTGACGACCGCGCGTCCACCGCCGACGGCGTCGCCATCGGTCCTTCCAAGTCCGCCGATCGCGGCAGGCGCGTCGACGTCGCGACGCCTACCCCCGTTGCAGCCGATCGACAGCCGGCCGCGCCGATGCCGCTCAACGCCGCGCGCTGGCGCAGGGCGGGCTTGCTGTTCGCACTCGGCTTCACGGCGCTAATCGCGATCTACATCGATACGGTGCTCGACCTGTGGGACGGCTGGGGCCGTACCGGCACCTTCGCGCACGGCTACGTCATCTTTCCGGTCAGCGCGTGGCTGATCTGGCGTCTTCGCGACCGACTGCGCGTGACCGTCCCGAAGGTGCAGCCGCTCGCTCTGATTCCCCTAGCGGGCGGCGGGCTGTTCTGGCTGATCGGCCATTCGGCCGGCGTCCACGCGCCCGAGCAGTACGCGTTCGTCGCGATGATTCCGTGCCTGGTCTGGGCGGTGTTCGGCAACGACGTCACGCGTCGCATCCTGTATCCGCTCGCGTTCCTGTTCTTCGCCGTGCCGGCTGGCGACTTCCTGATGCCGACGCTGATGGATCATACGGCCGACTTCACGGTCGCCGCGCTGCGCTTCTCGGGCGTGCCGGTGTTCCGCGAAGGCAACTACTTCTCGATCCCTAGCGGAAGCTGGTCGGTGGTCGAGGCATGCAGCGGGCTGCGTTACCTGATCGCGTCGATCACGCTCGGCTTCCTATTCGCGTATCTCAATTACCGCAGCGCGTGGCGCCGCGTGGCATTCATCATCGCGTCGATCCTGGTCCCGATCGTCGCGAACTGGCTGCGCGCCTACATGATCGTGATGATCGCGCACCTGTCGAGCAACAAGCTCGCGACCGGCGTCGACCACATCATCTACGGCTGGCTGTTCTTCGGCCTCGTGATGATGCTGCTGTTCTGGGTCGGAAACTTCTGGCGCGACGACGACGACGCGGACCTGCACGCACCGGCAGGGGCGGTCG
Organism: Burkholderiaceae bacterium; assembly: GCA_039936235.1. Classification (GTDB taxonomy): domain Bacteria; phylum Pseudomonadota; class Gammaproteobacteria; order Burkholderiales; family Burkholderiaceae_D; genus CAHJXF01. Next base: position 4,588 of record JBDTIS010000032.1, on the reverse strand, counting down.
CCGACGTCCCGTCCGGCGGCAGCAGCATGCGGGCCGTCGCGCTGATGACCGCCGCCGTCATCGCGATCGCGGCGCCGTGGCCCGCGATCGGGAACCGGCTCGAGCGGACTGCCGACGACCTCCATCCGGGCGCGATCGCGATCGATGGCATCGCCGGATGGCCTAAGTCCGACGCGCCGTTCACGACCTTCTTGCCGCATTACCTGCATGCGCGCTCGTCGGAGAACACCGTTTTCACCTCCGGCGACCGGAAGGTCGCCCTGTTCGTCGGCTACTACAGCGGGCAGCTCAGCAACGGACCGATGGTGACCTACGGCAACGACGTCGTGATCGTCTCCGACAAGGTATGGGGTGACGTCGCGCGCAGCAATCGCACGGTCGACGGCGCCGGCGTCGACGGTGGCGGGCTCGGCGTCGTGCAGAGCGAGATCAAGTCCGATGCGGCCGGTGGCAGTGAACGGCTGCTGGCTTGGCGCTGGTTCTGGATCAACGGCCGGCTGACGACCAGCACCTATCTCGCGAAGGCCTACAACGCGCTCGACAAGCTAACCGGCCGCGGTGACGACTCGGCGGTGATCGTCGTGACCACGCCGATGACCGGCGCGACCGATCCGCAGGCGGCCGAGACGCTAGAAGCGTTCGTGAAGGCCGCGCAGCCGCAGATCACCGCGCGTCTCGCGGCGATCCACGCGCAGGCGCGGCAATGAACGCGCCGATCGATGCAGGCGCCAGATCGGATGGTGCAGCCACGCAGCGGCGTCCGCTGATCGCGCACGTCGTCTATCGCTTCGACGTCGGCGGTCTCGAGAACGGCGTCGTGAACCTGATCAACCAGCTACCCGCCGATCGCTACGATCATGCGGTGATCGCGCTGACCGAGGTCACCGACTTCCGGAAGCGCATCACGCGCGAACGTGTCAGCTTCCATGCGCTGCACAAGCCACCGGGGCATGGGCTCGCCATCTATCGCGATCTGTATCGGCTGTTTCGCACGCTCGGTCCGGCGATCGTCCACACCCGCAACATCGCAGCGTCCGAGGCGCAACTGCCGGCGGCGCTGGCCGGCGTGCCGGTCCGCATCCACGGCGAGCATGGCTGGGAAATGCATGATGTCGTGCGGGGCGGCGCAGGCGGCAAGCGCAGCCATCATCTGCAACGCCGTCTGCTGCGTCCGCTGATCCATCGGCAAGTGGCGCTGTCCGGCGAAATCCGCGGCTATCTCGAAGATCGCATCGGCGTCCCGTCCAAAGACATCGCGCAGATCTGCAACGGCGTCGACGTGATCCGCTTCGCGCCGCGAGACCGCGCTGCCGGCCGCCCGGGTCCGGTCGGCGAGCGCTTCCCGGAAGCCGACCTGTTCGTGATCGGCACCGTCGGACGCCTGTCGCCGGTCAAGCACCAGCGCCTGCTGGTCGAGGCCTTCGCGCGCACCTGCAAGTTGCTAGGCGTGCTCGCTCCGGAACGCGCCGCCAGGCTGCGGCTGATCATCGCCGGCGACGGACCCGATCGTGCGGCGCTCGATGCGCAGGTCGCCGCTTCCGGCTATGCAGGGCAGGTCTGGATGACCGGCACGCGCGACGACGTGCCCGCGCTGATGGCCGACCTCGACCTGTTCGTGCTGCCGTCGCTCGCCGAAGGCATCTCGAACACGATCCTCGAGGCGATGGCCTGCGGGCTGCCGGTCGTCGCGACGCGGGTCGGTGGCAACGCGGAGCTGATCGAAGACGGGCGCACCGGGACGTTGGTGGCCAGCGACGATCCGCAGGCCATGGAAATCGCGTTGCGCGCTTACGCGACGAACGCGCCACGGGTCGAAGCCGAAGGCCGTGCCGCGCGACTGCGCGCAGCCTCTTATTTCAGCATCGATGCGATGGTGTCGCACTACGCTGCGCTTTACGACACCCTGCTCGACGCGCGGCGTCCGCCGCTGCGCGCGGGGGCGTCCGCGCCCGCGACGGCGAACGTCGCCGGCCACCGGCACGGCTGATCGGCCGCATCCGATCCACTCATTCGACGAACACCGAGAACCCCTCATGTGCGGAATCACCGGAATCTTCGACACGCGGTCACGCAGGGACGTCCCGCGCGCAGTCCTCGCCACGATGAACGATGCGATCGCGCATCGCGGTCCCGACGACGACGGCTTCCACTTCGAGGCCGGCGTCGGCCTCGGTCATCGACGCCTGTCGATCATCGACCTGTCGACCGGCCATCAGCCGCTCTACAACGAAGACGACACGGTCTGCGTCGTCTTCAATGGCGAGATCTACAACTACCAGGACCTGGTCGTCGAGCTGTCGGCGCGCGGCCACAAGTTCCGCACCAAGAGCGACACCGAGGTCATCGTCCACGCGTGGGAAGAGTGGGGCGAGGCGTGCGTGACGCGCTTTCGCGGGATGTTCGCGTTCGGGCTCTGGGATCGTAACCGTGAGACGCTGTTCCTCGCACGCGACCGGCTCGGTGTCAAGCCGATGTATTACACGATCCTGCCGGACGGGATGCTGCTGTTCGGCTCGGAGCTGAAGGCGCTGCTCGCGCATCCCGACCTGGTCCGCGTGATCGAGCCGCAGACGGTCGAAGAGTATTTCGCGTTCGGCTACGTGCCAGAACCGCGGACCGTCTTCAAGAACGTCTTCAAGCTGCCGCCGGCGCACACGCTGGCGATCCGCCGCGGCCAGACCATCCCGGCTTCGCGCGAGTACTGGGACGTGCGCTTCGACGTCACGAACGGCGCGTCCATCGACGATCGGGCGGCCTGCGAAGAGCTGGTCGTCCGCCTGCGCGAGTCCGTCAGGCTGCGGATGATCTCCGACGTACCGCTGGGCGCGTTCCTGTCGGGTGGCGTCGATTCGAGCGCGGTCGTCGCGATGATGGCCGGGCTGTCATCGGTTCCGGTCAACACGTGCTCGATCGGTTTCAAGGAAGCCAAGTTCGACGAGTCCGAATACGCGCAGCAGGTGGCCGAGCGGTATCACACGACGCATCGGCGCGAGATGGTCGAAAGCGACGACTTCGACCTGATCGATACGCTCGCGCGTCTGTACGACGAGCCATTTGCCGACAGCTCGGCGATTCCGACCTACCGCGTGTGCCAGCTCGCCCGCAAGAACGTCACGGTCGCGCTGTCCGGCGACGGCGGCGACGAGACGTTCGGGGGCTACCGCCGTTATCGCTTCCATCTGATGGAAGAGAAGATGCGCTCGACCTTTCCGCTCGGCGTGCGCAGACCGGTGTTCGGCGCGCTCGGCCGCGCCTATCCGAAGGCCGACTGGGCGCCGCGCGTGTTCCGCGCCAAGTCGACCTTCGAGGCACTCGGCCGCGACTCGGTCGAGGCTTACTTCCACACGATGTCGCTGATCCGCTCGCCGTTGCGCCAGCAGCTCTACAGTCCGGCGTTCAAGCGCGAACTGGCCGGCTACAACGCGATCGAGGTGATGCGCCGCCACGCGCAGCGCGCGCCCGCCGACGACGCCCTCGCGCAGATCCAGTACATCGACCTGAAGACCTATCTCGTCGGCGACATCAACACGAAGGTCGACCGCGCATCGATGGCGCATTCGCTCGAAGTGCGCGAGCCGTTGATGGACCATCCGCTGGTCGAATGGATGGCCACGCTGCCGTCGTCGATCAAGATCCGCAACGGCGAACAGAAATTCCTGTTGAAGAAAGCGATGGAGCCATTCCTGCCGAACGAGATCATGTACCGGCCCAAGATGGGCTTCTCGATTCCGCTCGCGCAATGGTTCCGCGGACCGCTGGCCGGACGTGTGCAGTCCGCGCTGCTCGGCCCGCGCCTGGCCGACACCGGCTGGTTCGACCGCGGTGCGTTGAAGCGCATCGTCGATCAGCACCAGTCGGGTGCGCGCGATCACAGCACGCCGATCTGGACGATCCTGATGTTCGACGCGTTCCTCAAGAACGTCGTTGAAGGCACCGGCGCCGCATTCGCGACCGAGCCGCTCACGATGAAGGCAGCTTAGCCTGCAGCGGCTCGTTTGCCGACCCCTGCAGCGGCTCGTCCGCCCGCGACATGAAGATTCTCTATCACCATCGCATCCGTTCGAAGGACGGGCAGTACGTGCACCTCGAGGAACTGGTGAGCGCGTTGCGCGGGCTCGGGCACGAGGTGCTGGTGGTAGGACCCAACGCGGTCGATAGCGCCGAGTTCGGCGCGGACGCAGGCCTCGTGGCCTGGCTCAAGCGCCGCATGCCGCAGGCGTTGTACGAACTCGCCGAGTGGGCCTACGGAATCCATGCCTACCACCGTCTCGCGAACGCGATTGCGGCGTTCAAGCCGGACGTGCTGTACGAGCGCTACAACCTGTTCTCGACCGCCGGCGTCCGCATTCGTCGGCGCTTCGGGCTGCCGATGCTGCTCGAGATCAACGCGCCGATCTACGCGGAGCGCAAGCGTTTCGACGGGATCGCGCTCGACCGACTCGCGCGAGCCAGCGAGCTCGAGGCGTGGCGAGGCGCCGACGTGTTGCTGCCGGTCACCAGGGCGCTCGCGGCGATCGTCCGCGAGACCGTGGGTGGGACGCCGCGGATGGAAGTGATCCCGAACGGAATCAACCTCGCGCATTTTGCC
>JBDTIS010000031.1:0-9069 GCA_039936235.1 Burkholderiaceae bacterium | reverse complement strand
CGGTAGAGGTTCCTCACTGCGTTCGGAACGACAGACCAGGCCACTGTCGTCCCGACCAAGGAGGGACCTCACCGGCCAAGCATGAAGTGCGAGCCGATGCTTCGCGGTAGAGGTTCCTCACTGCGTTCGGAACGACAGACCAGGCCACTGTCGTCCCGACAAAGGAGGGACCTCATCGTCCAGGCATGAAGTGCGGACCGATGCGTCGTGGTAGAGGTTCCTCACTGCGTTCGGAACGACAGATCAGGCCACTGTCGTCCCGACAAAAGAGGGACCTCACCGTCCAAGCATGCCGTGCGGACCGATGCTTCGCGGTAGAGGTTCCTCACTGCGTTTGGAACGACATACGAGGCAACTGTCGTCCCGACAAAGGAGGGACCTCACCGTCCAAGCAGGATGTGCGAGCCGATGCGTCGCGGTACAGGTTCCTCACATACGTTCGGAACGACAAAACAGCCACTGTCGTCCCGACGAAGGAGAGGCCGACAAGAATGATGGCAAGTTAGCCCTCGTCGATCAGCGTAACGAGGCCTCTCACGCTGTGAACTCCAGGTACAGATCGTGCCATTTCGGATTGAACACCGCGATCAGCGCGATCTTCTTCTCCCTTCTCCACCCCTTGATCTGCTTCTCACGTCCGATCGCCGCGATCACATCGCCGCCTTCTTCGAAGTAGACGAGCCGGGTGCACCGGTATTTCTTCGTAAACCCTTCGACGAAGTGCTGTCTGTGTTCGAAGACACGACGGACCAGGTCGTTCGTGACGCCGACGTAGAGAACCCGCGACGAGCTCGCGACGATGTAGACGTAGTAGGAACAGGGCACCCTGAAGAAGCTCCACGATATGCGATCGATCGGCATCGTGCGATTGAAGTAGCTCGATCGTGCGGCCGCGCCGCGGTCACGAGGATCGGATTCCTCACTGCGCTCGGAACGACAGATGACACTTGTCGTCCGGAGGGCAGCGCGGGGCACCCGGGCATGACGTCCGAACCAGCGCGTCGCGGTAGAGGTTCCTCACTGCATTCGGAACGACATATCGGTATTGGTCGTCCCGACGTAGGAGGAACCTTACGGTCAACCCACCACGGGCAGGCCCATGCGTAGCAGTAAAGGTTCTTCACATGCGCTCGGAATGACCGACAAGGCCGAGACCCGCGTTCGTGCCGCTGCGCCGGGCTTTCGGCCTTCGCCGGGCTTTCCAGCCTTCGCCGGGATTACAGCTGGCGAAATTCGACCACTCGCAGCTCACGACACCTGGATTCAGAACCACATGCCCGTCTCCTGACGCACGGAGCAGCGCGTGCTCCGACAGTCGCCGGTGGTGTCGACGAAGTCCGAGGTCAGCATTCGCAGGATCTCGGTCGCTGCGTCGGATTCGATCCGCCGGGCGGCTTCATCGCGGGGCAACGGGGGGGTGGCTTCGTTGGGCATCGCGGTCTTTCGGTTGGTGAAGGCGCGAAACCAGTGTCCGATCCGCCTGCACACGGATCACCCACGGATCCGCGAAAAGGCGGCCGGTGCAGTCGATGCGATGCGTTTCGACACCGCGTAGCGCGACCGGCGCATCCCTTCGACGCCATTCGTGGGTGATCCGTAGGTCGGTCGCCGCGATGCTTCGGTTCTCGGCAATCGCGCCTCGAGACTTCCGGAGTCATCCATGTACCTGAGCACGTCATCCAGCGATCGCGACAGCAGCGCCGCCGTCACCCGCGAACACAGGCAGCCTCGCGCCGGCCTGCGTGTCCCTTCGGCCGGCGATCAGCCCGGGAGCGCATTCGTGGTCGTCGAGATGGTGATCCTGGTCATCGTCGCTGCCCTAGCGATGGTCGCGATCATCGTATCCAGCGGCGGCGCTGACAAAGAGGTTCACGCGGCCGCTGCCGCCGCGCAGTCGCGTCCGCAGACCGTGCGCGATGCCGGCAACGAGTTCTTCGCCGGTCCGCCTGCCGGGGCCGAACGGCCGGGTACAGCGGTTCCGTCGAGGTGATCGTTTCGGCCCTTCGCGGGCCGCGGTCCTCAGCTTTGCCCCGACGACATGCGGGTTCGGCGGTTCGGGTCGAGCAGGTCGATCACCCGTACCGGCCGCACCTTCCGATGTTCGTTTCATGAATGTTCATGCAATCTGCAGCCGCGAAGTCACAAGCTCTTTCTATTGCGGGATGGCCGACGGTGCCTTTAAATGCACGGATGGCATCACGCAACATTCATTCGGCCGTTGCAGGTCCGATCGCGAAGCAACTCGTTCCCGCCGCCGCCGACCCGCCCGCATCGACGAGCATGGTGCTGCAGCGCGAGCGGCTGCACGCACTGCTCGACGCGCGTCTGCCCGGCGCGGTCTGGCTGCACGGGCCGACCGGCGCCGGCAAGACGCTGCTGTTGCGGTCCTGGCTGCATCGCGTCAGATCGCCGTCGATCTGGCTGACGGTCGATGAACGCCATCGCGACCCGGCCGCGCTGTTCGCGGCGATCACCGTCCTCGCAGCGTCGGTCTGCGACGTCCGTCTGCCGGCGTTCTCCCCCGAACATCGCGACGCACCGGCCGCATTCGCCCGCGACTATTTCCTGCGGCTCCGCGACGCGCTGCCGGATACGCACGCGCTGGTCATCGACGACGTCCACCATCTCATCGGGTCCACGGCGACGTTGTTCGCCGCCGCGATCGATGCCTTCGGCGGTCGTCGCACCCTGTGCTTCTCGTCTCAGCTCATGCCCGATGCAGCCTTCGCGCCGCACCTGGCCGGATCCCGACTGTGGGTCATCGGTCATCGCCTGCTGGCCTTCGATCTCGCCGAGGCCCGTGACCTGGCGACGCGTTTCGGCACGCCGACCCCGTCCCTCGACGCGCTCGTCAGCGCGACCGATGGCTGGGCCGCCGGCTTGATGCTGGCGATGCAGCTCGGTGCGTCAGGCGGTTCGGACGGCGGGTCGGGCGATCCGCTCGAGGCCGTGCGCGCGCCGCTCGCGCTGCTGATCGCCGCACAGGTCCTCGGCGGAGTCTCGACCGACGATCTCGCGCGGCTTCGCCTGCTGGCCGAGCTGCCGCAGGTTCCGATGGATCTCGCCGACCTGGCGCCCGACTGGGCCGCCGCGTGCGGCCGGCTGCAGCAGTTGTCCGAACGCGGCCTGTTCGTCGAGCGCCTCGTCGCCGATCGAAAGGCCGTGGCCAGCGACGACGCCGTACCGAAGGTGATGCGCATCTCCAAGGGATGCTGGCGTCTGCACGACCTGTTCCGCAGCGCACTGCGTGAGCCCGGCGCGATCGGCACACCCGATCCGGTGTTCGGCAGGCAGCTGACCGAGCATCTGCTGGCGACCGAGCATCTCGAGCTGGCGTGGCAACTGGCCGCGCGACTCGACGCCGGACTGCTCGCCGTGGTCATCGGATCGCACGGTAGTGCCGGGCTGCGCGATGCCCATCTTCTCGCGATGCTGCAGGTCTCCCAGCCGCTTGCGGACCGGTCGACGCCGGAGATCGCGGTCTGGCAGGCCCGTGGGCTGATCGGCAGCGACAACGAGGCCGCGCTGGGCGCGTGCGACGAAGCGTTCGTCGGCTTCGACGCCCGCGGCGATGCCCAGGGCGCCGCATTGTCGATCGCTCTCGCGCTGTTCGTCGTGTTCGCCACGATCGAGAACGTCGGCGAGATGGCGGTCTGGGTCGAACGCTACAAGCGGGTCGCGCGCTCGTCGATCGACCAGGTCGACAACGAAGAAGAACAGGCGATCCGCGTGGCCGGCGAGGTCGTGCACGACTTGCTGATCGGCGGGCGGGCCGAAGACGTCAAGCCGGAAAGCGGGATGCAGGACCAGTTGATGGCCCATGTCTCGTCGCAGGTTCTTTCCGCGAACGAAACGATCCTGGCCGGTTCGCTACTGGTGGCCGCGATGCGACGCGCCAACCGCGTGCAGGAGGTCGAGCTGGCCATCCTGCGTGTCGAAGCGCTCGCCTCGTATGGCCGCTCGGCCCCTCATATCCGGGCGAACTGGAGTATCGAGAACGGATTCCACTTCTCGCGCTTCGGCCCATCGACCAAGGCGAGAAGCTGTTTCGACGAAGCGTTGCGCGTGGCCGACGAGAACGCGCTGTTGCAGCCGCGTATCGGCGCACTGGTCGGATTGATCCGTTTCGAACTCGGTTTCGGTGAAGTGGTACGGGCGCAGCAGCTGATCGGCATGCTCGAAGCGATCGGGCAGGACCGGCTCGGTCGCATGCGTGGATGGGTGATCCATTTGCGAGCGCGCATCGAAGCGCTGTCGGGACATCACGGCCCCGCGCTGGCGCTGATCGATCGCGCCGAACAATTCGTCTTCGAAGCGGGATTTCCGCGATCGGCCAAGGTGATCCTCGACCTGGATCGCATTCAGCTCCTGTACGGTAACGGGGCGATCGGGGAGAGCCTGGATCTCGCCGGACAAGTCATCGAGACCGGATCCGAGGCCGACGGACGCCGTGTCGAAATGTCCAGAGGCTTCCTCGAAGCGCACTCCGTCCGGAACGACGATCGCGCGCGCGCCATGTCGCTGCTCAGGCAGAACCTGACTGCCGCTCGGACGTTGAATATGACTTCGTTCGTTTCACTGCTGCCGGACGTTGCGTCGTGGATTGCCGCGGAGGGTTTGCGCGCCCATGTCGAAGTCGAGTTCCTGACTCGGGTCATCGGTCTGCGCAACCTGCTCGCTCCGCGCGACGCGCCTGGCAACTGGCCGTGGCCCATGCGCGTCGAAGTCCTGCGTCCCTTCAGGATCTACAAGAGCAACGAGCCGATGGCCTTCGCGGGAAAGGCACAGCAGAAGCCGCTCGAATTGTTGAAGTATCTGGCCTGCAATCGCGACATGGTGACCGACTCGTCGATGGTCGCGGTGGCTCTGTGGCCCGACGCCGAGGACGCGGCGGCCAGAAAGAGCCTCGAAGTGACGATCTCGCGGCTGCGCAAGCTGCTCGACGACGACTCGTTGCTCGTCGTCAAGGAAGGGAAGGTTTCGCTCGATCGACGACGCGTGTCGTCCGATGCGCGGGAATTCATCGAACTGACGCTCGAAGCCGAAGGCGTCGGCGCCGGCCGGCACCAGAGGGCGCAGGTGATCGAGGTCGGGGAAAGGCTGCTCGGCTTGTTCGGCAATCCCCCTCTAGAGCACGAAGAACCGAGCGCTTGGCGCGAGGGTGTCCGGGAGCGCTTCAGGGCCGCCTTCGTGCGCGCGGCCCGTGCGTTGATCGCATATTGGAGCGAGGCCGGCGACGGCGCACGGGCGGTTGCCTTGATCGAGGCAGCTATCGCTCGAGAACCGCTCGCGGAAAATCTGTATCGCATGCTGATCCAGATCCACCTGGACGCAGGCAATCACACGGAAGCGATGCGCGTCTATCGCCAATGTCGACAGATGCTTTCTGTCCTGATCGGTGCGCAACCGTCGATCGAGACCGAACGATTGAAGAGCCTGATCAAACTTTAAGGGGAACGCCATGTACCGTAAGTTGCTTGCCATCGTCCTGCTGTCGATGTGGGCCATCACGTGCGCCTGCGCGGACGACTCCGTGCCGCTCTGTCCGGACCCTTCGAGCCCCGATTGCGTCGTGTCGAACTGGGGTCTGATCGAGCCAGGGATCATGGCGGCCGCCATGGCACCGGTCGCCACCCCGCCCGTAGCCGTCAAATTGATGCCCGTGGCCACTTCGACATCGAAGGCCAACCCACCGCTGAAAGCGCTCGTGTCGCCTACCGGCCTCTTCGTCAATGAGACGAAAGCGCTCACGTCTGCGATCAGGAAGGCGCGCTTCAACGCGGACGGCACGATCGCCAGCGGCGAAGCGCAGATCGCTGCTGCTGCGGCCGACATCGCCAGAAAGGCCGGCAAAAAGTACGCGCTGACGCTCTACATCAAGGTGCCTCAGAAAATCGCGTCGGACAAGAGCGAGTCGCTCGACAAGAGGGTCGGTGCGGTCAACAGCGTGCTGTCGCGTTCGTCCGATCAGGGCAAGAGCTGACGCAACGGCCGCGCTTGGTTCGAAACGATGACGAGCGGCCAGCGCGTCATCGCCTTTTCGCATACCGAAAGCAGTCGGCCGCATGATCGTCGACCATCCCGATCGCCTGCATGTAGGCGTAGACGATGGTCGACCCGACGAACCTGAAGCCTCGGGCAGCCAGGTCTTTCGAGAGCGCGTCCGATAGTTCGGTGTGCGCCGGTGCCGCCTCCGACGCGGATCGCCGAGCGACGATCGGTTCTCCGCCGACCCAGCTCCACAGATAAGGCACGAGCCCGCCGAATTCGTCGATCAGCGGCAGGACCGCGCGCGCGTTGTCGATCGCAGCCGCGATCTTCAATCGGTTGCGCACGATGCCGGCATCGGCCAGCAGCCGTGCCACGTCGGCGTCTCCGTAGCCCGCGATCGTTCGTGCATCCCATCCATCGAAGGCGGCGCGATAGTTCTCGCGCTTCGCGAGGATGGTCGACCACGACAGGCCGGCCTGCGCGCCCTCGAGGTTCAGCATCTCGAACATCCGCGTCTCGTCGCTGCACGGCACGCCCCATTCGGTGTCGTGATAACGCAGATACAGCGGGTTGGCCGGATTGGCCCAACTGCAACGGACGAGCGGCGAGGGCGTGGTCATGGTTCGGTCGCGAACGCGTAGCCGGGAAGTCCGGCACGACAACGGTCAATCTAGTCGCCAGCCATCGCGCCCGCCACACCCGTCCAGATGAACCGGGCGGGCGATCTACGCCAGGCCCCGATCAGAAGAACTTGCTGACCTGCAACCAGAAGCGGTTCTTCCGATCCGGTGCCGAGCTCGACGCCGCGTCACCGAGCTTGTGGGCCCAGTAGCCCCTGACGACGAAATCGTTGACATCGATCCAGTTGATGCCGAGGCCCGCTCCGCTCAGGGTTCGATGATTGACGCCCGGCGCGTATGCATCCCTGTTCAGCCGCACCATGCCGTTGTCGAGGAAGGCGATCGCCTGCATCTGCCCCGGCAGCCAGTCGAAGTAGCGCGGCAGCGTCTGCCTCGCCTCGATGTTCAGCACGTAGCCGTTGTCGCCGTAAGCCTCGCCCGATGGATAGGCACGGACCGCATCCACGCCGCCGAGTCCGATCTTTTCGGAGATGTCGAGGTTCTTCGACGCGTACTGCGCCGTCACCGCCGCGTACATCGAGAAGGTTTCGGTCACGCCCTGCAGCCGCATGGCGTTGACGCCCAGCTTGTCGTACTGACCCGCCGTGCGCACCGTCGTCGCATCGGCGGCCCGTGCGCCCGCGCTCGGGATTTCGAGGTTGCCGTGCGTCCATGCCGCCGAATAGCTGCTCGCGCCGCCGCCGAAGAGAGCGTCACGATGATCCCCGCCGATGCTCGCCGTCCACACGTTCGCCCGCTTGTCGGTCACCGAGGCGGTCGAGTCGACCTTGTCCTCGAATCGCCTGTGGTCGTACGCGAGCTGGGCGGACAGGTTGGTGCTCCGCGAACGGATCAGCGCATAGCTGCCGTAGACGCTCGCGACCTTGGCCGTGCCGTTGGCTTCGAGACTGGCGAATTCACGTCCCAGGCGGTAGTCGAGCGCCGAATAGGCGACGCCGAAGCGTGCGCGATCGACCTGCGCCTGCCAGGCCGCGCGGCCGTAATTGAGCCCGTCGGTCGACGTCAATGCGCGAAGGCTGAGCAGGTCGCCGTAGCCGGTCAGGTCGTTGAGGTAGACCGTCGCGCCTAGCCGGTAGTAGCCGGTGTAGCGGTTGCCGGCGTTGTCGGCGTCCACGCTGCCCGACACGCGTGGCCCGGGTGTGATGTCGACGAGCAGGTCGGACGTGCCGACCGCGGTGCCGGGTACCAGCGTCGACTGGACGTTGACGCCGGGAATGTCGGACAGCAGCAGCAGACGCGTCTCGAGCGGCGCGATCGCGATCGCATTGCCGTCGCCGAGATCGCCGAGGACGAGATTGGCGAGCCGGTCCGAAAGATTGGTCTGATTGCGTAGCGTCACGCGCCCGTAGCGTCCCTCGAGCACGGCGATCGTCACCGCCCCGTTATTGATGTCCTGTGCGGGCAGGTAGGCCTGTGCGACGAAATAGCCGTTGCGGTGATAGAAATCCGAGAGTTTCGACGCCATCGCGCGCAGCTCGCCGAGCGTCATTTCGCTGCCCGGTGTGAAGCCCATCACCGCGATCAGCGCGTCTTCCGAATAGACCGTCTGCCCGGTGACCCGCAGGCTCTTGACGACGATTTTCACCTGATCCGACTCGGGAGCAGCCGGTGCCGCTTCCGGCTGGATCCGGATTTCGGGCGCGGGTTTCTGCAGGGCGGGCGCCGCGGGGATCTGCTGGAGCTGGCTGCCGCTGGTGGGCGGCTGCTGGGCGAACGCGAGTTCGCAGCAGACCGACAAGCCGACGACCTGCAGGAATATTCCAGTGACTCGCATTTGTTGCCTCCGGCATTTCATGAGTTTCCCAATTGGGTAGCGCTGCACAGCAGTTTGAGACAGCCTCCAGTCGCTGCGGGGCATCTTGTGGTCCGGACGCCACGTCGTCCTGCATGGCGATCCCGCGCCGGCAGATACCCGGTCACGGGAGCAGGCGCGAGCCGCCGGGATGCTAGCCGCTAGATCGATCTGCCGCCGTGCGGTAGCGCACATAGATTCCGTGGCGGTTCCGTCGCGCCTTCTCGTTCCTTGGGCATTAGCGCGTATGGCGTGCGGCTTCATGCCTGTGGGAGAAGCTCCGCGCATGCGTTCGGAACGAGAAACAAATGATTGTCGTCCCGACGGAGGAGGGACCTCGACCACGAGGCGTGACGTGCGAGCCATTGCTTCGCGGAAGAGGTTTCTCACTGCGTTCGGAACGACATACGTGGGCAACTGTCGTCCCGACGGAGGAGGGACCTCAACCACCACGCATAACGTGCGGCCCCCTGCGTCGCGGAAGAGGTTCCTCACTACGTTCGGAACGACAAACAAACAACTGTCGTCCCGACGGAGGAGGGACCTCAACCACCACGCATGACGTGCACCCCCATGCATAGCGGTAGAGGTTCCTCAATTGCGTTCGGAACGACAGACCCTGCTCGGGCCCCCTCCCGATCGACA
>JBDTIS010000030.1:0-21865 GCA_039936235.1 Burkholderiaceae bacterium | reverse complement strand
AGTAGCGCGTCTCGATGCCGAGCCCCGCGAGCAGCGAGTCGCCGAGGGCGCGGCTCGGGTTGTAGACGTTGTCGGGCAGCAGCAAGCGGTCGCCGGTCTTGAGCAGCGCCAGGTCGACCAGCGTGATCGCCGCAAGACCCGAAGGGACCAGCAGGCAGTGCGTGCCGCCTTCGAGCGATGCGACGCGATGGGCGAGCGCGAACGTCGTCGGCGTCCCGTGCAGCCCGTAGGTGTAGCCGGTGTCGTGCTTCGTGTCGCGCGCCCGCAACGCGGCGACCGTCGGAAACGTGACCGTCGATGCGTGATGGATGCCGACGTTGAGACCGCCGAACGGCGATGGCGGGAGGTAGTCGTCGTGGATCAGCCGCGTCGCGGTCCGATAGTCGTTCTTCGTGTCGCTCATTCTGCGCACTCCAGGCTCGCGATGCCGTTCATGTACGGCACCAGGACATCGGGCACCGTCACCGAGCCGTCGGCCTGCTGGTAGTTCTCGAGCACCGCGACCAGCGTGCGGCCGACCGCGAGTCCCGAGCCGTTCAGCGTGTGGACGAAGTCGACCTTGCCGTCCGCGTTGCGATAGCGCGCCTGCATGCTGCGCGCCTGGAAGGACTCGCAGTTGGAAAGCGACGAGATCTCGCGGTAGGCGTGCTGACCCGGCAACCAGACCTCGAGGTCGTACGTCATCGCGGCCGCGAACCCCATGTCGCCGGCGCACAGCCGCAGCACCCGATACGGCAGATCGAGCAGCCGCAGCACGGCTTCCGCGTGACCGACCATCTCGTCCAGCGCCGCATAAGACATCGACGGCTCGACGATCTGCACCATCTCGACCTTGTCGAACTGATGCTGGCGGATCATCCCGCGCGTGTCGCGGCCGTAGCTGCCCGCTTCCGATCGGAAGCAAGGCGTATGCGCCGTCAGCTTCAACGGCAACGACGCGAGCGGCACGATATCGCCGCGCACGGTGTTCGTCAGCGTGACTTCGGATGTGGGGATCAGGTACAGCGTCTCGCCGTCGCCCTCGTCACCGCCCTTGCGCACCGAGAACAGCTGGTCGCCGAACTTCGGCAGCTGGGTCGTGCCGATCAGCGAGTCGGCGTTGACGAGATAGGGCGTGTAGTGCTCGACGTAACCGTGCCGCTCGGTGTGCAGGTCGAGCATGAACTGAGCGAGCGCGCGATGCAGGCGGGCGAGCGGTCCCTTCATCACCGCGAAACGCGCGCCCGACAGCTTGGCGGCGGTCTCGAAGTCGAGGCCGAGCGCTGCGCCGACGTCGACGTGATCCCTGACCGTGAAGTCGAAGGTCCGCGGCGTTCCGACGCGACGAACCTCGACGTTGTCGGTCTCGGAGCGACCCTGCGGAGTGTCCGCATGCGGCAGGTTCGGCATCCCCTGCAGCAGATCGAGCAATTCCTTCTGCGTGCGGGCGAGCTGATCTTCGAGCGCCTTCAGCGTGCCGGGCATCGCACCGACCTCGGCCATTACCGCGCTGGCGTCCTCGCCTCTGGCCTTCAGCATGCCGACCTGCTTCGACAGTGCGTTGCGACGCGCCTGCAGCGACTCGGTCTCGGTCTGCACGTGCTTGCGCTCGGACTCGAGCGACTCGAAGGCCGCGCGATCGAACGCGTAGCCGCGAGTCTCGAGGGCCGCCATCACGCGGGGCAGTTCCTTGCGGAGAAGATTCAGGTCGAGCATGGCGCGGTCGGCGAAAGTGGGCGGGCACGGCGAAGAAGCTGCATTTTCGCATGCCGCCGCCCGACACAGCGGCCGGCTCCCCGCGTCACGCTACTTCGGCGGCTGCTGCTCCTGCGTGATCGCCATCGTCTTCGGCATCAGGCTCTGCGTCTGCGTCAGCGCGACCGACTGCTGGACGACGATCGGCATCTTGTTCGCCATCGCCTTGCCGGCCTTGGTCTGGTAGAACGCCGGCAGGCCGTCGATAGTTCAGCAGGAGGAATCTCATTGAATCCGGCAAGCTCACTTCGCGAGGAACGCCCTGATCGCGTCGCCGGCCTTCGCGATGTCGAGCACGCCGTCCAGATGGCCGCCGTCGCCTTGAATCACGAACAATTCGGTCGTCACGCCCTGCTTCTTCAACGTGTCGAGCATCGTCGTCGTGTACTCGGGGAACAGCAGTCGATCCGAGGCGGCCGGGATGGCCAGCACGCGTGCCCTGATCTTCGCGACGCCCTCTTCGAGGGTGGCACCCTGTCCCACCCGATACAGCTGATTCGCGCGGACCAGATACAGGAACGAATTCGCATCGGCCGTCGGTGCGCGCGCCGCGCCGGCCTTGTCGAGCACCGCCTGGACCTTGTACTTGTTGTCCCACGACGCGAGCGGATCGGCGCCTTCGACGGCCCAGTCACGCGCGAACGTCTTCTGCGCCCATCCCGGTGCCCGCGAGCTGATCGTCACGAGTTTCAGCGCCTCGGCCATGCCGTGCACCGGCTCGTCCTTGCCGTAGTAGTCGCCGCCGTTCCACTTCGGATCGTCGTAGATCGGCATCGCCCACTCGTCGGCGACCGCGATCAGGTAGGGATTGGCCTCGAGGCCGCCCGGGATCACCGGGATCACGCGTTCGACCATGTCCGGGTACGACGTGGCCCACTCCATCGCCTGCAGCGAGCCCATCGACGCGCCGGTCACCGCGGCGAAGCGCTTGATGCCGAGCGAGTCCGCCAGCGCCTTCTGAGTGACGACGAAGTCCTTGATCGTCACGATCGGGAAGCGCATGCCGTAGGACTTGCCGGTGTCGGGGTCGATCGTCGCCGGGCCGGTCGTCACGACGTTCGGATCCTTGGTCGACAGGTTGACCAGCGAGTCGGCCGACACCACGAAGTACCTGTCGGTATCGAACGGCTTGCCGGCGCCGATCACCGAATCCCAGTAGCCGGCCGCCGCATCGGCCGCCTTGTACTTGCCGGCGGCATGCGAGTTGCCGGAAAAATAATGCGCGACGAAGATCGCGTTCGTGCCCGCGGCGTTCAGCGTGCCGTAGGTCTCGTAACCGATGCGGACGTTCCGGATCGTCTTGCCGCCGACGGTGGTGAAGCTCGGGATCGTGAAGACCTTCTTCTCGACCATGCCGTCGTAGCCCTGCGCGAGCGATGCGACCGTCATGCAGACGGCGCACAGTAGCGCCCGGATCCATCTCTTCCGCATGTCATCCTCCGTGGAATTGTTTGGTGGAATGATTGCATGC
Organism: Burkholderiaceae bacterium; assembly: GCA_039936235.1. Lineage (GTDB taxonomy): Bacteria > Pseudomonadota > Gammaproteobacteria > Burkholderiales > Burkholderiaceae_D > CAHJXF01. Next base: position 18,660 of record JBDTIS010000030.1, on the reverse strand, counting down.
CCGCGACGCGCGCGGCTCCTGGGTTTCTATCTATGGCAGGCACAAACTTCATGACCGATCGGGTCCTGCACGTCGCGACGCCGACGATCGCGTCGCTTCCGCTGTCCACCGCAGCGGGTCGCGCGATCGACCTCAAGCTCGAGAATCTGCAGCCGTCGGGCTCGTTCAAGATGCGCGGCATCGGCGCGGCCTGCGTCGAATACGCGCGACGCGGCGCGCGGCGGCTGCTGTCGTCGTCCGGCGGCAATGCCGGCATCGCGGTGGCCTGTGTGGGCCGGATGCTGGGTATCCCGGTCGTGGTGGTCGTGCCCGAGACCACGACCGCGCGAGCCCGCCGACTGATCGAGGAGCAGGGCGCGACGCTGATCGTCCACGGCGCCTCGTGGCAGGAAGCCAACGAGCGCGCGCAGTCGATGGCCGGGACGACCGACGCGTTCGTGCATCCCTTCGACGACCCGCTGGTGTGGGCCGGTCACGCGACGATGATCGACGAGGCTGCGCGCACCGGCGTGAAACCCGATGCCGTTGTCGTCGCGGTCGGCGGTGGCGGGCTCCTGTGCGGGGTCATCGAAGGGCTGCATCGCAACGGCTGGTCCGACGTGCCGCTCGTCGCGGTCGAAACCGAAGGCGCGGCATCGCTGCGTGCGTCGATGGACGCGGGCCGCTGCGTGACGCTGGATGCGATCACCAGCATCGCGACCTCGCTCGGCGCGAAGCGGGTCTGCGAACGAGCCTTCGGCTGGACCCGCGAGCACCCGGTCGCCAGCGTCTTGGTCACCGACGCGGCCGCGGTCGACGCTTGCCTGCGCTTCATCGACGATCACCGCATCGTCGTCGAGCCGGCCTGCGGCGCCGCGCTCGCGACAGTCTACGGACGCGTGGCGGACCTCGAACGCTTCGAGCGCGTGCTCGTCATCGTGTGCGGCGGCGCGACGGCGACCGTCGACCAGTTGCAGGCCTGGGCAACCTCGACTCGCTAGAATCGCCGTTCACGAAGGAGAGCGATGTCCGAACCCGGCGAGTTCTGCGTCGGCGTCCTCTACTTCTTCGCGATCGCGTTGCCCGGTGCGATCGCGACATGCATCCTCGCTGCGCCGCTCGCCAGAGTATCGCTGCGGCACCCGCAGCCGAATGACCGCCCATGATCCTGCACATCAAGGTCAAGCCGAACGCACGTCGCTCCGCACTCACGCAAGCCGAAGACGGAAGCTGGTCCGCCAGCCTGGTCGCGCAACCGGTGGATGGCAAGGCCAACGACGAACTCGTGGCCCTGGTCGCGCGTCGCTTCGCGTGCCGCAAGGCCGACGTGTCGATCAAAAGCGGCGCCACATCGCGCGTCAAGCGCATCGAGATCGTGGACCGGTAGGCATAAGGAAGGCCGCGACGCCTACGGATCATCCCAGCAACGGACTCCGCGTCGCTCCGTAACCGCTGGCCTGCTCGTACGCATAGCCGACCTGCAGCACGTCGAGATCCGCGCGCGGCCGACCGATGATCTGCAGCCCGATCGGCAGACCGGCCGGCCCGAAGCCTGCCGGCACACACAGCACCGGCAATCCGGCGAGCGTGCCGCCGATCACCACTTCCATCCAGCGGTGGTAGGTGTCCATCGGTCGTCCGGCGATCGACCGGGGCCACGCTATCGTCTTGTCGAACGGAAACACCTGGGCCGACGGCAGCACCAGAAAATCGAAGTCCGCGAAGAGCCGCAGCAGCGCGTCGTACCACGTCGAGCGATCGACCGAGGCCTGGTAGATCTCGGCACCGGTGAGCTTCGCACCTTGCGCGATCTCCCACCGCGCCTCCGGCTTCACCAGCGCCCGATTCGCTCGGTCGACGACCGTCGCAGCGAGGCTGCCGGCGACGCGGAACGCCCGCATCACGAGCCACGTCCGCCACAGGCGCTCCATCGAGAAGTCGACGCGCGCCGCGTCCACCGTGCAGCCGATCGTCTCGAAATGTCCCAGCGCCCGTTCGCATGTGTCGAGCACGCCCGCTTCCATCGGCAGATAACCGTCGTGGTCGCCGAGCCAGCCGATCCGCGTCCTCGCGAAGTCGCGCGGCAACGGGGACGCGAAGCCTGCGCCGTCCCCGGCCAGCGACAGCGGCGCGCGATCGTCGTAGCCCGCGATCGTCGACAGCAGCATCCCCAGGTCGGCGACCGTGCGCGCCATCGGGCCTTCGATGCCGAACTGCTGGAAGAACACGTCGGCCGCCGGCCCCGACGGGACTCGGCCGTACGAAGGTCTGAAGCCGAAGACGTTGTTCCATCCGGCCGGGTTGCGCAGCGATCCCATGAAGTCGCTGCCGTCGGCCACCGGAAGAAGGTTCAGCGCGAGCGCGACCGCGGCACCGCCGCTGCTGCCGCCCGCGCTCTTCGACGGGTCGAAGGCGTTGCCGGTCGTGCCGAACACCGCGTTGTACGTGTGCGACCCGAGCCCGAATTCGGGCACGTTGGTCTTGCCGATCAGGATGGCACCGGCCGCGCGCAGTCGCTCGACCAGGATCGAGTCGTGATCGGGCACGAACGAGGCGAACAGCGGCGAACCCTGCGTCGTCACCATGCCGGCGGTGCTCGTGAGGTCCTTGGTCGCGTGCGGGAAGCCATGCATCCAGCCGACCGTGTCGCCGGTGCGCAGCGCCTGCGCGAGCGCCACATCTCGTCGCGCGGCCTGCGCGAGCAGATCGTCTGGTCGCTGCAACGACACGATCGCGTTGACGCGCGGGTTGAAGCGCTCGATCTGCGACAGATACGCGGTCATCACCTCTACGCACGAGACCGCACGCGACCGGATGGCCTGCGACAACTGCACCGCGGTCAGTGCCGTGATGCCTGTGCGGTCGCCCTGCTTCGATGGTTCGTGGTCGGAGTCGGTCGTCATCGTTGGCATTGTGTTGATGTGCGCTGCCGAAGCATCAGTCCTGTGCTGCGTCCCTCGCCGCGTCGTCGAGCGCCCGCAGATGCGCGAGCTTCTCGCGGATCTTCGCCTCGAGTCCGCGCGGCACAGGCCGGTACCAGCCCGGCTCCGCCATCCCTTCCGGCAGGTAGCTCTCGCCGGCGGCATACGCGTCCGGCTCGTCGTGCGCGTAGCGGTATTCCTTGCCGAAGCCGAGTTCCTTCATCAGCTTCGTCGGCGCGTTGCGGATGTGCGGCGGGACCGGGCGCGAGCCGTCCTGCTTGATGAAGCTGCGCGCCGCGCCGTACGCGACATAGACCGCATTCGACTTCGCCGCGCACGCGAGATAGACCACGGCCTCGGCCAGCGCGAGCTCGCCTTCGGGACTGCCGAGACGCTCGTAGACCTCGGCTGCGTCGAGCGTGACGCGCAGCGCACGCGGGTCCGCGAGGCCGATGTCTTCGCTCGCCATGCGGATCATCCGGCGCGCCAGATAGCGCGGGTCGGCGCCGCCGTCGAGCATCCGGCAGAACCAGTACAGCGACGCATCGGGATGACTGCCGCGGACCGCCTTGTGGAGCGCGCTAATCTGGTCGTAGAACGCGTCGCCACCCTTGTCGAAGCGGCGCAGGTTTTCGGACAACGCGCGGGCCAGCAACGCGTCGTCGATCGGTGCCTTCGCATCCGTTGATCCGCCATCGGCACGCGCCGCGCGCGCCACGATCTCGAGGTTGTTGAGCAGCTTGCGGGCGTCGCCGTCGGCGCTCGCGATCAGGGTCTTGCGCGCGGTCGCCGTGAACGCGAGACCGAGCGTCTCGGCCGCGATCGGATCGGTCACGGCACGTTCGACCAGCGTGTCGAGATCGGCCGCGTCGAGGCTGGTCAGTACGTATACCGCCGCGCGCGACAGCAGCGCCCCGTTGACCTCGAACGACGGGTTCTCGGTGGTCGCGCCGATGAACACGAACAGCCCCGACTCGACATGCGGCAGGAACGCGTCCTGCTGGCTCTTGTTGAAGCGATGGACCTCGTCGACGAACACGATCGTCTGTCGACCCGACTGTGCACGCGTCAGTTCGGCTCGCGAGACCGCATCGCGGATGTCCTTCACGCCGGCCAGCACGGCCGACAGCGCGATGAAGTCCGCGTCGAACGCGTCGGCCATCAGCCGCGCGAGCGTGGTCTTGCCGACTCCGGGCGGCCCCCACAGGATCATCGAATGCGGTCGCTGGGACTCGAACGCGACGCGCAGCGGCTTGCCGGGGCCCAGGAGTTGCGGCTGGCCGATGACGTCGTTGATCGTGCGCGGACGCAGCCGCTCGGCCAGCGGGATCACGCTGGCGTCGTCGGCGTTCGGACCTCGCGCCGTCTTGCGCGCCGGCGGAATCGGCGCGGCGCCGCCGAACAGGTCTGCAGACGCACTCACGCGGAATCTCCATCGAGGACCGTCTCATGGCGCGCGAGCCACGGCGGGTGGACCAGCTCGAACTCGACCGACAGCGCCGCGACCTTCGGCAGCTGTTTCCGCACATGCGGAACCAGCCAGCCGCGAAAGCGCGTGCGTACCAGCGCCGCGCCCGCATCGCCCGTCATCGCGTCGATCAACGTGTCGGCGACGACGACGTCGTTGAGCTTGCCGAGCTTGTCCTGCAGGTCGGCCAGCGCGTCGCGAAAGGCCTCGACATCCCGCTTGTCGTACAGCGATTCGAGCAGGTCGAGCGCATAGCGCAGACGTTTCACCTCCACGCGCAACGCATGCCGCTGTGCGGTGTCGAGGACCGCGATCCGTCGCGATCGCTCGATCAGCCGATCGCGCTGGCTCGACAGCCAGGCGGGCGCGCACGCGGCCAGTCGCGCGTCGTGCTTGCCGCCCGCTTCGGCGCGCAACCGCGTCGCCATCCGCTCGATGGCGATGGTGGTCGCGCCGAACGGTCCCTGCAGGCAGTGGTCGCGCAAGGCCGCGTGCGCTTCGGCCCTGCGCAGGCATGCCTCGCCGCGCATCGCGTCGACGGCCGCGCGTCCTTCTGCATCGGTGGCCACTTCCTGATCCAGTCGCTTGTGCAGCGTCGTTGCGAAGACGTCCCAGTCGCGGGCAACGCCGAGGGCGTGGCCTGTCGCGGTCAGCCACGCGTCGAGATCGGCCACGCGCTGCCGATCGAGGACGCTGCGAAACGTGCGCAACGCGCTGCGCATCCGCCGCACCGCCACGCGCGCCTGATGGACGAACTCCAGGTCGACATCGGCGGCGACCTGGTGCCTGGTCGCTTCGAGCAGCGCGTGCACGTTGTCGAGCAACGCACGATTGCAGGCTTCCAGCACGCGCGCCATATGCAGGCGCGCGCCGTCGCCCGGATCCGGGATCGGCAGTCTGGCCTTGACAGCCAGCAGCGGCTCGTCCGCTGAGAGCCGATGACCGCGGGCGGCCTTGCTCGCGGCGAGCGGAATCAACGGCATGTCACGGGTCAGCCGCGCGGCGAAGCGCATCAGGTCGGGGAGAGCTCCGACGGCGCTGTCCTGCTTCACTTCGATCTCGAGTTCGCAGATCGACAGCACGCGACGCGTCCTGCCGCGTCCACTCGCGATGACGCCGACGTCGAAGGCGCATTCGACGAGGGCCCCGTCCTTCAACGCCACCATCCGCGCCTCGCGCCTGAAGTTGGTCGTGAACATCGGTGCCAGCCGCCGGCCGAGCGTGCGCAGGGACCCGAGTGAGGACAGCGGCGTGTCCTTCAACAGCGCCAGTTCCAGCGCCGGTCCGGCTACCGGCATCTCCCATTCGCCACGCACGCTGAGCGCGCCTTCGCCAGGCTCGGCGACCTTGAGCGTCTGCACCCAGCGTCGTCCGACGCGGCGCAGCCGCAGCGCCATGCCGCGGGCGGCGAGCTCGCGCTCCGGCGTATCGAAATAGCGGTTGTCGATGCGGGACACCCGCAGCGGTGCAACCGATCGTCCGACCCACAGCGGATGCGCGCGCAGCACTGCGACGCTGGTCGCGGGGACGAACAGCTTGAGCTCGACCTCGCGCGGCACCATCGGAACCGCAGCGTCGGCCTGCGACGGGGTGGGCTCCGCGTCCGAGAGCGAGGGGTCCATCGTGTCTTCGATCATCGTCGGCCTGCGGTCTCCATCGGCCCGAAGCGGGTGCCACGCGCCGTCTTTCGGCGATAGGATCGCGATCTCGTTCGATCGTGTCCCGGAAAGGAATGCGCGATGCAGCTCGTGTGGCCAGCGGAAGCTTATCTCGAAGGAATGCGGGATGCGCTCGCGCGCGGCTGGTCGCCGGACAGCCAGCGCGGCACGGAAGCTGCCCGCGAGGAACTCGCGCTGATCGACGCGGACCCGCCGGGCTATCTCGCGGCGCAGGTCGACCGGGAGGCGCGCGGCGCGCCGATCCGGATGCCGGACGGCAGCCTGATGCCGCGGCTGCCCGGTTATCGGCGCTGGATCTGGGACGGTGTCTTCTGCGGCATCGTCGGCCTGCGCTGGCAGCCCGGCACGACCGACCTGCCGCCTTACTGTCTCGGTCATGTCGGCTATTCGGTCGTGCCGTGGCAGCAACGGCGCGGTCACGCGACGCGGGCGCTCGGGCTGATCCTCGACGATGCGCGCGATGAAGGACTACCGTTCGTCACCGTCACGACGGCCGTCGACAATCTCGCATCGCAACGCGTGATCGCGGCCAACGGCGGCGTGCTCGTCGAGGCGTTCGACCAGCCGCCGGAACACGCCGGCGCGCCGAGCCTGCGCTACCGCATCGCACTGGCCTGAACATGCAGCGCATCGGCCTGATCTCGGACACGCACGGCCTGCTGCGCGCCGAGGCGGTCGCGTTTCTGCAGGGCTGCGATCGCATCGTGCACGCGGGCGACATCTGCGATCCGGCGGTCCTCGAAGCGCTGGCCCGCATCGCCCCGGTCGATGCGGTGCGCGGCAACAACGATCGCGGCGCGTGGGCCGACGCGATCGTTGAACGGCTGACGATCCGTATCGAGGACGTCGCGCTGCTGGCGATCCACGATCTCGCCGACCTGTCGACGACACCGCGCGGCGTGACGATCGTCGTCCACGGCCACTCGCACAAGCCGACGACGGTCGCGCGCGACGGCGTGCTCTACGTGAATCCCGGCAGTGCCGGACCGCGTCGCTTCCGTCTGCCGATCTCGATCGGCGAGCTGCGCATCGACGGCGCGAAGACCGAGGTGAACCTGGTCACGCTGATCGCATGAACGCGCTGGACATCCGCTCTTTCATCGCGGACGGCACCGACGCGGTCGTTGCATCGTGAGAGGCCTGCGGCCTCAAGCGGCATCACGCGCTCGGCTACGTCGATAACGACGTCGTGAGCTTCGGCAAGCGGCTGATCGTCGATCCGCCCGACGCCGCCGCCCGACGGCAAGTCGCGGCGCCTTCCGACATGGGGACGCCGGAATCCCTGAGCGATCATCGTCGCCGCGAGAACGACGATGACAACCCGATCGACATCACAGGAGCTGGCACGATGGTCAAGCAACCGAACGCGATCAACTGGTTCGAGATTCCGGTCGACGACTTCGCCCGCGCGAAGATGTTCTACAGCCGCATCCTCGCGTACGAGATGCCCGAGATGGACATGGGGTCGAGCCGCATGGGGATGTTGCCGTTCGAGCAGGGAGACGGTCGTGTCGGCGGCGCGATCGTCAAGACAGAAGATTTCCTGCCGGCGCGCCAGGGGACGCTGGTCTATCTGAACGGCGGCGAAGACCTCACCGACGCGCTGCTGCGCGTCGACGCGGCCGGCGGCAAGGTGCTGACCGAGAAGACGCTGATCACGCCGGAGATGGGGTACTACGCGATCTTCCTGGATTCGGAGGGCAACAAGGTGGGGTTGCATTCGCCGAAGTGAGGCCGGGCATCGCGAAGGAAGCCCCTTCCCCCGCTGGGGGAGAGATTCGTACGATGGCTCGGGCGGTCGTCGATCACTGCAACGCGTTGCTCAAGTCGCCCATCGCCGGCTGACCGTTCGCCTTCAGCGCCGTGTCCCTCGCCGTCAGCCCGGCCAGCGTCGGCAGTCCCCAGCGCCGCGTGATGAAGCGCAGGATCGAGGCCGTGTCATAGGGTGTGTGATCGACGTACCCCGCCTTCGCGAGCGGCGACACGAGGATCGCCGGGATGCGCGTCCCCGGACCGAGCTTGTCGCCCTTCGGCGGCACGACGTGATCCCACACGCCGCCGAATTCGTCGTAGGTGATCACGATCAGCATGTGCGCGTACTGCGGGCTGGCCTGCAGCTTCGCGACCAGGTCGGCGATGTGCGCATCGCCGTCGGCCACGTTCGCATACCCTTCGTGCTGGTTGAAGTTGCCCTGCGGCTTGTAGAAGCTGACCGCCGGCAACGTCCCCGCAGCCGCATCGGACACGAGGTCCGTGTAGTCCTTCAGATGCGCCGCACGATCGGCCGCGTGCGTCACCGGGTCGAAGTTCGCGTAGTAGTTGAACGGCTGGTGATGCGGCTGGAAGTCCGGCGACGCGCGCGCCGTCGACGGCGCGTAGATCACGGACCGCGCGGCGCTCGCGACACGCGTGCCGTCGGCGACCGCCGCGTTCCACGCGCCGCCGTACCACTTCCACGTCACGCTCCTGGCAGTCAGCAGGTCACCGATGTTCGCTGCGGTCTGCGGCGGCAACGTCGTCGCCGCGGCGGGATTCGCGAACAGCAGGTTGTTGCCGGTCGCGTCGACCGGCGCGTTGCCGCTCGGCTGGTACGGCGCCTGCATCGTGTTGACGGCGTAGAACCTGTTGTCGCCGAAGTAATTGGCAGGCGTGATGTTGCCGCTGCGCGCGAACACCGGCGGCCCGCTCAATGCCGATGCCGGCGAGCTGGCCGCCGTCGTCAGGCGCGGCAGGTAGGCACCGGTCGCATCCTTGTCGACGATCGCGATCGTCGGCGCCGCGGCCGCGCTGGCCGCGCCCGGATATTCCGGTGCGCACGCGCAGATCAGGTACTGGTGATTGAGGAACGACCCGCCGAACGCGCCTTCGAAGAATTGATCGGCCAGCACGTATTTCTGCGCGAGCTTGTAAAGGGCGGATCCGCTGTTGTCGAAGTGACCCATCGTCAGCCCGCCGGCGTCGGCCCATGCGGCGAAACCGTCGTTGTTCGTACCGATCTGCATCTGGTTCTCGAAGAAGCGGTGATACAGGTCGCGCGTCGTCGTGTTCAGGTCGAGCACCGCGCTCGACGTCGGCGTGAAGGCGGTCTCGATCGCGAACGGCGCGTTCGGCAGGTTCGCACTCTGCGCCTGCGTCACGACCGGCTGCACGCCGGCGGCCGTCACGCCACCCCAGGTCTGCGGCAGCGTCGCGAGGATCGTCCTGCCGTCGCGATCCTTCTGCGGCACGTAGGCGGCCGTGGCCTTGCCGGTCGCATCGACGACTTCCGACAGCCCGTGGGCTCCGGGGAAGTTGCCGAACAGGTTGTCGAACGCACGGTTCTCGGCGTAGATCACGACGACGTTCTGGACCTGCTGCACCTTGTCGACGGCGACCGGCGGCGTTGGGGTACCGTCGTCGTTGCCGCAGGACGCGATGGCGACGGCGACCGACAGAACGGCGGCACTGGGGATGACACGTTTGTACATGGGGTTTCCTCGGCTGCGGAATTGCAGATCGCGCAGGGTGCTACGCGAACATGACAGCCCGGTTGCGACCGCGGTGGTCGTCGAAGGATGGCCACCGATCGGCAATGTTGCGCAAGCCTTTCGCGTCGTCTGCCACACGCACGAGCGCGTCACGGTGCTGTCATGAAACCAGCCGCCAGGTCGCGCTAGCATCGGCGTATGGAAAGACTCTTCACAGCGAGAAGCGTCGCTGCGTTCGCGTGCATCGTCTGGACGTTCTCGGCACAGGCGGCGCCGGCCGCCGGTGGTGCACCCGGCTTCTACGGCACGACGTTCGAGAAGACACCGGCCCCCGCCGCGATGACCGCACTCGGCCGCAGGATGTTCTTCGACGCGTCGCTGTCGGCGTCGGGCCGTCAGTCGTGCGCGTCCTGCCACGACCCGCGCTTCGCCTACGGACCGCCGAACGCGAAGGCCATCCAGTCGGGCGGGCCGACCGGCAGGCTGCCCGGCGTCCGTGCCGTCCCGTCGCTGCGCTACCTGCAGAACGTCCCGGCGTTTACCGAGCACTTCGCCGAAACCGATGGCAACGACAGCGAGGACCAGGGTCCGGCCGGCGGCAACGGCTGGGACGGTCGCGCGCCGTCGAAGCACGACCAGGCACGCATCCCGCTTTTGTCGCCGTTCGAGATGGCGAATGCGAACGAGGATGCGGTCGTCGCACGGATCGCGAAGGCGACGTACGCCGACGACTTCCGTGCGACCTTCGGCGCCCACGTGTTCGACGATCACGCGCTCGCCTTCAAGGCCGGCACGCTGGCGCTCGAGGTGTACCAGCAGAGCCCGTCGGACTTCTATCCGTACGACAGCCGCTACGACGGCTGGCTGCGCGGGCGCGAGACGCTGAGCCCGCGTGAACAGAAGGGACTGGCGCTCTTCAACGATGCGAACAAGGGGAACTGCGCGTCGTGTCATCCGAGCACGATCCGGGAAGGCGCGTTCCCGGCCTTCACCGACTTCGGCTTCGCGGCGCTCGGCGTGCCACGCAACGCCGCCATTCCGGCGAACGCCGATCCGCGCTATCACGACCTCGGCCTGTGCGGCCCGTTCCGGACCGACCTGACCGATCGCGCCGACTACTGTGGGCTGTTCCGCGCCCCGAGCCTGCGCAACGTCGCCATCCGTCGCAGCTTCTTCCACAACGGTGTCGCGCACTCGCTGACGGATGCCGTGCGCTTCTATGCGGACCGCGACACGAATCCCGAACGCTGGTATCCGCTGCGCGGCGGGCGTGTCGCCGCTTACGATGATCTTCCGGCGCAGTACCGGGCTCATGTCGAACGCGACGCGCCTTTCGGCGGCCGGCGCGGCGGCAAGCCATCGCTCGATGACCGCGAGATCGCGGACATCGTCGCGTTCCTGCAGACGCTCACCGACCGCGACGTCGCACCGAAGACAGTGCTCATTCCCGCTGATCGAGCCCTTTCGTTGCGCCACGCGCTTCGCTAAGCTCCCGGTGTCCGGCAGCATCGACCTGCGTCCGATGCGCCGAAGCGACCGAAGGAGGCCCATGGCAACCGCTGCGAAGACCACCCCGGTCGCTGCGCGCGATGCGCGCGTCGATGCGTACATCGCGAAGTCGGCCCCGTTCGCCCGTCCCGTCCTTACCCGTCTGCGATGAAGCTCAACGAAGCGGACGCCAGGCCGGTGCGGGCGAAGGCCGCACCGAAGGACGCGCTCGAGACGCCTGCAGACCTCGCCGTTGCATCGGGATGCGTCGTCGCCGCGGGCAGGCATTTCGACGCGTTCAGTCCGAGCGCGCGCCGCGACTATGTCGAGTGGAACGTCGAAGCGAAGCGCGACGAGACCCGCGCTTCGCGGATCGTGATCGCGGCCGAATGGATCGCCGAAGGCAAGACGCGTCAGTGGAAATACAAGCGGTAGTCAGAAGCCCGCCGGTCTTGCCCACGAAGGAAGTGCATGAACGTCGTCGCCGCTGTCGCAGTCGCATTCGTCGCAGCGCTGCATGGGTACTTCATGCTGCTCGAGATGGTCCTGTGGACGAAGCCGAGGGGGTACAAGATCTTCGGCCTCACGCCGGAATTCGCCGAGGCCACGAAGTCGTTAGCCGCCAATCAGGGCCTCTACAACGGCTTCCTCGTCGCGGGACTGGTGTGGGGCTTGATCCTTTCGTGGTCTGGATCGGCCAGCGCACCGGGGGCTTTCGCGGTCGAGTGCTTCTTCCTGGTCTGCGTGATCGTCGCCGGTCTGTTCGGCGCCATCACCGTCGGGAGGAAGATCCTGTTCGTCCAGGCCGTGCCCGCCGCCATCGCGCTCGCACTCGTCTGGGTGGCACGCTGAACGGAATGCGACGTTCGGCTATCCTGCGGCGCTCCCATTCATCCATCCCGAAGACGAGGAACCCTCATGATCAAGAAGAGCGGATCGGCCTACTGGCACGGCGGCATCAAGGACGGTGGCGGCACCATCTCGACGCAGACCGGCGTGCTGAAGGAGGCGCCTTATGGCTTCAAGTCGCGTTTCGAAGGCGGTCCCGGAACGAACCCGGAAGAACTGATCGGCGCCGCACATGCCGCCTGCTATTCGATGGCACTGTCGCTGATCCTCGGCGAGATGCGTCTGACCGCGGACAGCATCCGCACGACCGCGACCGTCTCGCTCGACAAGGACGGCGACGGCTTCTCGATCAAGGCCGTGCACCTCGACGTGGCGTGCAAGATCCCTGGTGCCGATCAGGCGACGTTCGAGAAGGCCACCGGCATGGCGAAGGCCGGATGTCCGGTCTCGAAGCTGTTGAAGGCCGACATCACGATGGACGCGAAGCTCGAAAGTTGACACGGTCGTCGACCTCCGCGCGCCCCGCGCGGAGGTCAGTTCTGATGCAGCACGTCGGCGCCCTTCGGCGGCGTGAAGACGAAGGTCGATGCGTCCACCTTCGGATTGCGCTGGACGTCGCTGAACTCCAGCATCGTGACCTGACCTAGCGCGTCGTGCAGTTCCATCGCAGCGAGTTCGCCGTTTCGAAAGCCGATCGAGATCTTCTCGAACGTGGTGTCCTTGCCCTTCGGCGTGGCCTCCAGCCATGCAACCCCGTCCCGTGTGCCGGTGTCCTCCAGCTCGAAGCCCTTGTCGATATCGTTGCCGCCGAACAGGATCGCGGCCGGCGTGCTGCCCAGCGCGTCGCCGAGCTTGCGGACCGTGACCTGGTTCAGATCCTTGTCGTAGATCGACAGCTTGTCGCCGTCGGCGACCAGCACCTGCTCGTAGGGCTTGCTGTAGGTCCAGCGAAAGCGCCCCGGACGCGCGAACACGAAGTCGCCGCTGGTCGGCGGCGATGCCTTCTGCGTGCGTGACACGACGCGCTGCGTGAAGCTGCCTTTCGCGGTCTTCGTCTGCGTCGCGAAATTGTGGAGGTCATCGAGCGACCCGGCCTGCGCAGTCACCGCCATGACGGTCAGCAGCGCCGTCGACAGGACCGCGGCGAGCCGCGACGACGGCAAGAAACGTGGAAAGTACCGGCTGCCATTCATGAAGTGCTCGCTGAGAAACAATACAGGGGACGTCCGCCAGACAGAGCCGAATGCCCGACCGGGGTTCCAGACTGCATGCGACCATCTGAAACCGGACGTGACAATACCTCGCTGAAGCGCCGCCGTGCACTGCACGCGCCGGCGTCGAGGTGCATGGAAAGCACCGGCTAGGTCGAGGGAGCCCTAAAGCCCCTCTTCGGCGATCACGCGCGAAAGCGCCTGCTCGAGCAGCGTTCTCGCAACGCCGGTGACTTCGCCGAGATGGCGATGCAACGCCGCGTCGGCCGGACTGCGCGATGCGCATTCGGTGCTGTAGAGCTCGAACCCGACCAGCATCGTCACGATCTCGGCCAGGTGTCGCGGGCACTCGCAGGCCACCGATGAAGCGATCTCCGTCAGGGCGACCAGTTCGGCATCGTCGTAGTGCCTCGGATCGATCTGCGCGCCGCGCGCAGGCGCGACTTGAAACGGCCTGGCCGAAGCGACGAGCCGCGCCAGTTCCCGACCGGTGACGGGCTCTCGACGCACGACGACGCCGGCCGCGCGGAGGGCCTCGGCGACCGCCTCGGTGCCGAAGGCATAGACCACGACGACGCTGACGACGGGCAGCACGGTCCGAAGCGCGAGGATCCGCTCGGGCGTGTTCGGTTGCAGCGACGGCACGTGGACGACGAGCACGTCCGCGGCACCGGTCACGATGACCTTCGACTCCATGTCACCGAGGTCGTCGAATACGAGTACCGGCGAAGTTCCGAGCCGACCCTTGAGCTTCCGCGCGGCACCATGGCCCACCACCAGCACCCGCTGCCGCCCTTCGGCGGACAGCCGGCTACCCGACGCCAGGCTGCCGAGCTCGTCGACGTCCAGGTTGGCGACCGTCCCGATCGCATGACCCTCGGACGTCAGCTGCCTGATCAGGCGCAGCCGCTGGACGTCCGCCATCGAGTACGTGCGCTGGCCGGACGGCGACCTCGGCGGCGACACCACGCCATAGCGATGCTCCCAGATCCGCAGGGTCGACGAAGACACCCCCGCTAGGCGTGCAGCCGTTCCACTGCGAAGCAGAAGCGGCTTCGAGCCGGGTTGCACAGAGTCTACGGATGCATTCATCGAGCGGCCTTGGAAAGATAAGCAATATTGGAACAATCACTCTATTTGATACGGGAGTGAAACGCTATTCTGTGCTTTATACCCGCTTCTTATGATTCAGATGCGTTTCATTGCACGCTATCCGCGTAATATCTTTTCGCGAACAAGTAGTTTCAGTTCAAGCAGCGAGACCTCTGGTCCCGTATCTGATCCGCCGGCGCCTGCCGGATCCGTCCACTCCTGAAAGAAAATCAATGCAAGACATCATCGATACCGCCGTTGCGGCGGGCAGTTTCAAGACCCTCGCCGCGGCCTTGACCGCAGCCAATCTCGTCGAGACGCTCAAGGGCAAGGGCCCGTTCACCGTCTTCGCGCCGACCGATGAGGCTTTCGCCAAGCTGCCCGCCGGCACGGTGGAAGGCCTCCTGAAGGACATCCCGACGCTCACCTCGATCCTCACGTACCACGTCGTTGCCGGCAAGGTGATGGCTGCCGATGTCATGACGATGGACGGCCGATCGGCCAAGACCGTCAACGGCGCCACGCTCGCGATCAGCACGAAGGACGGCGTCAAGCTCAACGGCGCGACGACGGTCGTGAAGACCGACATCGAGTGCACCAACGGCGTCATCCACGTGATCGACTCGGTGCTGCTGCCCGCCGCCTGAGCTTCGTTCGTCTCCCGAAACAATGACCGGCGGCCCGCGCCGTCGGTCCTTCTCGAAAGAACATCCCATGAAGAAATTTCTCGTTGCTGCAGCCATCGCCCTGTGCGCCGTCTCGGCCCAGGCCAAGGACATCGTCGACACCGCCGTCGCTGCCGGCAGCTTCAAGACGCTCGTCGCCGCACTGCAGGCCGCCGGCCTGGTGGACACGTTGAAGGGCAAGGGCCCATTCACCGTCTTCGCGCCGACCGACGACGCATTCGCGAAGATCCCCAAGGCCGATCTCGATGCACTGCTGAAGGACAAGGCCAAGCTGACCGCCGTGCTGACCTATCACGTGGTGCCGGGCAAGGTGCTGTCGAAGGACATCAAGCCGGGCAAGGTCAAGACCGTGCAGGGCGGCGAATTGACGATCGCGACGGCCGGTGGCGTCACGGTCGACGACGCGAAAGTCATCAAGGCCGATGTGATGGCCGACAACGGCGTGATCCACGTCATCGACACGGTGCTGATGCCGAAGTAAACAGGACCCCGGAAGCCGGCAGCCCGCCGCACGTCCGGGCGGTCTGCCCGCTACCGGGATCCGACAGGCCGCGACTGCGGCCTGTCGGACAGACCACGATGCTTACTCGCCGCTCGACGACGGCACCAGGATCTCGCGATTGCCGTTCGACTGCAGTGCAGACACGAGACCCGCCTTCTCCATGTCCTCGAGCAGGCGCGCCGCGCGGTTGTAGCCGATCCGCAGCTTGCGCTGCACATACGAGATCGACGCGCGCCTGTCCTTGATGACGATCGCCGCGGCTTCGTCGTACAGCGCATCGGCCTCGCCGCCGCGACCTTCGGCCGACGCCACCGCGCCATCCTCCATATCTCCGAGCACGCCGCCTTCGAGGATGCCCTCGATGTAGTTCGGGCCGCCCTGCGCGTCGGTCTGCTTCTTCAGATATTCGACCACCGCATGCACCTCCTCGTCGGCGACGAACGCGCCGTGGACTCGCTGCGGAATGCCGCTGCCCGGCGGCAGGTACAGCATGTCGCCCATGCCCAGCAGCGCCTCGGCGCCCTGCTGGTCGAGAATCGTGCGGCTGTCGATCTTCGACGACACCTGGAAGCCGATCCGTGTCGGGATGTTGGCCTTGATCAGGCCGGTGATCACGTCGACGCTCGGCCGCTGCGTCGCGAGGATCAGGTGGATGCCGGCCGCGCGCGCCTTCTGCGCGATCCGCGCGATCAGCTCCTCGACCTTCTTGCCGACCACCATCATCAGGTCGGCCAGTTCGTCGATCACGATGACGATGGTCGGCAGCTTGTCGAGCGGCTCAGGCGCGTCCGGGGTCAGCGAGAACGGATTGGGGATCTTCTCCTCCTTCTTGGCCGCCTCGGCGATCTTGTTGTTGTAGCCGGCGAGATTGCGCACGCCCAGCTTGCTCATCAGCTTGTAGCGGCGCTCCATTTCGGCCACGGCCCAGTTCAGCGCGTGACCGGCCTGGCGCATGTCGGTGACGACCGGCGCGAGCAGATGCGCGATGCCTTCGTAGACCGACAGCTCGAGCATCTTCGGGTCGATCATGATCATGCGGACCTGATTCGCCTCGGCCTTGTACAGCAGCGACAGGATCATCGCGTTGATGCCGACCGACTTGCCGGAGCCGGTCGTACCGGCGACCAGCAGGTGCGGCATCTTCGCGAGGTCGGCCACGACCGGGCGGCCCGCGATGTCCTTGCCGAGCGCCAGGGTCAGCGGCGACGCGCTCTCGTTGTAGACCTGCGAGCCGAGGATCTCGGAGAGCCGCACGGCCTGGCGGCGCGGGTTCGGTAACTCGAGGCCCATCGTCGTCTTGCCGGGGATGGTCTCGACGACGCGGATCGACACCAGCGACAACGCGCGCGCCAGATCCTTCGCGAGCCCGACGATCTGGCTGCCCTTGACGCCGGTGGCCGGCTCGACCTCGTAGCGCGTGATGATCGGGCCCGGATGCGCGGCGACCACCTGCACTTCGACGCCGAAGTCCTTCAGTTTCTTCTCGATCAGACGCGACGTGAACTCGAGTGTCTCGGGGCTGACCGTCTCTTGCATCACCGGAGGCGGCGCGAGCAGAGACAGCGGCGGCAGGTCGGTGCCGGTGATTTCGGCGAACAACGGAACCTGCTTCTCCTTGTCGACGCGCGACGACTGCGGTATCGCGACGACCTGCGGTTCGATGCGGATCGGCGGCGCCTCGACGATGCGACTGCGCTCCTGCACCACGGCGACCTCGCGGACCACGGCGGCCTCCGCGCCGACCGCACGGTCTTCGGCCGCCTCGCGCTTGCGCTTGAACAGCATCACGGCGCCTTCGAGGAAGCCACCGACGCGCTCGGCGATCATCAGCCACGACCAGCCGGTGAACAGCGAGAAGCCGCCGGCGAACAACACCAGCAGCGCCAGCGTGGCGCCGGTCATGCCGAACGCGCCGACCAGCAGCCGCACCTCTTCGCCGCCGAGCACGCCGCCCGGTCCCTGCGGCAGTGCATGTCGTGCCGCGGCCGCGAGCCCCGACGCGCGGAAGTGCTCGATGCCGCAGGAGGCGACCAGCAGCACGAAGAAGCCGGCGAGATGGATCCAGACCGGCTCCGGCGGCGCGTCGTCGTTCGGCAGCAGGCGGCTGCGCACCAGCGCGCGATAGCCGACCGCCACCCGGCTGGCGAACAGGACGATCAGCCAGTACGACGAGTAGCCGAACACCGACAGCAGCACGTCGGCCAGCCACGCGCCGAAGCGGCCGCCGCGATTGCCGAGCGACGCGACCGACGCGCTGTGCGACCAGCCCGGGTCCGCCGCGGTGTAGGTGACGAGGATCAGGAACAGGTACAGCGCGAGTGCCGCGAACGCGAGCCAGCGCGCCTCGCGGAACAGCCGCGACGCGCGCGAAATCTCGCCGTTGCGTGCATTGGCGCCGCGGGCGGCTCCGGACGGGCGCTTCACGTCGCGGCCGTCGAGCGCGGTTTTCAGCGTAGCGGTGGATGGGGAAAGGGATGCGGAGCGGGGCATCGGCGGATTATATCGGCCGGTCCTCGAACCGGTCGCGTGCAGGTCACGCGTTCGGCATCGTGCCGAAGGATCGGGAAAACACGGACCGTCCTGCCCTCCTATAATCCGGCTCAGCGCGCGACGCGACCGCCGCGGCCACTTGCCGCAGCACGTATCGTCCCTACCTTCGACCGTCTCCCCCTCCTTGCGCCCCATCATGTCCGCACCCAAGCACGCTCGTGTCCTCATCCTCGGCTCCGGGCCGGCCGGCTACACGGCCGCGGTCTACGCGGCTCGCGCGAACCTCAAGCCGATGCTGATCACCGGTATCGCGCAAGGCGGCCAGCTGATGACGACCACGGACGTCGACAACTGGCCTGCCGATGCGGAAGGCGTCCAGGGACCCGTACTGATGCAGCGTTTCCTCGCGCATGCAGAGCGCTTCGACACCGACATCGTGTTCGACCACATCCATACGGTCGAACTGCGGCAGAAGCCCTTCCTGCTGATCGGCGACGCGAGCCGCTACACCTGCGACGCGCTGATCATCGCGACCGGCGCGTCGGCGATGTACCTCGGCCTGCCGTCCGAAGAAGCGTTCATGGGCCGCGGCGTGTCCGGCTGCGCGACCTGCGACGGCTTCTTCTACAAGGGCCAGGACGTCGCGGTCGTCGGCGGCGGCAACACGGCTGTCGAAGAGGCCCTGTACCTGTCGAACATCGCGAAGAAGGTCATCGTCATCCATCGCCGCGAGAAGTTCAGGGCCGAAGCCATCCTGATCGACAAGCTGAAGGAGAAGGAGAAGACCGGATCGATCGAGGTGCTGTGGAACGCGCGCCTCGACGAAGT
>JBDTIS010000029.1:0-7780 GCA_039936235.1 Burkholderiaceae bacterium | reverse complement strand
AGCGTCGGCGGCACGGGAAAGATGACCTGGTCCGAGTGGGGAGAGTTCCGGCTGACCGTCGAGGAGATCGACGAACCGAATTTCTTCGCGTTCCGCTGGGCACGGGAGAAGGATGCGGATCCCACACCCGGCAATTCGACGCTCGTACGGTTCACCCTCGTCGACAAGGACGGCGGAACCGAACTCACCGTGCACGAGACCGGGTGGGAACAGTACGAGGGCGATATCGCCAACGGTATGAGGGAAAACACCGAGGGCTGGATCGAAGAACTGGACGAGCTTGTGGCGTTCCTCGAGAAGCAGGACATGCATCGCGTCGCCGAGTCCGGGGTCGCCGCGCACTGGCTGTACAAGAATCTCGAGGACTCGGCCAACCTGCATCCGAACACGCATCAGTGGCTGCAGTCGCTGCTGGAGATCCAGAACCAGACCGGCGATGCGGCCGAGTTCCTCGAGCACATCAAGGTCGACCTGTTCCCGGAGACCGTCTACGTGTTCACGCCGAAGTCCAAGATCATCACGCTGCCGCGCGGCGCGACGCCGATCGATTTCGCGTATCAGATCCACACCGATATCGGCAACACGTGCATCGCCGCGCGAATCAACGGCCAGCTGTCGCCGCTGCGCACCGAGCTGCAGTCCGGCGACGTCGTCGATGTCGTCACGTCGCCGACGTCGCGGCCGAACCCGACCTGGGTCGGCTTCGTCCGCACGGGCCGCGCGCGCTCAGAGATACGGCACTACCTGAAGACGATGAAATATGCGGAGTCCGTGGAGCTCGGTCGGCGGCTGCTGGAGCAATCCGTCCGGCAGCTCGATCGCGAGTTCGACGCACTGCTCGACAGCGACTGGCAGCGGGTCGAGTCGGAGAGCGGTGCGAAGACCCGCGACGAACTGTTCGCTGACATCGGTCTCGGACGCAGGCTCGCTGGGGTCGTCGCACGGCGGCTCGTTCCGATATCGGCCGATGTCGACGGCATGCCGGTCACGAAGTCCACGCCGACGCCGGTCGTCATCAGCGGGGCCGACGGCGTGTCGGTGACGCTCGCGCCGTGTTGTCGACCGATCCCCGGCGACCCGATCTTCGGCCACATCCAGCGCGGCCACGGACTCGTGGTCCACACGACCGACTGCCCGACAGCGTCGCGCCAGAAGATCCGCGACCCGGATCGCTGGATCGACGCGCAGTGGGATCAGTCGGCCGAGGCCGGGCTCGATGGGGCGCGGCTGTTCAACGTCAAGCTCGACCTGTCGCTCAAGAACGAGCGCGGCGTGCTGGCACATGCAGCCGTCGAGATCTCGGACACCGGCGCGAACCTCGCGCACGTGTCGATGGACGACGAGGCCGAAGAGATCACGATGCTGCATTTGATGGTGCAGGTCACGGACCGCAGGCACCTCGCCCGCGTGATGCGGCGGCTTCGACGCCTGCCCGAGACGGTCCGGGTCGCGCGCGTCAAGAGCTAGTTTAGTCGGCCTGCTTCTCGGGGTAACGCACTTCCAGTATCTCGATCTCGTCGACACCGCCCGGCGTCCGCAGCGTCACGACGTCGCCCACACGCGCCTTGACCAGCGCCCGCGAGATCGGCGCCACCCAGCTCACCCTGCCTTCCAGAGGCTCGGCCTCGTCGATGCCGACGATCGTGATCGTGTGCTGTGCGTCGTCGACGAGGTAGTCGACGGTCGCACCGAAGAACACCTGGTCGGAACCACGGTGTATGCCAGCGTCGACGACCTCTGCGATATCGAGCCGCTTCGTCAGGAAGCGGATGCGCCGGTCGATCTCGCGCAAGCGCTTCTTGCCGTACAGATAGTCACCGTTCTCGGAACGATCGCCGTTCGACGCGGCCCACGAGACGACGCGGACCATCTCCGGCCGCTCGATGTCGAGCAGCCTGAACAGCTCCGCGCGCAGCGCCGCGTAGCCTTGCGGCGTGATGTAGTTCTTCGCACCGATCGGCAGCGGCGACGCGACGACGCCATCGAGTTCCTCGTCGTCGTCCTCGGTCTCCCTGACGAATGCCTTGTTCAACGCGGCGACCTCGAGGCCACGACCGTCACAGCCAGTTGGAACGGTTGCGTGGCCTGCGTGTGAGATAGATCACCGACAGCACGGTCAGCGCCACGAACCAGATCAGCGACCACTCTGCGATCGACAGGCCGAGCAATGTCCAGTCGACGCGGGCGCAGTCGCCGGTCGCGTACAGCGCCTTCTCGATCACCGATGCGAACGGCAGCCGTTGCAGCTGCGTGAACAGGTCCGCCGTGCACGACTCCATCGCCGGCGGATACCACTGCAACCACACGTGGCGCACTGCGAAGCCGATGCCGGTCGCGGCGAGGGCGGCAGCCAGCACGCCGTAGATCCTGACGAACGCGCCCTTCGGCCCCGCAAGCGCGGCGATCAGGAACACGAGGCCGACCGCGATGAAGACGACGCGCTGGATCATGCACAGCGGACACGGCTCGAGTCCCCGCACGTACTGCAGATAGAGCGCGATACCGATCAGGCCGGTACAAACGAGAAAGCCCGCCATGGCGAGCTTTCGGGCACTGTCGATACGCGGTTCGGACCGCATCCTGGACTGCATCGTAGGGGGGCTCTCAGCGGTGGATCGGGTGCTTCAGGACTTGGGATCCGGCTGCGGCGTGATCCGCAGGTAGGGCTTCAATGCAGTATAGCCCTTGGGAAACTTCTGCTTGAGCAGCTCCGGATCCTGCAGCGAAGGGACGATGATCACGTCGTCGCCGAACTTCCAGTTGACCGGCGTCGCGACGCTGTGGCCGTCGGTGAGTTGCAGCGAGTCGATCACACGGACGATCTCGTCGAAGTTGCGGCCGGTCGACGCCGGATACGTGATCGTCGCCCGGATCTTCTTCTTCGGATCGATGAAGAACACCGAGCGGACCGTCAGCGTGTCGTTCGCATTCGGATGGATCATGTCGTAGAGGTCCGACACCTTGTGATCGACGTCGGCCAGGATCGGGAACTGCACATCCGTATCCTGCGTCTCGTTGATGTCGCCGACCCAGCGATTGTGCGAGTCGACGTCGTCGACCGATACCGCCAGCACCTTGACGTTGCGTCGCGCGAAGTCCTCCTTGAGCTTGGCCGTGTAGCCGAGTTCGGTCGTGCAGACCGGCGTGAAGTCCTTCGGATGCGAGAACAGGATGCCCCAGCTGTCGCCGAGCCATTCATGAAAGTGGATGTCGCCGCTGGTGGAGTGCTGCGTGAAGTCGGGAGCGATGTCGCCGAGTCTCAGGGCCATGGGGTTCTCCTGGTTTGTGCGCACACCACGTAAAGGTGTGCTGCGGGTTGAACGATGAAACGCTGCAGGTCCGTCAGCCCTGGACCCACGGCAAGCCGGCGTGACGCCAGCCGGTGTTGCCGCGATGGCCGGCAGCGTCGAGGTTGCCCTCGAATCCTTCGAGGATATCGTAAGCATGCGCGTAACCGGCTTCGGCAGCGACCATCGCCGCTGCGTGAGAGCGTACTCCACTGCGACACAGGAACAGCAGGTTCTCGCGCTTGCCCTCGAGCGCTTCGAGCTGATCGAGGAAGGTTGGGTTGGGATGCGCGGCGCCGAGCGTCTTCCATTCGATCAGTGGCGTATCGGGCACTCGTCCGACGTACTCGTTCTCGAAGCGCGTCCGCACGTCGACCAGCGTCGCCGCGCCGGCCAGCATCAGCGCATAGGCCTCGATCGGCGTCACCAGGCCCGCGTAAGGCACGCCCTTGTCCCTCCCGCGGATCGCGGCACGGGCGAGGATGGTTTCCGGCAGCTCGTCGAGCGTCGGATGCACGAAGCGGACGCCGCTCATGCCGGTTCCGCGTTGTGCGCGGCCTCGTCGAGGAACACGCGCGCGCGCCGCGCCCCGCGCTGAATGGTCGAGTCGACCGCGATGTCGAGTTCGTCGAAGCGCTCGCGGGGCAGCTCCACCTCGAGCGCTTTGCCTTCGGACCGGTCGCCGAGCTCGAGCCGCACCGTCGAGCCGAGCTTGCCGACATGCTCGACCTTCACCGAGAAAGCCGCCGCCGCCGGATCGTCGACGATGTCGAGGTCGTGCGGGCGGATGTACGCGGTCCCGGTCGCGTCGACGATGCCGACGTGTTCCGGCGCTGCGATCTTCGACCGGCCGATCTCCGCAACGCCGTTCCGCGCGCGGCTCGGCAACTGGTTCGCGTGGCCGAGGAACCCATATGCGAACGACGTGGCCGGATGGTCGTAGACCTCGTCGGGCACGCCGATCTGTTCGATGCGGCCGTGATCGAACAGCACGACGCGATCCGACACCTCAAGCGCCACTTCCCGATCGTGCGTGACGAACGCGCTGGTCAGCTGAATCTCGTCGTGCAAGCGTCGCAGCCAGCGGCGCAGGTCCTTGCGAACCTTCGCGTCGAGCGCGCCGAACGGCTCGTCGAAGCGCCTGGAAACGTTCTCGATCTTGGTGCTCATGTCGGTTACCTCCTTGACTTGAGATAGCGGCGCTCCACGACGGTCTCGATGACCAGCGTAACGAGCGCGAGGAAGGCCAGTAGCGAAGCGCAGCCAAAGGCCGCCGCGAGCGACACCGCGAACGGCAGATCGATCAGCGTGATCAGCACCGCCCTGCCCCTGTAGTCGAACTTGGCGATTGCCCAAGCGACCGCGACACCGAACTCGAGGGTCAGCGGCACGCCGATCGCGGCAGCGACGAACGTAAGCCGGATCGCGGACAGTGCGTCGGGATCGCCGATCGACTTAAATAGTACGCCACGCCCTTGCGGAACGCTTCGATGAACACGGCCGCGAGCGGAACCAGCAGTGCCACGACATACGCCAGCGCGACGACGATCAGCACGACCGGTGTCCGGCTCATCTCGCGTGGACGCAGAAGGCCGCGTCGCCCGCACGTCTCTGCCGTGCCGTTTCGCCCACTCGGAGCCGGGAGCGGTCTTCGCCTTTGCGAGGACGGCCGACATCAGACCTGCCTCTCCTGCGCGTTGCGACGGCGCATCCAGCCCTGCAGCAGGTTGATCGCCAGCAGCACTACGAACGACGCGATCAGCATCAGGACGGCGATCGCGCCGCTTCCTCGAGCTCGCGCTCGCGCTCCATCTGTTGGAGGACCCGCCGGATGGTCCGCACGACGAACGGCAGGCCGATGAAGATCAGTGCCACGAAGATGCCGAGCGGCGTGAACGCAACCTTGATGCCGAGCCTGGCGAGCGGTTCACCGAGCCAGCCGTTGGGCGCGTCGTTGCACCGCGGCCGCCGGTGTCGAGCACCGGCACGTTCCAGAAGACGTTGGCGACGAACGCCGACGCCTCTGTGCCGCTCATGCCCTTCTTCTTCGCATAGCCCCACGGGCCCATGTAGCTGTAGTCTTCTGCGCCTCGTCGAACCGTCGAATACTTCGTCGATCGTGAACAGGGTCAGCTCGGATATTTGGGAAGTGATCATTCGATTCGAAGACCGTCTGGCGTTGCAGCGAGGACTCGGCCGCCCGCTTGCGGTATTCGCGCCGCCACTTCGGTGATGCGTCGAATAGTCGAGCCCGGTGGAGTGGTAAGGCCCTTCCTTACCCCGGGTCACGCCGTCCTACATCGTTCGTGGCGTTCGAACGCGTCGGCCGTTCCGCGCGATGAGTCGACGCTCGCGTCGACGAGAGCGTCGCGCATCGCCGTCCCGACGATGATGGTTGCCGGTCCGTCGAGACCGGACAGGCCGTTTTCCGCGAGCGCGCCGAGCGTGGTCGCGGACATCGACGATCCCGGCAGCGACGCGTTCTCGACGACGGCGACCGGCGTGGTCCCGTCGCGACCATCGGCGATCAACGCAGCGGCGATGCGATCGGCGTCGCGCGACGCCATGTACAGCACCGCGGTGTCGGCCGCATTGACGGCATCGATCCAGCGGCGCTCCACGGTGTGGCGATCTTCGGCCTCCGCATCGACGGTGGTCCGGTCGGTCCCCACGCGCGGCGTGACGAAGACGACGCTGCGGCTGCCTGCGTCGATCCCGCGGACACGACGCGTGAGCGAGGTCTTCAGTTCGGCAGCGGCGGCTAACGCCGCGGTCACGCCGGGCACCACCTCGAACGGGACGCCCGCCGCCCGCAACGCGGCCATCTCTTCTTGCGCGCGCCCGAACAGCATCGGATCGCCGCCCTTGAGCCGCACCACGACCGCGTGTTCGCGCGCCGCATCGACGAGGCGCTTGTTGATGAAGTGCTGCGCCGACGACAGCCGACCATGTCGCTTGCCGACCGGAACCTTGATCGCATCGCCCGCGAATGCGATCGTGTCCGGATGGACCAGCGCGTCGTGGAAGACGATGTCGGCTGCCGCGAGCAGGTGGGCCGCGCGCAGCGTCAGCAGGTCGGGCGCGCCCGGACCCGCACCCACGAGATAGACCGTGCCGACGGACGACATGTCAGCGCCCCGCCTCGTCGCGGACGATCATGCCGGCCGCGATCGTGTGGTTCGTCAACGCGTCGATGACGATGAACGCCCTGGCGCTTTTGTCGTCGGCATAAGCATGGACCAGCAGCCGGTCGCGGGTACGGAAGCGCACCTGCGCGATCTCGCTCATCGCGAGCGTCGCATCGGCGGCATCGCGCGTCTCGGGCGTCGTGCCGCCGACGCCGCCACGGCGCGCAGCCACGCCTTCGCCGCGACTTCGGGTGACAACGTGCTCACGACGCTTGGGGCGACACCACGACCGCAGCGCGCCGCGCGAACAGCGGCACGCGCCGATCGACCGACGTCTGGTAGGCCTCGGAGAAGTCGTGATATGCCGACAGCGCGCCTTCGATTTGCTCCTCGTGCTTCAGCGCGAAGCTGTCGAAGCCGCAACGAAGCATGTAGAACAGTTGATCGCGCAGCACGTCGCCGACCGCGCGCAGCCGACCGCGATAGTCGTAGCGGTCGCGCAGCAGCCGCGCGATCGAGTAGCCGCGACCATCGGTGAACTTCGGGAACACGACGGCGATCAGGGAGAAACGGGCCAGGTCGTCGACGATGGACACGGGATCGTCGTCCGGCTCGAGGCGAACGCCGAGCAATCCGCCATGCACGATCAGTTCTTCGCGCTCCGCCGTCCACAGCGCATGCGACACCAGCAGCGCCGCGCCTGCCGATGCATTGCGGAGCGCGTCGACGGTATCGACGCTCGTCCAGACGTCGTCGACGATGCGTCCGCTTTCGAGGAGGGAACCCTCAATCAGCAGAGGCATGCGCACGCTCCCGATAGACATGTTGCTTGAACGGCTCGAGGCCCACGCGCCTGACGGTGTCGATGAAGCGCTCGTCGTCGTGGCGATGCGCGACGTAGGTGTCGAGCAGGCTGTCGATCACATCGGCCATCTCGGCCCGCGCGAACGAGCGGCCGATCACCTTGCCGATGGCCGCGTCCGCGCCTTGCGCGCCGCCGATCGTGACCTGGTACCACTCCTCGCCGTTCTTGTCGACGCCGAGCACGCCGATGTGGCCGACGTGGTGATGCCCGCACGCGTTGATGCAGCCGGAGATGTTCAGATCGAGTTCGCCGATGTCGTGCAGGTAGTCCTGGAACTCGACGCGTTCCTCGATTCGCCGCTGGATCGCCTGGGCGACCGGGATGGACTTCGCGTTGGCCAGCGAGCAGAAGTCGCCGCCGGGGCAGCAGATGATGTCGGTGATCAGGCCGATGTTGGGCGTGGCCAGTCCGATCTCGCGCGCCCTTTCCCACACCGCATACAGGTCGTCGAGCCTGACGTCGGCCAGCACGAGGTTCTGTTCGTGCGTGACGCGCAGTTC
>JBDTIS010000028.1:0-11072 GCA_039936235.1 Burkholderiaceae bacterium | reverse complement strand
AACGTCGCCTTCAGGCGACGACGTCCGACGGCTGCCTGAGCAGCAGCGCCAGCAACCGCGCGATCTCGTCGCGCATCTTGCGGCGGTCGACGATCATGTCGATCGCGCCCTTCGTCAGCAGGAACTCGGCGCGCTGGAAGCCTTCGGGCAGCTTCTCGCGGACGGTCTGTTCGATCACCCGCGGGCCGGCGAAGCCGATCAGCGCGTTCGGCTCGGCCATCACGACGTCGCCCATGAACGCGAAGCTCGCAGACACGCCGCCCATCGTCGGATCGGTCAGCACGCTGATGAAAGGCAGCTTCGCCGCGGACAGCTTGGTCAGCATGCCGGTCGTCTTGGCCATCTGCATCAACGACAGCAGGCCTTCCTGCATCCGCGCGCCGCCGGTGGCCGTGACGCAGATGAACGGGACCTTTTGTTCGATCGCCGTCTGAACGCCGCGCGAGAAGCGCTCGCCGACGACCGATCCCATCGAGCCGCCCATGAAACCGAATTCGAACACCGCGGCGACGACCGGCACGGTGTGGATCGAGCCTCCCATCACGACGAGTGCATCGGTCTCGCCGGTGGCCTCCATCGCGTCCTTCAGGCGGTCGGGATACTTCTTGCTGTCCTTGAACTTGAGTGTGTCGATCGGCAGCGTGTCGCGCGCGATCTCGAAGCGGCCTTCGGGGTCCAGCAGCGCATCGATCCGTTCACGCGCGCCCATCCGCATGTGGTGATCGCATTTCGGACAGACCATGCAGTTCTGCGCGAGATCGGTCTTGTACAGTACCGATTCGCAGTGCGAGCACTTGACCCACAGCCCTTCGGGAATGCGGCGTTGCGCGCCGTCGTTGCGTTGAATCCGCGGGGGAAGCAGCTTCTCGATCCAGCTCATGAAAGTCCCTTATTCGAATTCGTGTGCTTCCGCATTCATCCGGGCGCCCTCGTGCGAGCATCGAGCGCCTCGCGGACGCCGCGGATGAAAGTCTCCACGACCGCGACCTCTGAGCCCGCCGGCGCCGTCTCGACCGCCTCGATGATACGACTTCCGATCACGACGGCATCCGCGAGCGCGGCGACGGCACACGCGCTGGCCGCATCGCGAATGCCGAAGCCGACGCCGATCGGGACGTCGCTCTGCGCGCGGATCAGCGGCAGCTTGTCGGCGATCGATGCGACGTCCAGGGCGGCCGAACCGGTGATGCCCTTGAGGCTCACATAGTAGATATAGCCGGAAGCGGCACGGGCGACCGCCTCGATGCGCGCATCGGTGGACGTCGGCGCGAGCAGGTAGATCGCTGCGATGCCGACCCGTTTCAATGCGTCGGCGAACGGGATCGACTCCTCCGGCGGGTAATCGACGACGAGCACGCCATCGACCCCGACCGCCTGCACGCGCTCGGCCAGCGGATCGAGCCCCCCCAGCCGCATCGCCATCAGCTCGAACGGATTCGCGTAACCCATCAGCACGACCGGCGTCGTCGTGTCGTCGGCGCGAAAGGCGGCCACGCAGTCGAGGGTGGCTGCGAGACCGACGCCGTTGCGGATGGCCCGTTCGGTCGCGCGCTGGATCACCGGCCCGTCGGCCGACGGGTCGGAGAACGGGACACCGAGTTCGACGATGTCGGCACCGCCGCGGACCAGTGCGTGCATCAGCGCGATCGTGGTCGCGGCCGATGGATCACCAGCCGCGATGTACGGGATCAGCGCCGTGCGGCCTTCGGTCTTCAGCCGATCGAAGCGCGCATCGATGCGGGAGCCGCTCACGGCGCCCCCGCCGCGGACACGATGTGCAGATCCTTGTCGCCGCGACCGGACAGGTTCACCAGGATGATCCGGTCGCGGTCCATCGTCGGCGCGAGCTTCGCCGCGTACGCCAGCGCATGGCTGGACTCGAGCGCCGGGATGATCCCTTCGATCCGACAGCAGTCGTGGAAGGCGGCCAGCGCCTCGACGTCGGTCGCACCGACGTACTCGGCGCGGCCGATGTCCTTCAGCCACGCATGCTCGGGGCCGACACCCGGATAGTCGAGCCCCGCCGAGATCGAATGCGTCTCGGTGATCTGGCCGTTGTCGTCCTGCAGGATGTAGGTACGGTTGCCGTGGAGTACACCGGGCAGACCGCGCTGGAGGCTGGCCGCGTGGCGACCGGTGTCGAGCCCGTCGCCGGCCGCCTCGACGCCGATCAGCCGCACCGACGGGTCGTTCACGTAATCGTGGAAGATGCCCATCGCGTTGCTGCCGCCGCCGACGCAGGCGACGATCGCGTCCGGCTGGCGACCGGCGCGCTGCGGCATCTGCCAGCGGCACTCGCGTCCGACGACCGCGTTGAAGTCGCGCACCATCATCGGATACGGATGCGGTCCTGCCACCGTGCCGATGATGTAGAACGTGTCGCCGACGTTCGTGACCCAGTCGCGCATCGCCTCGTTGAGCGCGTCCTTCAGTGTTTTCGAGCCCGACTCCACCGGCACGACGCGCGCGCCGAGCAGGTTCATCCGCAGCACGTTGGCCGACTGGCGCGCCACGTCTTCGCTGCCCATGTAGACCACGCATTCCATCCCGAAGCGCGCGGCGACCGTGGCCGTCGCGACACCGTGCTGTCCGGCGCCGGTCTCGGCGATCACGCGCGGCTTGCCCATCCGTCGCGCGAGCAGCGCCTGGCCGATCGTGTTGTTGATCTTGTGGGCGCCGGTGTGGTTCAAGTCCTCGCGCTTCAGGTAGATCTGCGCACCGCCGAGCTTCTCGCTCCAGCGCTTCGCGTGATAGATCGGACTCGGCCGGCCGACGAAGTGCGCGAGTTCGCTTTCGATGTCGGCGACGAAGTCGGGATCGTCGCGGTAGTGCGCATAGGCGGCATCGAGTTCGTCGAGCGCCTGCATCAGCGTCTCGGAAACGAAGCGGCCGCCATAAGGGCCGAAGTGTCCGCGTGCGTCCGGACGGGCGGTCGCCGAGAAGTCGAATCGCGCGGGCGTCCTGTGCACCGCCTCGTCCAATGCGCTGCGCGCCGCGTGCAGCGCGGCCATCGTAGTCATGCTCATGTGGGTCAACCTATGGTCTTGATCGATCGGCTGATCGGACCGCAGCGACGAAGTCGCGCATCGCGTCCGGATCCTTGATGCCCCTGGCCTTCTCGATACCGGACGACGTATCGACGGCCCACGGGCGTACGCGAGCGATCGCGTCAGCGACGTTTGCTGCGTTCAAGCCACCACTCAAAACGACCCGACGCGCGGCGGCGGGACCGATCAGAGCATGAGGAACGAGAGACCAATCGAAAACCTTTCCGGAACCGCCGTAGCCGACGGTATGGGTATCGAGGAGCAATGCCTGCGCTTCCGGATACGAAGCCGCGAAGTCTATCAAATCGAGCGACGGCGTAACCCGGGCCGCCTTGATGAACGGCACGCGGTAGCCGGCGCAGTCGGCGGGAAGCTCGTCCCCGTGGAATTGCAGCAGCGTCAACGGCACGCGATCGAGGAACGCATCGATCTCGGCGCGCGACGCGTCGACGAACAGACCGACCGCGGTGATCGTCGGCGGCACGCGCGCGACGAGGGCGACCGCACGTTCGATGGACACGAAACGCGGGCTCGGCTCCCAGAACACGAAGCCGAGCGCGTCGACCCCGAGTGCGACCGCCGCGTCGACGTCCTCCTCGCGCGTCATTCCGCACAGCTTGATGCGCGTGTGGCCGTCCACGATGACGGTCGGGTCCATGAAGTTCATATAGCGAAGCCGGCGTGGATGGCCGCGAACGACGGCGGCTCCGGCAACGCGATCCGGTCCGGATAGTCGACCCGCGCCAGATACAGCCCGTCCGGCATGAAGGTCGGCGCGGAACGCGCGCGATCGCGGCCTTCGAGCAGTTCGGAGATCCACGACGGGTTCTTCGTCCCGCGACCGATCGCGACGAGCGCTCCGGTGAGGTTGCGAACCATGTGCTGCACGAACGCGCTGGCCTTGAAGGTCAGCAGCACGAAGTCGCCGTCGCGCCTGACCGTCGCGATCGACATCGTCTTGATCGGTGAACGCGCCTGACATTCGGCGCTGCGGAAGGTCGAGAAATCGTGCGTGCCGATCAACGCCTTCGCGGCCGTGTTCATCGCGTCGACGTCGAGCGGCGCGTGGATCCACCCCGCGCGGCCGACCCAGTGCGGCGAGCGTTGCGGCTGCACCAGCAGGAGGTAGCGATAGGTCCGTGCGATCGCGTCGAAGCGCGCGTCGAAGCGGCCGTCGACCTCGGCCGACCAGCCGACCGCGATCGACGCCGGCAGCAGCGCGTTGATGCCGCGAACCCACCCCTGCAGCGTGCGCGTCGCACCGGTATCGAAGTGGATCACCTGGCCGAGCGCGTGGACGCCGGCGTCGGTACGACCCGCACACGCGACCCGGATCGGATGGTCGGCGAAGCGCGTCAACGCGACCTCGAGCGCGTCCTGCACGGTCTCGCGATGCGGCTGCGATTGCCAGCCGTGCCAGTCGCTGCCGTCGTACTGAATGCCGAGCGCGATTCGGTTCATCGGTCTTCGCCTGCGATGCGCCGGCGTCGCATCGCGCTACGATCGCCCGCCCGTTTCGTCGCCGTGTCGATCAGCCCAGCTCGCTGATCAGGTGGCGCGCGCGTTCGGCCTGCGCCGAGTCGCCATTGCGAACGACCTCTTCGAGCAGTTCCCGCGCCCCTTCCCTGTCGCCGATGTCGCTGTAGGCCAGCGCGAGATCGAGCTTGGTCGCCATCGCCTGCCAGACGTCGGTCCGTGCCCCGAAGTCCGGCGACACGGCGGTGGACTCGTAGCCGCCGTTGTCGAGATCGAGGTTGAGGTTCGAGAACACGTCGAGCGGTTCGGTCTTGTCGAACTGATGCGAGTCGAACACCTGGCGGAAGTTTTCAGTCCGTGCTTGGGACGGGGTCGACGCAGGCGTCGATGCGACGCGGGGAGCAGAAGCTGGCGGCTCGTCGCTGTAATGGACTTCGGTGTCGGCGACGATGCTCGACCCGAATATGTCGGACGCGGTGAAGCCGTCGGATTCCGCACGCGGCGGTGGTTCCTGCTCCGCCCGGGCGCGGAAGGCCGGCAGGCTGACCGCTGTGCGGGCCGACGCGTCGCCGGCGCCGAACGCCGACGCGGTGAATGGATCGATCAGCGACCTGGTCGCGCCGCCGACATCGAAGTCGAGCCCGTTGCTGTCGCGTGGAACAGCCGCGCTCGATGGCGTACCGGCCGTCGTCCTCGCTGCCGGCGACAGCGGCGACAGGCCTGCATTCGCGAAGCCGAGGTCGAAGTCGAGATCCATCGACTGCGACGACGTCGCGGCGAGCGGCTGGAAAGGCGGCATCGGATCGGTACGGCCGTGTTCGGCGGCGGCGATCGGCACCGACACCGGATGTTCGCTGTACGCCTCCGGATCGCCCATCGCGAGATCGGATGCGGTGAGCCCGGTGGCGCCGCCATAGGGATTGCCGATCGACGCGGCGTTGCGCGACGGTTGCGGGCGCGGCGTGACGGCGAAGGCCTGCGCGGGCGTGACGACCTCGGCATACAGCGGATTGCGCGGGTCGATGGTCAGGCCGAGCGACGCGGCCTGCTTCCAGTCTTCGCCCTGGCCACCGGTCGCGGCGTACAGCTCGGACGCGATCGTCTCGAAGCTCTTGGCATCGCCGCGCTTCGCATAGATCTCGAGCAGCTTGAGATGCACGGCGTGACGGCTCGGGTCGGAACGCAACGCCTCCTTCAGTATCTCCTCGGCCTGCGCATCACGGCCGTAAGCGATGTAGACGTCGGCCTCGGCGACCGGATCGACTTCGTTCTGCTCGGGCAGATTGCCGGCGACCGGCACGAAGTTCGAATGGAAGCCGCTGTTGGCCGTGTCGACGGACTGGCCTCCGGTCGTGCCGAACACGGAATTCGCGTGCAGCACGCTGTTGTCGACGAAGATGCTGTCCTCGAAGCGCGCCAGCTTGCTGCGGCGCCGCGCCGTGAAGATGCCGTAACCGATCAGCAGCAAGATGATGGCGATCAGGCCGACGAGCAGCATCGTATTGTTCCTGACCGAATCGAACCAGCTCTCTTCCAAGACGGTCGTCGTGGGCGCAGCCTTGACCGGCGGGGGAGCGGGCTTGACAGGCGCCGCTTCGGCGACCGAAGCGGCAGGCGATGGCGCAGGCGTCGCAGCGACCGGCATCGGCGCGACAACCGGCGCTGCCACGACCACGGCGGCGGCAGGCGCAGATGTTGGCGTGGGCGCGGGCACGGCCGTGCCGACATCCGCTGGCTTCGTCGTCGCGCCCTTCTGCAGATCGGCGAGTGACTGGTTCTTCAGGGCCAACAGTTGCTGCAGATCGGCGACGTTCTTTTCGAGCAATGCGAGCCGCGTCTTGGTTTCCTGCAGCTCGCGGTCCTTCGCGGCCAGATCTTCGACCGACGGACCAGCGACGCCGGACCGGACGCCGTCGCCGGAGGACGCCGCCCTGGTGTTCGCGTCCGGCCGCGACAACTCGAGCCGGTCCTTGACCTCGCCGCTCGGCGCGGAGCCGTCGTCGACCTGCGTCGTCAGCTTGCCCGAGGCCTGCTGACCCGACGCACGCGAGGCCGGCGCCTGCGTCGCATTGCGGGCGATGCGCTCGCGATAGGCGCCGAAGTTGGAACTCTGCGCGACGATACGGCGCGCCTCACCACCGTCGATCGCCTTGGCCGACGACGCTTCGGGAATGTTGACCGTCGCCCCGGCCATCAGGCGATCGATGTTGCCGGAGAAGGCCTGCTGGTTGTCGCGATACAGCGCGGCGAGCATCTGCTCGAGCGACACGCCTTCGGGACGGTTGTCGCGGGCGATCACGATCGCGGTATCGCCGGGCCGCACGACGTAGGCACCGCTCGATGCACCGGGGGCAGCCGCAGTGGAAGCGCCGGCGGCGACCGACGACGATGGAACCGGCGACGCGACAGCCGGTGCCGCGGCACGACGCGCTGCGGGCACGCGTACCGGCGCCTGAGCCTGCGCGATCACCGCGCCGGGCTCGACTTCGCGCTGTGCGTCGCGGCTGTTCGGCGGATCGATCAGCAGCGTGTATTCCCGGACCAGGCGCCCGGCGCTCCACGACAGCTCCACGAGCACGTCGAGGAAAGGTTCGTTGACGATCTGGCTGGACGTGACCAGCACATACGGCGTGCCGTTGGCGCGCCGCTGGACCGAAAAGCGCAGCATCGTCAACGCGGCGCCGAAATCGATGTTGGCCTGCGCGAAGGCGTCGGGACCGGCGAGCTTCGCCGTCACCGCCTCATCGGGGGCGACCGCCGTCAGTTCGATCTCCGCTCGCAGCGGTTGCCCGATCGACGACAGCACGTTCAGGCGTCCGAGACCCGCGCCTTGCGCGCCGAAGGCAGAAACGGCCAGCGTGACGGCCACCCCGAGTCGCAGCAGGCGCTTGCGGGGCAGTCGGTCCGAGCGCTTCGAATCGAGCTTCATCGTTGAAACCTGCATGGGTGGCGATACGGACGCTTCGGCCGTTCGATGGCAAACCTGCG
Organism: Burkholderiaceae bacterium; assembly: GCA_039936235.1. GTDB lineage: Bacteria > Pseudomonadota > Gammaproteobacteria > Burkholderiales > Burkholderiaceae_D > CAHJXF01. The sequence continues at coordinate 3,561 of JBDTIS010000028.1, read as the reverse complement.
GCCATTTTTCGTGACTGACTGGTCCAGACTCGGACTCACGGCACAATCATGCTGCGAACATGACCGTAGTTTCATGGACTTGGGGCTATCGAGCTTACGCAGCTTGGCAGTATTTGTCAGTGAGCCCAACAGACGGCGCGATCGCCTTTGTTGTCTCGCGACAACGTCCGGCGCGCCGCGCACGCGTCGCATCGGTCAGGCTTCGAGCAGGATGCGCAGCATTCGTCGCAGCGGCTCCGCGGCGCCCCACAGTAGCTGATCGCCGATCGTGAACGCGCCGAGATAGCCGGGACCGATCGTGAGTTTGCGGAGCCGACCGACCGGGATCGTCAGCGTCCCTGTCACGGCGGCCGGCGTCAGCGCCTCGAGGGTCTCTTCTCGCGTATTCGGCACCAGCTGCGTCCACGGCGTGGAGCGCACGACGATGTCCTCGATCTCGTCGATCGGCACGTCGCGCCTGAGCTTGATCGTCAACGACTGCGAATGGCAGCGCATCGCGCCGACCCGCACGCAGGTCGAGTCGATCGGGATCGCCGGCGCGCCGAAGCCGGGGCCGCGGCCGAGGATCTTGTTGGTCTCGGCCATGCCCTTCCATTCCTCGAGCGAGATGCCGTTGCCCATGTCGCGGTCGATCCACGGGATCAGGCTGCCGGCCAGCGGCACGCCGAAGTTGGCCGTCTCGGCGGCGCTCATCCCGTGCTGGGCCGCGAGTACCTTGCGGTCGATCTCGAGGATTGCCGACGCCGGGTCCGCGAGCTCGCTCGCAACCGCGGCATGAAGCGTTCCGAATTGCGTCAGAAGCTCGCGCATGTGCTGCGCGCCACCGCCGGACGCTGCCTGGTACGTGATGCAGGTCATCCACTCGACGAGATCGTGGTTGAACAGGCCGCCGATGCCCATCAGCATCCCGGCGACCGTGCAGTTGCTGCCGATGAAGTTGCGGATGCCACGCGCGATGGCCGCGTCGATGACCGGACGATTGACCGGGTCGAGCACGATGACCGCGTCGTCCGCCATCCGCAACGTCTTGGCCGCATCGATCCAGACGCCCTTCCAGCCGGCCGCGCGCAGCTTCGGATAGACCTCGGTCGTGTAGTCGCCTCCCTGGCAGGTGAGCACCACGTCGAGCTTCTTCAGTGCGTCGATGTCGAACGCGTCCTTGCAGGTCGTGTCGGCACCGTCGAGCGCCGGACCGCGGCCGCCGACGTTCGACGTGCTGAAGAACACGGGCTCGATCAGCGCGAAGTCGCCTTCATCGCGCATACGCTGCATCAGCACCGAGCCCACCATCCCGCGCCACCCCACCAGTCCGACCGTCTTCATTTCACTGCTACCTCGGTTGATTGTTCAGTGCTGATTGGCGTGGTGAGATGCCTCACTGCGTTCGCGATGACAGGGAAAAATATCGTTTCGACGCAGCGAGAAATCTCATCCAGCCCGCAGTGCCGCCACCACCGCGTCGCCCATCGCCTTCGTGCCGACGGCCATCGCGCCATCGGCCGCGATGTCGGCCGTCCTCAGTCCCTGCGCGAGCACGCTGCGCACCGCGCGCTCTATACGGTCGGCTGCCTCGGCCATCGCGAACGTGTAGCGCAGCATCATCGCGGCCGACAGGATCGTCGCGAGCGGATTGGCGATGCCCTTGCCGGCGATGTCCGGCGCCGACCCGTGCGACGGTTCGTACAGCCCCTTGCCGTGCGCGTCCAGCGAAGCCGACGGCAGCATGCCGATCGACCCGGTCAGCATCGCCGCCTCGTCGGACAGGATGTCGCCGAACATGTTGCCGGTCACGATCACGTCGAAGCTCTTGGGCGCCTTGACGAGCTGCATCGCGGCGTTGTCGACGTACATGTGCTCCAGCTTGATATCCGCATACGAAGCGCCGTGGACATCGATGACGACGTCCTTCCAGAACTGGAACGTCTCGAGCACGTTGGCCTTGTCGACGCTCGTGACCTTGCCCGGATGGCCGGCGCTCCTGCGCTTGCGGGCGGCCTCGAACGCGACGCGCGCGATCCGTTCGATCTCGGGCCGCGTGTAGCGCATCGTGTCGAAGGCTTCGTCGGCGCCGGCGAACGCGCCGTCCGGCGACGTGCGGCGTCCGCGCGGCTGGCCGAAGTAGATGTCGCCGGTCAGCTCGCGGATGATCAAGATGTCCAGACCCGCCACGACCTCGGGCTTCAGCGACGACGCGTCGGCCAGTTCCGGGTACAGGATCGCCGGCCGGAGGTTCGCGAACAGCCCGAGCTCGCGGCGCAGTCCGAGGATCGCCTGCTCGGGGCGCAGCGCGCGCGGCAGGTTGTCGTACTTCCAGTCGCCGACGGCGCCGAACAGCACGGCTTCGGCATTTCTCGCGACGGCCAGCGTCTGTTCCGGCAGCGGATGGCCGTGCGCGGCGTAAGCGGTGCCGCCGACGTCGGCTGTCTCGGTCTCGATGTGCTCGTCGAGCGCGTGAAGCACCTTGACGGCTTCGGCGATGATCTCGGGCCCGATGCCGTCACCGGGCAGGATGGCGATATTCAATGGAGGGTCCTCAGGAGGTGCGATGCCGGCAGCATCGCGGTTCTTCGCAACGTGGTGGCAGGGCCACCGCCGATCGATCAGGCGATCGTGTTCGCGAGCCAGGGACGTTTGAGCAGGTGCTCCGCCTCGAACGCGCGGATGCGATCGGACTGCCGCAGCGTGAGCCCGATGTCGTCGAAGCCGCTCAGCAGGCAGTACTTGCGGAAGGCTTCGACGTCGAACGAAGTGGCGCGACCCGCCGGATCGACCACGACCTGACGCTCGAGGTCGATGGTCAGCGAATAGCCGATGCCGACCGCGGCATCGTGGATCAGCCGGGCGACCTCGGACTCGGGCAGCACGATCGGCAGCAGGCCGTTCTTGAAGCAGTTGTTGTAGAAGATGTCGGCATACGACGACGCGATGATCGCCCTAAAGCCGAACTGCCCGAGCGCCCACGGCGCATGTTCGCGCGAAGAACCGCAGCCGAAGTTCTTGCCGGCGATCAGGATCGATGCGCCCTGGTAGCGCGGCTGGTTCAGCACGAAGTCCGGATTCGGACGACGGCTCGTCGGGTCCATCCCCGGTTCGCCGTGGTCGAGGAAGCGCCACGCGTCGAACAGGTTCTCGCCGAAGCCGGTGCGGGCGATGGACTTCAAAAACTGCTTCGGGATGATCGCGTCGGTGTCGATGTTGTCGCGATCCATCGGCGCGACCAGCCCGCGATGCGTGCGGAAGGCGTCCATCAGAGTCCTCTCACGTCGACGAAGTGGCCTTCGATGCCGGCGGCCGCGGCCATCGCCGGGCTGACCAGATGCGTGCGGCCGCCCTGCCCCTGGCGCCCTTCGAAGTTGCGGTTCGACGTCGAGGCGCAGCGCTCGCCCGGCTCGAGCCGGTCGGCATTCATCGCGAGACACATCGAGCAGCCCGGGTCGCGCCATTCGAAGCCGGCGCCGAGAAAGATCTTGTCGAGTCCCTCGGCCTCGGCCTGTGCTTTCACGATGCCCGAACCCGGCACGACCATCGCGAGCTTGACGTTCTTCGCGATCCGACGGTTCA
>JBDTIS010000027.1:0-28797 GCA_039936235.1 Burkholderiaceae bacterium | reverse complement strand
CCCTGAGCGACGACGCGCTGAAGGCCGCGGCCGAAGCACACGGCATCTTCGCCAAGCTCACCCCGCTGCACAAGGAACGCATCGTCCGCGCGTTGCGCGCCAGCGGCCACGTGGTCGGCTTCATGGGTGACGGCATCAACGACGCGCCGGCATTGCGGGCGGCCGACATCGGCATCTCGGTCGACAGCGCCGTCGACATCGCCAAGGAAGCGGCCGACATCATCCTGCTCGAGAAGAGCCTGCTGGTACTCGACGATGGTGTGGTCGAAGGTCGCAGCACCTTCTGCAACATGCTGAAGTACATCCGCATGACGGCATCGAGCAACTTCGGCAACGTGCTCAGCGTGCTGGTGGCGAGTGCCTTCCTGCCATTCCTGCCGATGCTGCCGTTGCAACTGCTGCTGCAGAACCTGCTGTACGACTTCAGCCAGACCGGCATTCCCTTCGACAACGTCGATCCGGAGCTGGTCGCAAGGCCGCTCAGATGGAACCCGGCCGACATCGGGCGCTTCATGCTGTTCTTCGGACCCATCAGCTCCGTCTTCGACATCGTGACCTTCGCCGTGATGTGGTGGTTGTTCGACGCCGACAGCGTGGAGAGGCAGACGCTGTTCCAGTCGGGCTGGTTCGTCGTCGGTCTGCTGACGCAGACGCTGGTGGTGCACATGGTGCGCACGCCCAAGCTGCCGTTCGTGCAGAGCCGGGCTGCCGCGCCGTTGATGGTGATGACGCTCGCGATCATGGTCGTGGGCCTGTGGCTGCCGAACGGACCGCTGGCCGACTACTTCAAGTTGCAGGCCTTGCCGCCGGCCTACTACGGCTGGCTGGTGGCGATCCTGCTGGCGTACTGCGCGGCGACCACGTTGATGAAGCGCATCTACATCCGGCGCTTCGGCTGGCAATGACTGTGTGGCGATGGTGCGGCGACTCTCCCGACGACGTCCGCTGCGTGCCGACTTCCCGCGCAACGCGCCTTCCCCCGGCCGAATCGCGTGCGGTGCCGAACAGACGAATCCGTCGGATACACCTACAACGGTTTGCAGAAGGCATCGGCCCCCCATCCCTCACGGGCCTTCCATACAAGGATCTGAATCATGAAGACGAATCATTCCCTGCTGCCCTGGGCGACGCTGGTTCTTGCAGGGTCACTCGGCGGTGCGGTCTCCGCTTCGGCGCAGGTGGCGGGCGGGACGACCACGGTCGATGCCCGCGTCACCGAATCGACCCAGATCGCCACGGGCTGGAGCGTGAAGAAGACGTTGATGGGCAAGACCATCTACAACGATGCAGGCCAGAAGGTCGGCAACGTGGCGGACCTGATCATCTCGCCAGACAGGAACGTGTCGTACGTCATCGTCGGTGCGGGAGGCTTCGTCGGCATCGGGCGGCATGACGTGGCGATCCCGGTCACGCAGATCAAGGACCAGGCAGGCAAGCTCGTCATGCCCGGCGCGACCAAGGACCTGATCAAGTCGCTGCCGGAGTTCACGTATGCGACCGACACCAACCAGCGCGACCAGTTCGTCGCAGCAGCGGAAAAGGACATCGCGACAGGCAGGATGAAGGTCATCGATCTCGAGAAGAAGTCCGCCATGGCGACTACCGATGCCAAGGCGAAGATCGATCTTCAGATCACCGCCCTTCAGGTCGATGTGAAGTCGGCCGAATCGAAGTTGACCGCGATGAAGCAGGCGGCAGCCGTTCGCTGGAAGGAATTCGAGGTCGATGTCGACGCGGCAACCGCGCGGCTGCGTAAGGCTGTCGATGTCGCCACAAGCTGACGCTCGCCTGCCGTCGAATTCCCGCAAGACGCCCAACCGGAACCGACATGAACAAGATGCTCGTCGTGATGTTCGACAGTGAAAAGGCCGCCGAGGCCGGTACCCAAGCGTTGCGCAAGCTCCACACCGAAGGCGACATCACGCTCTACGCCATGGAGGTGATCGCGCGCGACACCGACGGCCGTGTCAGCGTCGTGCAGAACACCGATCGCGGTTCTGCGGGCGCGGGGGTCGGCCTCGCCGTCGGAGCGCTGGTGGGCATGATGGCCGGGCCGCTCGGCCTCGCGGCCGGTGCCGTGACCGGTACCCTGGCCGGTGCGATCCGTGACTTCTGGGTCGCTGGCGTCGATCTCGATTTCGTCGAAGAGGCAGAGAAGATGCTTCAGCCCGGTAAGGTGGCCCTGGTCGCCGAAGTCGACGAGGAGTGGGTCGTTCCGGCTGATTCGGCTCTCGAGAGCAGCGGCGGCACCGTGTACCGTCGTGCGCGTTCCGAGATCGTCGACACGCAATTCGATCGCGACATCGCAACCTTCGACGGCGAGATCGAGGAATTCGAGGCAGAGGCCGCGCATACGACAGGCGTCGCCAGGTCGAAACTACAGGTGCAGGTCGTCACCGCGAAGGCAGGCCTGGCGCGCGCCGTCCAAAATGCCGATCGGCAGGTCGAGGCACTTCAGGGGGAGGCAGATGCCAAGGCGAAGGCGATCTCGGAACAGTTGACTCACGCGAAAGGTGAAGTCAAGGGCAGGCTCGAGGACCGGGTCAAGCGGATGAAGAGTACTTATCATGCGCGCGGAGCCAAGCTGTCGAAGGCATGGGGCCTGACCAAGGAAGCGCTCGCCGTTTGAGTACGCGCGGCGTGGCTTGCGAGCGTGACGAAGCAGGGAACGACGTCTGCAGCCGCGCGACCGGGACAGCAACCACGCAGCTGGCCCGAATGGTGGATCTCGTGATGAAGATCTTCGGGAGTGTGCCGGTCAGCCGCAGAGGCCGGGGCGCGTGATGTGGATGTTCCGGCCGGCTGTTCGACTGCGAAATTCTCGACGTTCGTGGGCGCTCCTGCGAACGACACGGTCGCGGCACGCATGTCGAGCGGCTCGACCGTCAGCCACGCGGCCTCGACGCGAATCATGAATCGATCCCTTGAACGACTCGCGCATCCAGGCAGCGCAGTCGGCTGCCGCCACCAGCGACCACGTCACCGTCACCAACGTCGCACCGCGGCGCAATTCGATACCGATGTCGCCGACGGCCCGCATCGGCGCCAGCGTCACGGGTATGAATCCATCGACTAGCCCGATGGCGAGAGCGCAGACCAGACCTCGTTCGACGATTTCGAAGCAGCGGCAGCACACGCCCGGATGACCACCTCCGGTCTTCCCGTTGTTTTCGGACAGATCCGTGATGAAGAAGTCGATGCGTTCGAGCATTGATTAGTTCGTTACCCCGGCCCGTGCTCGCCTACTGGAAGACCGGGTCGCGATCCGCGACGCTATCGGCGCCGGGAGGAATTGAGACGCAACCGCTGACTGAGGTCTTCGGGGCCGCAAAGAAGGCACGCGTTGATCTGCAGCGTTCATCGCGCAGGCGCAACGGGCGCCAAGGCCACTGTTCAAGTCGCCGAAGAGACCCACGACATCGTCATCATCCGAGCCGGTGCGGCCGGTATCGCAACCGCGGCGCGCCTTATCGCGCGCACCATGCCCGGATCGACGACGAGCGCTCGTCGCGCGCCCATCCGCGTATCGGCCATGACCATACCCGTCGAAACCTACCTCAACGGCAGACTCCTCAGCGGGACTCTACTGCCGGATGTTGCCGGTCCTGACTGTCTGCCAGCGCACGGACGCGCAGCGGGCGAAGGCACAACATGTCACCGATCAGCGAAGATGGGAAATCGTCGCAATCACGGCGCTCGGCGTTGGCGTCGACGCTGACGATTTGGGTCGTACGGGACAGACAGATCCGATCGACCGTGCTCACGCACGGTGCGGGTTCGTGAACACGTTCCAATTCGACCGATCAGAACTCGCGCGCAAATGATTTTTCCGACGATTCGCCGTCGGCGCCGTTCATCCTTTCGCTGCTGCAAGACGAATATTTTCAGGAGATCATCCGTGAAGCACAACGTCGGCACGATCGACCGCATCTTCCGGATCGCTTTGGGCCTCGCACGGATCGGCGCCGGTTTGCTCGGTTACAGCGGCGTATGGGGGTGGGTCGGACTTCTGCCGCTCGCCACCGGCATCTTTCGCTTCTGTCCCGCCGATTGGCCTTTCGGTCTGAGCACATGCCGGGTCGGCGCCGGTGGCTCGCGCTCGTAACCCAAGTGGAGGCAGCTATGTCGAATTCTTCGAAGAGTTTTACCGAAATCACGCATGGCGTGACCGCACGCCTGGCCACCTTGCGATCGGGGGCGCCGGACGTGATGAAAAGCTTCGGCGGCTTGGGACATGCTGCCCTGAAAGACGGCGCCTTGTCCGCCAAGACAAAGGAACTGATGGCCTTGGCCCTCGGCGTTGCGGCGCGATGCGATCCTTGCATCGGCTACCACATGCAGGCGCTCGTCAGGCTCGGTGTATCGAGGCAGGAACTGGACGAGACACTGAGCGTGGTGGTCTACATGGGAGGCGGCCCGGCCCTGATGTACGCCGCCAATGCGATTGCCGCATTCGAAGAATTCTCGGACAACGCATCCACGTGACGACCGCCTGGTTCGAAAGGCGATCAGCTCCGGACGGCAGTGCCATCCGTCTCGGAACGTCGAAGCAGCGAACCACACCGTGAGCGAGCGACGACGCAGGCCTTTTTCGCGCTCAGGACCTGGGCGGTCACCTGTGGCGTGGTGTCGATTGCCGGTGGCTACGAAGCATGGTTGAAGGCCGACGACGCCGATCGTGAAAACGATCTGCGCACCTTCGAAAAGTTAGGAGTCTGAAGTGACGACAGCCGATCCGACACATGCTTTCAACCGACGCAGGAAGGCTGGGCCCTGCAGGACGTCGAGGATTTTGAGCGTCGTGCTCGGCCTGGGAACGTTCATGACGGTCGCCGTAGCGGCACCTCCTCGCGGCGAGGTGGTCGCCAAGAGCGGCAACGGCGCGGGCGCGACGCCGTGCATCGTCTGTCATGGCGCGGCCGGTCAGGGCCAGCCGGTCGCAGGTTTTCCGCGGCTGGCCGGCATGAACGCGCTCTACCTGTCGAAGCAACTCAAGAGCTTTCGGGACGGCGGGCGCAGCCATGCGGTCATGGGACCTGTTGCGAAGACGCTCGATGACGCGGATATCGTTGCGCTCGGCCGCTATTACGCCACCTTGGATGCGGTCGACGATCCGGCGAGCTCGCCGGCCGATCCTGGCCTGGTTGCCGCAGGCAAGATGATTGCGCTGAAAGGCGACTGGAGCCGTGGTCTGCCGGCCTGCGCGCAGTGCCACGGTGCACGAGGCTTCGGTGTCGGCGCATCCTTCCCCCAGTTGGCCGGACAATCCGCGCCATACCTGACCAATCAGCTCGATTCCTGGCGATCGGGCATGCGGACGAATGACGCCATGCACCTGATGCAGGGCGTAGCCGCGAAGCTCGGTCCGAAGGACATCCAGAGCGTCGCGAGTTATTACGCGAGCCTGTCCGCCGTGCCGCCGATGAAAAGGAGTAAGCCATGACGTCCATCCGATCACGGATCGCGACCTTCGTCGCATTCGCGGCGATCAGCGGTTTCGTCCTGCTCACGGGAACGATTTCCACTCCGGATTCGGCCGACGCGGCGACATCGTCCACGTCGACTGAGGCGAGCGTGAAGCCAGCAGCCGAACAGGCGATCGTCACGCTGGCCTTCACGCCACCGGGCGACAGCGCGATTCCGAACACACCGTTCGGCGAACAGGTCCGCCTGGGTCAGGCGATCTTCAACGACACCAAGGGGCATGCCGGCCAATTCGTGGGCAACGACCTGCGCTGCGCAAGTTGTCACCTCGACGCCGGGCGTCTCGCCAATGCGTCGCCCTTGTGGGCCGCCTATGTCGCATATCCCGCTTACCGAGCGAAGAACGGACATGTCAACACGCTTGCGGAACGCATGCAGGGCTGCTTTCGCTACAGCATGGACGGCAAGGCGCCGCCACTCGGCGACAAGGTGCTCGTCGCACTCGAGACCTACGCCTATTTCCTTGCGAAGGGCGCTCCCGTCGGTAAGGAACTGGAAGGTCGAGGCTATCCGACGCCGGCGAAGCCACCTGTGCCGATGGACTTCGCGCGAGGCGGGAAAGTCTTCGAGGAGAAGTGCTCGCTTTGTCATGGCGGCGATGGACAGGGGCAGGTCGCGCACGGAGACGTGGTCTTTCCACCTTTGTGGGGGCCACGCTCCTTCAACTGGGGCGCAGGCATGTCGTCGGTCAAGAATGCGGCTGGTTTCATCAAGGGCAACATGCCGCTGAGCCAGGGCAATACCTTGACCGATCAGGAGGCGTGGGACGTCGCGCTTTTCATGGACAGTCACGAACGCCCGCAGGACCCGCGCTTCACCGATTCGATCGCGGAGACGAAGTCGAAGTACCACGACTCCGGCGACATGTATGGCGAGACCGTGAATGGAGTACGACTCGGCATGTCACCGCTGAAGAAGGTTCCGTGAGGGAACCCGACGCCGTGCATTCTCGAAGCTCGATGCGGTACCACTGATCCCATGCGCCAATCGATCACCCTGGGACCATCGTCTTCTTCGTGCCGTTGCTTCTCCTCTTTGGGTCGGTGGCGCTGGGATATGCGGCATGCAACGGAGTCGACCGACCTCGTGACGCCAGCATCGAACGGACGCTGTGAGATCAAGTTGTCGAAACGACTGGCCGAGTTCCGCATCGCAAGGACTGAATGAGATCCATGTGCGCCGGGGCCATCATCGAACCACCGTTTCGATGGCATCAACCTGAAAGGTCAGCAATGATGGCGTCACTTCACCGCTTCGCAGCGTCGGTTCCATCCCTTCGCCTGTCATGGCCACGACTCCTGGCGGCGGCCTGTCTCGTGGTCGCGCCCGCGTTTACTTCGGCAGCGACACCGTCCGTCACGGCCACGCAATGGAAGGCACTGGAGGGTAGTCACTGGATCGAGGACGGACGCGCGTCAGCGCCGCGCACGATCTACATGTTCACGGATCCCAACTGCCCCTACTGCAACAAGCTGTGGACCGATGCGAGGCCCTGGGTCGACGCGGGGAAGGTTCAGATCCGTCACGTGGTGGTCGGCATCCTGACGCCCACCAGCAACGGGAAGGCTGCGACGTTGCTTGCCGCCCCGAGTCCCGCGAAGGCGCTCGCCAACTACGAGAAAGGCCAGAGCTTTTCGACGGCGCAGATGATCGCCAGCGGCAAGGTTCGCCCGCTCGACGCGGATGTCCTTCAGCCGCTCGGCATGATTCCCACTCCTATCCAGAACACTCTGGATGCGAACAAAAATTTGATGCTGTCGCTCGGCCTCGAGGCGACTCCTGCAGTCGTTTGGCGCGACGAGCGAGGGCAGGTCCAGATCCTGCAGGGCATCGCGCCGGGGGACGAGTCGCGCGTTTTCGGATCGCGCTGAAGCGACGCGCGATGTCTTCTGGGTCAGTCATCCTTATGAATGGCATGGCGAGCGTATGCAGCTGAGAACCCGGACGTCGCCACGGCAACGACTGCAAGCCATCGGCGGCGACTGCGGTTGCTACGTGATGGAGTCATGGAATTCGATCTCGTCGCAGCAGCGCTTCGTCGCAGTCGAGAGAGGATCGCTACAGATGCCGGCCTTATTGCCGACCAGAGCGTGGATCATGAAGCTGCCGTTGCGAACGGTGCACTGCACCATCGAAAGTTGTTGTCGCGATCGGGCAAAAGGGATAAGTTCCAATCCATTCATATATTCGTCTATGCGCATATGGTTATCGATTCAATCGAAAAACGCGACGAGATGCAGCCAGTGTTCGAGTCGGCCGCCGAGATTTTCGGTCTTCTGGCCAATCCACAACGCCTGCGCATCCTGCGAGCCATCTGCGAAGGGGAGCGGACTGTCAGCGAGATCGTTGCACTGACTCAGGCATCGCAGCCGAATGTCTCCCAGAACCTGGCGTTGATGTACCGACACGGCGTCGTCGGCCGGCGACGCGATGGCACCCAGATCTATTACAGCGTGAAGAACGAATTGATCGTGGACCTCTGCAGGACCGTGTGTACGCAAGTCGCTATGCGACAGGGCGAGGTGATGGCATGAAGTCGCGCGCAGAGTCGATCGCGCGCTCTGCGAAGACTTGTCGGGGCATTTCATGAACCGGTCCGGTCGACTGTTGAGAGCACCCGAGAATTTCCTCACACAGGCAGAGATCGTTGCGGTGGGTCGGGGGCGTCGTGGCTTCTTGCGGAAGGCTTTCGCTGCCGCGGGAGCGTCGTTGGCAGCAAGCGCATCCATGTCGGCCATGGCCGCCAGCGATGGCGAATCGGAAATCCTCGAACTTCCCGAGTACAGCAAGACACTTGGCAAGCCCGTGGCGGCAAGCGGCTACGGGATGCCATCGCAGTACGAGAAGAACCTGCAGCGACGCGAGAGCCCGGGACTGACGCGCGTCCCACAGGCGTCCGTCGCCTTCGCGCCTCTTCAAGGTCTGTTCGGGATCATCACGCCCAACGGCCTGCACTTCGAGCGGCATCACCAAGGATGGGTCGACATCGATCCGCGCAAGCACCGTTTCATGATCAACGGGATGGTCAAGACTCCCAAGGTCTACACCATGGACGACATCATGCGGTTGCCGTCCGTGTCGCGCATTCATTTCATCGAATGCGGTGCGAACACCAGTATGGAATGGGGCAACGTGGCCGTACCGACGGTCCAGTACACGCACGGGATGCTGTCGTGCTGCGAGTTCACCGGCGTCCCCCTTTCCGTGCTTCTGGACGACTGCGGCTTCGACAAGAAGAATGGCAAGTTCGTCCTCGCCGAAGGTGCCGACGGCTCGGGTATGACGCGCACCATCTCGATGGATCGCGCGCTCGACGATGTGATCGTGGCGTATGGAATGAACGGCGAGATGCTTCGGCCGGAGAACGGATACCCACTGCGGCTTGTCGTTCCGGGTGTTCAGGGTGTGTCGTGGGTCAAGTGGTTGCGACGCATCAAGGTGGGCGACCAGCCTTGGGGTACGAAAGACGAGACGATTCATTATGTCGACCTGATGCCCAATGGTCAGCTGCGTCAGTACACGTCGATCCAGGAGTGCAAATCGGTCATCACTGCACCGTCCGGCGGTCAGATGCTTCTGGGCAAGGGTTTCTACAATGTCAGCGGCATCGCGTGGTCGGGACGCGGAAAAATCAAACGGGTGGATGTGTCGTTCGACGGGGGGCACAACTGGACGACCGCGCGTCTCGAGACGCCTACGCTGACGAAGGCGCTCACACGCTTCAACGTGGGCTGGAACTGGACGGGTGGTCCTGCGATTCTGCAGTCGCGTGCGATCGATGAGACGGGCTACGTGCAGCCGAAGATCAACGAGCTGCGCGCCGTGCGTGGGACGCGTTCGATCTATCACAACAATGCGATCCAGTCGTGGAGAGTCGCGGAGTCTGGCGAGGTGAGCAATGTCCAGGCGTATTGAGTTCGCGTTTTGTGCGGTGCTGACGGCCTGTACTTCGGGTTGTCTCTGGGCAGCCGAGCCTGTCGCCACCATTCGCACCCCGCAACTCTCCGGCATCGGACGTCCCGCGACGCCTGCCGAGGTCAAAGCGTGGGACATCGATGTGCGACCCGACTTCAAGGGCTTGCCGCCGGGATCCGGGACCGTTGCGCATGGCCAGGACGTCTGGGAGGGGAAGTGCGCTTCCTGTCATGGCACCTTCGGCGAGAGCAACGAAGTGTTCACGCCGATCATCGGTGGAACCACGAAGGACGACATCGAGACCGGCCATGTGCTGGCGCTGACGAACAACAGCGCCCCGCAGCGGACCACGATGATGAAGCTCAGTTCGGTCTCGACGCTGTGGGACTACATCCGCCGCGCGATGCCTTGGAACGCACCGAAGTCACTGAGCAACGACGACGTCTATGCCGTCGTCGCGTATCTGCTCAACATGGCCGACGTGCTTCCGGACAACGCCACGCTGTCGGACAAGAATATCGCCGAGGCCCAGGCGAGGTTGCCGAATCGAAACGGCATGACGCGGGATCACGGTCTGTGGGACGTCAATGGCAAGGCAGACGTGAAGAGCGTGGCCTGCATGAAGAACTGTCCCACCGGCGACAAGGTGACTTCGTCACTGCCCGATGCGGCGAAGGGGGCCAATGGAAATCCGGCCGATCAGACCCGTCCGTTCGGCGAGACGCGCGCGGTGAATTTGGCAGCTGCCGACACGCCTCCCGGGGCTGACCGCGCCGCGTCGACGCAGGCGGCTGGTGCCGTCAAACCCGATGCTTCGTCGCTTGCGACTGCCAACGGCTGCATGGCCTGCCATGGCGTTGCCAACAAAATCGTAGGACCCAGCTTCAAGTCGGTCGCCGAGAAATACCGAGGTCGCAGCGATCGGGAAAACTACCTGAGCGGAAAGATCAAGGCGGGCGGCGCGGGTGCCTGGGGGGCCGTTCGGATGCCGCCGCAGGCCCAACTTAGTGATGCCGACGTCAAGGCCCTTGCTGAATGGGTCCTTGCCCAATGACTCAAACGACGGAGACCAGACGATGTCCAGCGCTGGCGTGAAAGTCCTGACTGATCCCGACGCTGCAACGATCAAGACGCTTCCAGCCGAGGGGGCGTGTCTCGGATGGCATGCCGTCGACAAGAGGGTCGTCGGTCCGGCGTATCACTCGCCGTTCGAAGCAAAGATTCTGGCCGCCTGGGTGCTCGCTGGCGCACCCGCCAATTGAAATGGAGATCACCATCATGAATCAACGTCGAGCATTCATTCAACGAAGCAGCGGATTGACCGTCCTTGGCCTTGCATTGGCCGCCGGACTATTCAAGCCGGGTAACGCTTTAGCCGCGACTGAATGGAACAAAGCGTTGTTCGATACGAAGACAGTGGCGGACACCGAGAAACTGTTGGGAACCGGAACACCGGTGGAGAGCAAGGACATCACCCTGACCGGACCGGACATCGCCGAGAACGGCGCCGTCGTTCCGATCAGCGTCTCGACCACGATCCCCAAGGTCGAACAGATCGTCATCCTGGTCGAGAAGAATCCCAACACGGTTGCGGCTGCATTCGGGATTCCTGAAGGCACCGACGCCAGTGTGACGACGCGGGTGAAGCTCGGTCAGTCGACCGATGTGTATGCGCTCGTGAAGGCGGACGGCAAGCTGTACTTCACCAAGAAGGAAGTGAAGGTCACGCTCGGCGGCTGCGGTGGTTGAGCGAGACCGACTTCCTCAAAAACAGACAGGAGACTGACATGCCAGATCCGATGCGGATTCGAGCAACGATGGCCGGTGACAAGACGGTCGTCAAGGTACTGATGGGCCATGAGATGGAGACAGGACAACGCAAGGATGCTGCTGGAGCGATCATTCCGGCGTGGTTCATCCAGACGGTGACCGCGACGACCAATGGACGGACGGTTCTGACAGCGCAGTGGGGGCCGGCCGTCTCGAAGAATCCGTTTCTCCAGTTCCAGTTCGGTGGGGCGAAACCTGGTGACAAAGTCCAGGTGACCTGGGTCGATAGCCGGGGCGAGACGCGCACCGACGAAGCCACGATCAGCTGATTCGAGAGCGACGGAACCGGCTGCTGATGCGGGACCGCCCGCCTAACGATGCCTGGAGGAAACTGCAGTGGGATACATCAGGAAAGCGTTGTTCGGGCTGATCTTGCCGCTCGGCATCTTGCTGGGAATGAACGCACACGCCGCAGATAAGCAGAAGCCCATCAAGGTGGTCTACCACCTGACCGAAGGGATCGATCAGGCAGCGCACGCGATGGGCAACATCCGCAATCATCTGATCGCAGACCCGACGGTGAACATCGTCGTGGTCGGCAACGGGCCCGGCATCGACTTCATGCTCGATGGTGCCAAGGACAAGAACGGCAATCCCTTCGACGCGACTATCGAGGATCTGGTGTCGAAGGGCGTTCAGTTCCGGCTGTGCAGGAACTCGCTCACGGCCAGCGGCATCGATCCATCGCGGGTGCTGTCCGACGTCAGGATCGTGCCCTCGGGCGTGGCCGAAGTTGCTCGACTGCAAGCGCGGGAGGGGTATGTCTATGTTCATCCGTGAGGAGCAGGCCATGTCAGAACTTCTATCCTTGAGAAGGATGGTTTCGAGCTCTTTGTTGCTGTCGAGCCTCTGTTTTTCATTGATCGCGCACGCGCAGGACAACAGTGCGGTGGACGAGATCGCCAAGTACCGGCAACTGCTCGCCGACGGCAATCCGGCTGAACTTTGGGAGGCACGCGGCGAGGGTCTGTGGAAGGAGCCGCGCGGTCCGAACCAGGTGGCCCTGACTGCATGCGACCTGGGCAAAGGACCGGGTATCGTGAAAGGTGCCTATGTCGAGCTGCCGCGTTATTTCGCCGATACGCGAAAGGTCATGGATCTCGAGCAGCGGCTTGCGTACTGCATGGTGAAGATTCAGGGCTTCACGAACGAGCAAGCAACGGCGAATCACTTCGGCCAGGGCGAGAAGCGGTCGCAGATGGAGGCCCTGGCCGCTTACATCGCCGGTGAATCTCGCGGGATGAAGATCGCAGTGAAAGCAGCGCACCCGGAAGAAGCGCGGATGTACGCGGCAGGAAAGTCGATCTTCTTCTTTCGCGGCGGTGCCTACGACTTCTCGTGCGCCAGCTGTCACTCCGGAGACAAGCAACGTATTCGCCTTCAGGAGCTGCCGAATCTGCTGGTAAAGGAAGAGGCGCAGAAGGCTTACGCGACCTGGCCGGCCTACCGCGTCTCGCAAGGTGAAGTGAGGACGATGCAGCACCGGCTCTACGACTGCTTCAGACAGCAGCGTTTTCCGGTGCCTGGCTACGACTCCGACATGATCACTGCGCTCACGCTGTTCCTGGCGAAGAATGCCGACGGCGGGACCTTCGACGCGCCGGCGTTGAAGCGATAGATCTCGATTGGGAAACGACGATGCGAAAGCAAAAACTGATTGTGATCGGCGCATTCGCGGCGACGTGCGCCGCTTTGATCGCGGGCTGTGCGCAGATGACTGCCGGGTCCGGCAATCCTGATGCCGATGCACTCGCGTTGATGAAATCCTCGTTCACGTCTCAAGGACCGGTGTCGGTCGAGGCCGTGCTGAATCCCGATGACGCAATGAAGACTTGCTCCCACTACGAGGGCAAGGTACCCGATGCAGTCGCCAGGCAGATCGAAGCGACCGAGATGAAGTCCATCGAGCCGCCATCCGATGGCAAGTATCTGGGAGACTGGCAGCGTGGCGAACTGGTCGCGCAGGCCGGCGCCGGGATGCAGTTCAGCGACAAGGTGGGAGCTGCGAATGGCGGCAATTGCTACGCATGTCACCAGATCTCGCCCAAGGAAATCTCGTACGGCAACATCGGCCCGAGCCTCCTCCACTACGGAAAGCTGCGAGGAACGAGCGAACCTGTCGTGCAGTACACGTGGGGCAAGATCTATGACGCGGCGGCATACAACGCGTGTTCGCTGATGCCCCGCTTCGGTCACAACAGGGTGCTCACCGAGCAGCAGATGAAGGACGTCGTGGCGTTGCTGCTCGATCCTGCGTCGCCAGTGAACCAATGAACCTCCGTCCGGCAAGCATCGCCGCCGCATCGAAGGATTTTCCATGTCGATGAGTCGTCGCGAGTTCCTGCAGACGCTGTCGATTGCCGCGGCCGGGGGGTTCGTGCTCGACGCGCACGCGGCTCCGGCAAGCGACGAGATGGCGAAGGTCTATCGGCTCGATGCCGTCCCTGCCGTGGGTCGCGTGAGCCTGATGCACATGACGGACTGCCACGCGCAGTTGACGCCGATCTACTTTCGTGAACCGAACGTCAACCTCGGCATCGGCGGGCAGGCCGGAAAGCCACCGCACCTGGTCGGCGAAGCGCTGCTCAAGAGTTTCGGGATCGCTCCAGGCTCACGCGACGCGTATGCGTTCACCTATCTGGACTTCGTCGAGGCTTCGAAGAAATATGGCAAGGTCGGGGGCTTCGCGCATCTCGCCACCCTGGTAAAGAAGGTTCGCGCGGAACGCCCGGGCGCATGGCTTCTCGACGGCGGCGACACCTGGCAGGGATCGGCGACTTCGCTGTGGACCAATGGCCAGGACATGGTCGACGCGTCGAAGCTGCTCGGCGTCGATGTGATGACGGGACACTGGGAGTTCACGCTCGGAGCAGAACGCGTGAAGGAGATCGTCGACAAGGACTTCAAGGGTCGCATCGACTTCGTCGCGCAGAACATCAAGACTGCGGACTTCGGCGACCCCGTCTTCCCGGGCTATGTGATCCGCGAACAGAACGGCATCTCCGTCGCGATCATCGGGCAGGCATTTCCATACACCCCCATCGCGAATCCGCGCTACTTCGTCTCGGAATGGACATTCGGTATCCAGGAAGAGGCGATGCAGAAGACCGTCGACGAAGTCCGAGGCAAGGGTGCCCAGGTCGTCGTCGTGCTCTCGCACAACGGCATGGATGTCGACCTGAAGATGGCATCACGTGTGACGGGCGTGGACGCCATCATGGGCGGCCACACGCATGATGGCGTACCGGCCCCCGTGATCGTGGCCAATCGCACGGGCCAGACTTTGGTCACCAATGCGGGTAGCAATTCGAAGTTCCTCGCGGTACTGGATCTCGAAACCAGGGCAGGGAAGGTCGTCGGCTTCCACTACAAGCTGATGCCCGTCTTCTCGAATCTGATCCCGGCCGATGCCGAAATGGCTGCTCACGTGACGAAGTCCAGGGCACCGTTTACCGACAAGCTGAACGAGGTCCTCGCCGTCAATCAAGGGTTGTTGTATCGGCGTGGCAATTTCAACGGCTCCTTCGACCAGCTCATCCTCGACGGTCTCATGGAGGTGAAGGGTGCCGAGATTGCCTTCTCTCCGGGCTTCCGATGGGGCACGTCGTTGCTGCCAGGGGAACCGATCACGATGGAACGTCTGATGGACCAGACCGCCATCACGTATCCGATGACGACGCTGAACGAACTCACCGGCGAAACCATCAAGACGATTCTCGAAGATGTCTGCGACAACCTGTTCAATCCGGATCCCTACTATCAGCAGGGTGGTGACATGGTGCGCGTCGGCGGCATGACGTACACATGCACGCCCGGTGCGGCCACCGGTCAGCGGATCTCGGACATGCGACTCGCCGGTACCCTTCTGGACCCGACGAAGAAGTACAAGGTAGCCGGTTGGGCGCCGGTCTCCGAAGAGGCGAAGATCGCCGGTGGCGTTCCGATCTGGGACGTGATGTCCACGTACCTCAAGGCGACGAAGGTAGTGGCGCCACGCAAGCTCAACCTGCCTCGACTGATCGGTGTCGACGGTAATCCCGGCATGGCCTGATGAAGCGACGAGACTGGCTTCTGATGGGCCTGGCAGCGACCATCACCATGGTGGCCGTGGACGTGCCGGCGGCGCCCCTGAAGGTGGAGCTTACGACGGCGAGTGATTTCCATTCGGATTCGGTCGGCTCGAAGTCGTTGCCCCGACTTGTCGTGGTGCTGTTCTCGTTGCCGGATTGCTCGTACTGCGACGCAATTCGCCGCGAACAACTGGTGCCGCTATCGCGTGACTCGAAACTGATGGACCGTCTCGTCGTTCGCGAAGTCTCGATCGTCGGTTCGCATCCTCTCGTCGCGTTCGACAAGAGCAGGACGATCGAATCCGAGTTTGCAAAAAACGCCGCCGTGCGCTTCTCTCCGACCGTCGCGTTTTTCGGTCCTGATGGCGTACAGGTCGTCCCTGCGATCGTCGGGGCACGCCTTCCTGACTTTTACGGAGCCTATCTCGACGAAGCGATCGAGAAGAGCCTGTCGAAGCTCGGTCGGGGGTCGTGACCGTGTCGATCGCCATGGCACGCCAGCGATACCCGGTTCTTTTCGTCGCCTTCGGTTCTGTCTTGCTCGGCCTTCTGCTGAGCATCACGGCGCGCGCTGCCGTTCCTCCGATCGAGCTGACGCCGCAGAAGGTCTCCGCCCACGTGTACTTCTTCCGCGGCGAATCCGGGGTGGCGAGCGCGGCGAATCGGGGTTACATCGCCAATGCGGGATTCGTGGTCACCGGCGACGGGGTCGTGGTCTTCGATGCGCTCGGGTCACCGGTCCTTGGCGACGCGATGATCCGTGCCATCCATCGTGTGACGACGCAGCCGATCCGCCGATTGATCCTGTCCCACTATCACGCGGACCACTTCTACGGCGCGCAGAGCTTCAAGGCCATCGGAGTCGACATCTGGGCCGGAGAGAAGGGGCGTGCGTATCTGGAGTCGGACCTCGCGCAGCAGCGCCTTCAGGAGCGCCGCCACGACCTCGCTCCGGACGTGGATGCGAACACGCGACTCGTTCCGGCAGACCGATGGTTGAGTTTCCCCGGAGGCAGACCCATCGACTTTTCGATGGGTGGGTTGCACTTCCGGATCATCGATGTCGGTGGTGCCCATTCGCCTGAAGACCTGATGCTTTTCGTGGATGAGGACAAGGTGCTCTTTGCAGGCGACCTGTTCTTCACCGGACGCATCCCTTACGTAGGCAATGCAGACAGTCGGGCCTGGCTCGCCGCGCTCGGCAAAATGGCGCCGCTTCATGCCAGGATCGTTCTGCCTGGTCACGGCGATCTGTCGACCGATCCCGACAAGGATGTCTCGTTGACGCGGGACTACCTCCTCTATCTACGCGAAAAGATGGGCTCGGCGGCCCGGGACTTGACCGACTTCGACGAGGCTTATGCCAAGGTCGACTGGTCGCGCTTCGCTGCCTATCCCGCCTTTGCTCAGGCGAATCGCTTGAACGCGTATGGCACTTACCTCTTGATGCAGGGCGAATATTTGAACAGCGCTCCGGAAGCCCCTACGAACTGATAAGGTGAAATTCGCTTCTGACTTGATGAGCTCGCCGAGCCCCCGGATCATCGATATCCACCATGCAGGTGACACCATGAGCATGAACCTCAACCGAATCAGCGCGCGCGTCGCGTTTGCCGCTTTGCTGCTTCTGGCCGGTGTATCTGCCTCCGCGCAAACCAGCCTCGCCGCTGCCGAAAGCAGTGCAAAGTACAAGGCTATCTTCCATGTGACCGAGGATGACCCCCGAAAGTGGGCTCAGGTTCTAAACAATGCGAAGTATTCGCAGAGTGAAATGGGCTCGAAGAACATCGACATCGTCGTCGTGATGAACGGTGGCGGCATCAACATGATGCGTCTGGAGTCACCGATCGCCGAGAAGATCGACGAAGCCAAAAAGGCGGGAATCAAGTTCCATGTCTGCGAGAACACGATGGCGACGCAGAAGCTGACCAAGGACGACATGCTGCCGCAAGCCGACTACGTCCTGTCCGGCATCGGCGATGTCATCAAGCTCCAGAGCCATGGCTGGTCGTACGTGAAGAACTGATCCCGGGCGTCACGCAGGAAATTGCGCTCCGCTTCGATGATGCGTTCCCCGGATGCGACGACTGAATTTGATGGATCACCACGAGTATGTTCGCTGGCTGGTATCCGCGGCTGACCCGCGAAGAGGGCGTCGATGCGAATCCGGTGCTCAAGTAGAGCCGCGGCAAGACCGTCGAGGCTGCCATTCATGAGAGCCACTGCCGCGCGCATCCGCTTTTCTTTGGCAAACGCGGTCCTGATGTCTTTCCTTTCCGTCGGGCTGGCCGATGCTGCAGGCGTTGGGGAGTCCGTCTATCCGCCCTGGCAAGGTGGCGCGAACAATCCCGCTGCAGAAAAAGGCATGGAGTTCACGGTGCCGGAAGCCGACAACCTCGCGGACTTCCATGGCGACCTCGTCGATCCGAGGTTGGTGATCTACCTCGGCGGCAACTCGTTCTTCACCATGGCTCCGCTCGTCGAAGCTTTCGAGAGCCGGTTCCCGCAGTACCGGGGAAAGATCTACTTCGAGACGTTGCCTCCGGGGATCCTGTCGAAGCAACTGGCTGCGGGCGGCACCATCACGGTGGGCAACATGACGTGGACGGTCAAGCCCGACGTTTTCTTCGCGGGCATGAACAAGCTCAAGGAGATGGTCGCTAGCGGCACCCTCGTCGAACCCGTCGTGCCGTATGTGACGAACGATCTGGCGATCATGGTGGCGAAGGGCAACCCGAAGCACATCGGCGGTCTTGCTGACCTGGCGCGTCCCGACCTTCGGCTGGCGATGCCGAACATCCAGTTCGAGGGGGTCGCTCGACAGATTCAACAGTCGCTCGTCAAGGCGGGTGGCGATGCGTTGAAGACGGCGGTGTACGACGCGAAATCGAAGGACGGTTCGACCTTGTTGACGCAAATTCATCATCGTCAGACCCCGCTCTACATCTTGCAGGGGAAAGTTGACGCAGGGGTGACCTGGCGCTCCGAGGTGCTTTTTCAGGAGCAGGCTGGCCATCCGATCGCTGCAGTCGATATCCCGGCCGGCCAGAACACGATCGCCATCTACGCAGGCGCATCGGTGAAGGGCGCAGCACATCCGCAGGCCGCCCGAGACTGGCTGGCATTCATCGTGTCGGACGAATCGATGGCGATCTTCAAGCGCTATGGTTTCAAGCCATATGCAGAGCCATCCGTCTCGAAATAGCTGGGTCGCCTGTCAATCTGTCGTTACGGAGACTCGATTTCGCGGTCCAGCCGCCACATCTGATAGCGAACGGCAAGGACGGCGCCCGCCACGATCCCGGCGACCGCCAGCATGGAATTGGCGGCCAGCGTCGATAGCCCGCTGATCCCTTCGCCGATCGTGCACCCGAGCGCGGTGACGCCGCCAAAGCCCATCATGGCGGCGCCAACGAAGTGATTCGCCGTGTCCTCGACGCTCGGGAAGGTTTCCCACCGCAAGTCGTGACGGCGCCATGCCGAGAGGAATGCCCCGACGAGGACGCCGATGGCAGCGGCTACTCCGAAGGTGAGTCGCGTGTTGGCGTCGCTCCAGAGCGAAAGCAATTCCATGCCGAAGGCCAGCGGGGCGATGAAGCTGAGAGACTCCGGTCGGTGGGAGTTGGTTGCGACCCAGGCCGGTTCGAGGTTGTCTGGATGTTCGGCGATGAAGCCGATCCGCGCGGTGACGTACCAGCCACCGCAGACGACAAGGCCAATGACAATCGCACCGAGAAAGTCGCGCGAGCGAACGAAGCTGCGATCACGGGCGATCCAAAGCAGAAGCGCGGCTGGGATGGATGCGCCGAGGATCATGCGGATGGTCCGAGGCGAGATCGCGATGAACGAGCCTATCCACGACGGCAGGTCCTGATGAACCGACAGCGGCATGCTCAGCGCATCGAGGAGGTTCACCCTCGGACCAGCCAGTAGTCCGCGTAGCGTCATCTGGCCAACGAACCCGGCGATCAGCAGAACGGCGACCGCCTTGAGGTTACCGCTGCCTGCACGGATCAGTGCTTTGCTCGTGCATCCGGAGGCCAGGACCATACCCCCTCCGAAGACCAGCCCTCCGAAAAGGCACGAAGCCCAGAGCAGACGTGGCACGGTGTAAATAGAGCTGGATAGATCCAGAACCTCGAATGCGATCAGGAACTGCGTCACGACGATGGCCGTCGCGATCGCCATGAGCAGCGCGCGCAGCCGGTCCGTGTTGCCGTAGGTCATGACATCGGTGATCGCGCCCATCGTGCAGAAACGGGTCGCCTGAGCAACCGATCCGAACGCCATGCCGAGAAAGAAGGCGAGGGCGGTGACGAGGTTTGCGACTTGCGCCGGATCGGGCGCTGGATTCATAGTGGGGGGACTCCGGTGGCCGGATCCTGGACCTTCGATCGAAGGCGGGGTCAACTTCACCATCGTTGCGATGAGCTCGTAAGTCAGGTTTTCCCGAGTTTTTTGAAGTGGACTCCACGATCGACTGGTTCATGAGTCGACGAAGCGCGCTGTTGATGCGACGGACACGGGTCAGGTCACCGAACAGGAGGTCGATACGATGGACCGTGTCAGGGTGGTGCCTTCGATGGGGTCCGCCCGTCGAGGTCCGATCGGCATGGCGCCCCGACGCGTTTACCGGGTGCACCGCCAGCGCCGAGTGGAGTCACGAAAAGTACGGCGACCGCCGGTCAGGGCTTGCGTGCAACGAACCCGATCAGGGCGGATCGCCCCGCATGGCGCACCCCTTCGCTCAGTTCGGCCTCGTACTCCACAAGTTCGATCGTCTGCAGCGAAGCGAAGGTTTCACGAAGCAGATCGGCGGTGTACAGATGCGAAAGGACTCCTGGCCCCCCCGTCTTGTAGTCGAGTTGCTTCGGGGTGTAACCCTGCAGGATCAACACACCGCCCGGTTTCAAGGCCCGGATCATGTTCGTGAAAAGCCGTCCACGCATCGCGGGATCGGCGAACTGAACAAACACCGCGACGACCGCATCGTAGGCGTCCGCTGCCCACGGCCACTCTTCGCAGCCGGCAACGTGGAAAGCGATCGAGACACCGGCATCAGCCGCCAGCTTGCGGGCTTTGGCGACGCCGACCTCGGCGATGTCGAACGCCTCGACCTGCAGGCCCTGGCGTGCCAGCCAGACGCTGTTGCGCCCCTCGCCATCGGCCACGCACAACGCGCGACCATGGGGTGCGAGCACGGACGCGTGCGCCCGCAAATATTTATTCGGTTCGCGACCGAAGACGTAGTCTTCGCCGGCAAAGCGTTCGTTCCACGTCGCGGCACCGTCGCTGAGTGAACTTGTCATCGCGTTTTCTGCATGTATCGAGAAGTCGGCATGTTGCACCCTATCACTGCGTAATCGACGAACCTCCGCTCGCCCGGCATTCGTATTGTCGACCTTCGCGGCCCTTTGGCCCGGTCAGTCGACCAACCGGATCCTGCGCGACACCTGGTATATGAGCATCCTTAGGTACTTGTAGTGGCCGTCCGTAGTTCCGTCCGGGCTTCGGATAGCATGCCCACCACAAATCTTCCCGGCATGGGCACAGTCGACGCCATGCAGGCGAGAATGAACGACATGCGCTGGTAACCCGAAATCTGCTTGCGGGGCCTCGTAATGGTCCAGATCGTTACCTCAACGCGTCGCGCACCAGCGAGGCAAGTACGCACCAAGCCACGACGGCCAGCGCTGGCCAGCGTGCTGCAACCAGCAGGGCGAAGGCCACCACGGCCAACGCAAAATCGCTGCCATCGCGCACGGCGCTGATCCACACAGGATCGTAGAGCGCGGCCGCCAGCAAACCGACCACGGCGGCATTGACACCGGCCAGCACGCGAACCGCCCCATCCCGGGCGCCCAGCGCTCGCCAGAACGGTAATGCGCCGGCCACCAGCAGCAAACCCGGTAAGAAGATCGCCAGCACGCTCACCGTGGCACCGAGTGCGCCGTGCAGGCGCTGGCCGAGGAATGCCGCCAGGCTGAACATCGGGCCCGGCACCGCCTGGGCCGCGCCATAGCCGGCCAGAAACGTATTGTCATCGAGCCAGCCGGGATCGACCACCGCGTGTTGCAGCAGCGGCAGCACGACATGGCCGCCGCCAAACACCAGCGCGCCGGCTCGATAGAACGCCCCGGCCACCTGCGCCAGTCGCGGCATGCCCGGTGCGAGAAACAGCGTCGCCAGCAGTAGGGCGGCGAACGTGACCAGCAGCACGCTGCCAGTGCGTCGGCCGTAGCGCAAGGCGAAGGTCTCGCCATGTCGTGCCGTCACTTGCGGACACAACCATGGCCCCAGCGCGGCGCCTCCCGCGACGACCATCAAGGGCACCCACACGCTGCTGCTGATCGCGATCACGGCTGCCGAGGCCGCGGCGAGCAGCGCGCGTGGCGCATCCGGTGCGAGCGTACGCGCCATGCCCAGGACACCTTGTGCCACCACCGCAACGGCCACCAGTTTGAGACCATGGACCGCGCTCTGTCCCCACGGTCCTGCGAGATGACCACTCATCGTGGCAAACACAAACAGCAGCAGCGCCGACGGCAAGGTGAAGCCGATGAAGGCGGCAATCGCGCCGGCCCACCCGGCGCGCAGCAGGCCGAGCGAGAAGCCGAGCTGGCTGCTGGCAGGGCCCGGCAAAAACTGGCACAGCGCGAGCAGCTGTCCGAAGTGTTCCTCGTCGAGCCAGCGGCGCCGTTCGACGAATTCGCGGCGGAAGTAGCCCAGATGGGCGATCGGCCCGCCGAACGAGGACAAGCCGAGCTTCAGAAATGCGCTGCCTACCTCGATCACGCTGCCGGCTCGACCCTGCTCGGAAACGGCATCTCGTTTCGTCACCATGTGTGATTTCCTCACGCGAATCGAACAGCGTCATGAACCCGTAGTCCCTGTGCAACTGCAGGTGACAGTAGAACAGGCTCGAGCTGTCTACGGGGCTGACCAGCCCGTTGTAATGGCCACGCGAAAGATCGCTGCCTGGGCGCAGGTGCGTGTGATAGAAACGAGACCCCACCGGCCCCGCCAGCAATACTTCGCGTCATGCGCTCGTCCGCGTGCGACACGTAGCCAGACTGCCGATAAGCGCCGCGAGTCCGCTGAGTCTGAGAAAGTGTCGGCGGTCGAATGACATGGTGGTTCAAACTGTGGCTACGGAGATGCAACGGGACACAGGAAGAAGGGTGCAAGTCATTGATTAATTTGTCACCTCGAATATGTGTCGCCCCGATGATGGATTGGACCGACCGACACTGCCGCTACTTCCATCGGCAGCTGTCGCTCGACGTGCGGCTGTATACCGAGATGGTCACCACCGGCGCGTTGCTCCACGGCGACGTACCGCGGCATCTCGAGTTCGACCGCGCGGAGCATCCGGTCGCGCTGCAACTCGGCGGCAGCGACCCCGCCGCGCTCGCGCATTGCGCGCGACTCGGCGCACAGTGGGGGTACGACGAGATCAACCTGAACTGCGGCTGTCCGTCGGAACGCGTGCAGAACGGCGCGTTCGGCGCTTGCCTGATGGCCGAGCCGGCGCTGGTCGCCGATGGCGTGAAGGCGATGATCGACTCCGTCGACGTGCCGGTCACGGTCAAGCATCGGATCGGCCTCGACCGTGGGGAGGACTACGGCTTCGTACGCGACTTCGTCGGCGTGGTCTCAGACGCCGGATGCGAGGTGTTCATCGTGCATGCACGCAACGCCTGGCTGAAGGGCCTGTCGCCGAAGGAGAACCGCGAGGTGCCGCCGCTTCGCTATGACGTGGTGGCTGCGCTCAAGCACGACTTCCCTTCCGCGACCTTCATCGTCAACGGTGGACTCGCGACACCGACGGCGATCGGCGAAGCGCTCGATCGCTTCGACGGCGTGATGATCGGTCGTGCGGCGTATCACGAGCCGTGGCTGCTCGCGATGCTCGACCCATCGCCCGGTCGGGCGAAGAGCCGCGCGGACGTGGTCGCGGCGATGGCGAAGTACGTCGAGGCCAGGCGGGTCGACGGTGTGCCGTTGCGATCGATCGTGCGGCACATGCTCGGGCTCTATCACGGCCAGCCCGCCGCTCGCACGTGGCGGCGGATGCTCAGCGATTCGACGCTTCTCCAAAATGCCGACGTGGGATTGCTGTGGCGGGCGCTGGACGCGGTGGAGCATCCGGCGTCGGCGACACATGCCTCGGATCACGGCACGCTTCTGCGAGCCTAGTCGTGCGGCGCGCTGGCCGCGTTATCTGCATGAAGCCGTCAGTGCCTCTTGCAGGTCGCGGCGTAATCCTCGTCTGTCCTTCTTGCCAGGATTCGTTTACGCGCCTGGTCCCTCGGGCCGGCCGTCTCGGCGTCCTCGCCCGCACGCTTCGCGCGCAGAGCCAGCTTCGTGCAGGTTGCGGCCCGTGTGTCGTGGCCAGCGGTCCTTCGTGCGATCGCAGCAGCGCGTTCGTCACTCCTTCGCGTGTTCGCGCGGTCTCGTTCGAGGGCCGCCAGTGCGGCGTCGTCCGCACGCCTGCGGATCGCCGCGGCTGCCCGGTCCTCGGGGGCCGGCGCCTGTGGCAGGTTCTGGAGCTCGGTCTGCCGGCCCGTCGCGCACGGCAGGTTCGTGTACGTGACCTTGCCTGCACCATCGCAACGATAGGCCGCCGCCCCGGCGTATCCGCATGCGGCGAGCGTGACGATCGCGGCGCCGCTTCGCAGCCATCGCGATCCGCATCGGTAGTCGTGCGGCATCACAGCACCTTGGCCGGGTTCATGATGCCGTCCGGGTCCAGCGCGCGCTTGATCGACCGCATCATCGCCATCTCGCTGCCACTCTTGGTACGGGCAAGCTCGTCGCGCTTCAACTGGCCGATGCCATGCTCGGCGCTGATCGACCCGCCCTCTGCGATCACCGCGTCGTGGACGAGCCGGTTGATCTGCGGCTGCCACGCGAGGAACGCGGCCTCGTCCATGCCGATCGGCGGCGAGACGTTGTAGTGCAGGTTGCCGTCACCGAGATGCCCGAACGTGACCATGCGGATGCCGGGAAAGGCGCCGGCAAGCGCAGCGTCCGTAGTAGCGACGAACGCCGCGATCCGCGAGATAGGTACCGCGATATCGTGCTTGATGTTCTTGCCTTCGGCCGCCTGCGCTTCGGAGATGTTCTCGCGCAGCGCCCACAGCGCGGCCGAGCGCGCGAGGTCTTCGGCGACTACCGCATCGATGACGATGCCGGCCTCGATCGCCTCTTCGAGCAGGCCTTCGAGTGTCGACCGCGCGTGCGCCTCGCTCTCGTGGTCGGACACTTCGATCAGAACGCCCTGCGGATGGCGCTCCGCGAACGGCGAACGCGAAGCGGGGAAGTGCTTCTCGACGAGATGCAGCGCGAAGTCGGACACCAGCTCGAACGCGGTCAGTGTCGGACCGCAGCGATCATGCGCGCGACCGAGCAGCCGCAAAGCAGCGTCCGGCGAAGCTATCGCCGCCCATGCCGTCCAGCGCGCACGCGGCAGCGGAAACAGCTTCATCGTGCCTGCCGTGATGAGGCCGAGCGTGCCTTCGGCGCCGATCAGCAGGTCGCTCCAGTGGTAGCCGGTGTTGTCCTTGCGCAGCCCGGCGAGATGGCTGACCAGCGAGCCGTCGGGCAGTACGGCCTCGACGCCGAGACACAGGTCGCGTGCGTTGCCGTAGCGCAGGACGCCGGTGCCGCCGGCGTTGGTCGACAGGTTGCCGCCGATCGTGCAACTGCCTTCGGATGCGAGACTGAGCGGAAACAGCCTGCCGGCCTGGAGCGCCGCGGCCTGCACGGCGGCCAGCGTGCAGCCGGCGCCGACGGTGATCGTGTCGTTGACCGCGTCGATCGATCGGATCGCGGTGAGCCGCGCGGTGGACAGCACGATCTGCGCGCCCGAAGCGTCGGGCGTCGCACCGCCGACGAGCCCGGTATTGCCGCCCTGCGGAACGATGGCGATCTTTTGTGCCGCGCAGAAGCGGACGACGCGCGCCGCTTGGTCGGTGTCGGCCGGTCGCACGACCGCGAGCGCGCGTCCCGCGTAGCGTTTGCGCCAGTCGACCAGAAAGCCGGCCTGGTCGGCAGCGTCGACCAGCACCTGGGCTGTGCCGACAATGGCGGTCAGCGCCTCGATCGATCGCCGATCCGCGTCGGTCACGTCGGCTTCTTCGATTGCAGCTTCGCGGCCTGCTTGTGCGGCCGCAGGTAGCCGAGCGCAGCGAGGAAATACAGCGTCGCGAACACCGCCTCCAGCGCGCCGAGGGCGGCCGACGGCTGCGCATCGCTCGTCGCACGAACGGCGCCTTCGGCCATGAACAGCAGGATCAGCATCGACGACCATTGCATCGTGTACGTGTCGCCGCGAGCGACCCGCCTGAAAAGAAAGCCGAGAACGAGAAGCTTCGCGCCGGCAAGCCCGAACCCGTGAGAAGCGCTGCCGAACGAGGCTACGACGAAGGCCGCGGATACGAGCATCAGCGCGATCAGGCTCGCCAGCGCGATCCGTCGAAGCAGGGACGGGCTCACGGCGTCAGGATGCCTGCCGCGCCCGTCACGCGCATCGTCGGATCCGATGAGACCGACGGTCGATGGCGTTCGTCGCGGGTCAGCGCGACGATGTGTTCGCCGATCGCCAGCGACGACGTCAGTCCCGGCGAGTCGATCCCGAACAGATTGATCAACCCGGGCACGCCGTGGTCGCCGGGACTGCTGATCATGAAGTCGGCGGCCGGCTCGCCGGGCCCCGAAAGCTTCGGCCGTACCCCCGAGTAGGCCGGCGACAGCGCATCGTCGGGCAGGCCGGGCCACCACTGGCGGATGACCGCAATGAAAGCGTCCACGCGACGCGGATCGACCGCGTAGTCGATCGGTGCGCCCGGCGGCAGCCATTCGACGTCCGGTCCGAACTTCGCCTGGCCGCCGAGGTCCGGCGTAACGTGCACGCCGAGGCCCGCCGGCGTCGGCAGCGGATAGATCAGATGCGTGAAAGGCGCGCGACCGCTCAGCGAGAAGTAGTTGCCCTTCGCGAGATGCAGGGTCGGGATGGCCGCGACCGGCATGCCGTCGATCGCGGTCGCGAGCGCCGGCGCATCGAGGCCCGCGCAGTTCACCACCAGCGAAGCATGCAACGCGAACACGTCGCTGCCGGCGCTGGCCACGCGCAGCACGACGCCGCCGGAATCGGCGATGCCGCCTTCGACCCGGCTCGACAGCGCGAGCGCCGCGCCGTGAGCCTCGGCGTCCGACAGCAGCGCCATCATCAACGCGTGGCTGTCGACGATACCGGTGCTCGGGCACCACAGCGCGGCGGTGCAGGTGATCGCCGGTTCGAGCGCCGCGATCCGCGCCGCGTCGATCTCGTCGCAGTCGTCGACCCCCGATGCGGCGGCGTTGTCGCGCACGTGATCGAGCGCCGCGCGTTGCGACGCGTCGGTCGCGACGACCAGCTTGCCGACGCGTCGATGCGGCACGTGGCGCTCAGCGCAGTACGCATACATCAGCGCCTTGCCGCGGACGCACAGCCGCGCCTTCAGCGAACCCGGTGCGTAGTGGATGCCGGCGTGGATCACCTCGCTGTTGCGCGAGCTGATGCCGGTGCCGATCGCCTGCGCGGCCTCGACGATGGTCACGTCGCGACCCGCCATCGCCAGCGCGCGCGCGACGGCGAGCCCGACGACACCGGCGCCGATCACCACGCAGTCGACGTGTTCGATCATGCCGCGCGCGGCGCGAGCCGGAGCGCCGTCACCGCGAGACGCCTGCCGAGCGCGACTGCGAGACGGCGTTCGGTGTCGTCGACCGGACGCTGTCCGTCCATCCCCGCGACATGGCTCGCGCCGTAGGGCGTCCCACCCGTCGTGGTCGTCATCAGGTCGGCCTCGGTATACGGCAGGCCGACGATCAGCATGCCGTGATGCAGCAGCGGCGTCATCATCGACAGCAGCGTCGACTCCTGCCCGCCGTGCAGGCTGCCGGTCGAAGTGAAGACGCACGCCGGCTTGCCGGCCAGCGCGCCCGAGAACCACGGCGCGCCAGTGCCGTCCAGGAAATACTTCAGCGACGCGGCCATGTTGCCGAAGCGCGTCGGCGATCCGAGCGCAAGGCCGGCGCATTCGTCGAGGTCGCGCAGTTCGACGTACGGAGGGCCGGACGCGGGGATGTCGGACTCGATCGCTTCGG
The DNA here is from genome assembly GCA_039936235.1 of Burkholderiaceae bacterium. Classification (GTDB taxonomy): domain Bacteria; phylum Pseudomonadota; class Gammaproteobacteria; order Burkholderiales; family Burkholderiaceae_D; genus CAHJXF01. The sequence continues at coordinate 1,345 of JBDTIS010000027.1, read as the reverse complement.
CGACGGTGGAGACGGTCGGCACGGTGCGTAGACGCGCACCGACCCCGTCGGTGGCGTCGATGCCCTGGGCGATCGCCTCCGCTAGCTTCCGGGTCGCGCCGTTGCGGCTGTAGTAGAGGACGAGAAGGTCGATCATCGGTAGTCAGGGATGGCGATCGTCGACGGGCGATCGGAAAGAGAGGCGCGGTGTCGCGCAGCAGGCGACGGATGCGGGCCGACTATTATAGGGAGCGGTCCCGCCGCTTCATCGTCAGTCTCATCGATGGCCGTCGGCCGCTTCGCCCGTCTCCCATCGCCTCCATGACCTCACGCTCCATCGTCCTGCTTCGACGCGCCGGCACGCAAGGCTGGCGCACGTTGCGCGACATCGTGCGTTTCGCCCTGCGCCGTGCGGACCAGGAACGGCTGTTCCAGGTCGCTTCGAGCCTGACGTTCACGACGGTGCTTTCGATCGTTCCACTGCTGACGACCGTGTTCGGCGTGATGACGGCGCTGCCGGTGTTCGACCGGATGCGCGAGGCGCTGCACAGTTTTCTCCAGTCGCGTCTGTTCCCTGAGCAGATCTCGACGTCCATCTTCAAGTACCTCGACCAGTTTTCTGCGAACGCGAGTTCGCTGACGCTCGTGTCGGTGGTGTCGTTCGCGATCACGTCGCTGACGACGCTGCTGACAATCGACGGCGCGCTGAACACGATCTGGGGGGTGCATCGACCCCGGCCGCTCGCGCAGCGGCTGATCACTTACTGGGCGATCCTGTCGGTCGGGCCGATCCTGCTCGGCGTATCGCTGTCGCTGACGTCGTATCTCGCGTCGGCAGCGGCAGGCATCGTGCAGGCGCCCACGCCGATAATGGGCGCCGTGCTCGACATCGTGCCGCTGCTGCTGTTCACCGCCGCGTATTCGGCGCTCTACGTCTACGTGCCGAATCGCTATGTCCGCTGGCGCGACGCGCTCGTCGGCGCTTTCGTCGCGGCGCTCGCATTCGAAGGCGCGAAGCGCGGCTTCGCGCTGTACATCACGCGCTTCCCGACCTACACGATGATATACGGCGCGCTGGCAGCGCTGCCGCTGCTGCTGCTGTGGATCTACTACATCTGGATCATCACGCTGGCCGGCGCGCTGCTCGCGGCCAGCCTCCCGGCGATCTACGGCCGCAACTGGAATCGCGGCCAGGCGCCGGGCGACCAGTTCGGCGATGCGCTGCGACTTCTGCGCGTCCTGTACCGGGCGCGGCAGACCGACTATCCGGGGCATCTGCCGGGATTGAACGCGTTCCAGATCCGCCAGGAGGCACGGCTGGACTACGAATCGACCGATGTGATCCTCGAGAAGCTCGAGCAGGACG
>JBDTIS010000026.1:0-6011 GCA_039936235.1 Burkholderiaceae bacterium | reverse complement strand
GTCCCTCGACGACCGGAAAGCCCGATATGCCGTGCTGATGCGTCAGCGCGATCACGTCGCGGATCTTCATCGACGGCGGGATCGTGATCGGATCGCGCAGCACGCCGGATTCGTAGCGCTTGACCTTCGAGACCTCGCGCGCCTGGTCCTTCGGCGGCATGTTCTTGTGGACGACACCTATGCCGCCCTCCTGCGCCATGACGATGGCGAGGCGCGCTTCGGTGACCGTGTCCATCGCCGCGGAGATCAGCGGAATGTTCAGCGTGATACCGCGCGAAAGGCGTGTGGTGAGGTCGGTATCGCGTGGGAGGATGGCGGAATACGCCGGGACGAGGAGGACGTCGTCGAACGTCAGGGCCTTTTGACTCAAACGCATTGCGTTCCCTTTTTTCCCAAAACGGGATTATACAGAAGGGGCACACCGATCCGGAGCCGCGTGCATGTTCAGCATGCCACCATCCGGGCGTTGACGCTGAATGGGCTGCTGACGTACCGTTGCCCCATCCCGTTTCGGATCGATCTACATAATGGTTGCGCGCCTTGGTTCCGGCTTCCCGACGATCGTTGCGATCTGCCTATCGTTGCTGATCGCGGCGCCGGCATCGGGCCAGTGGGTGTGGAAGGACGATGCGGGACACATGGTCGCCAGCGACCGGCCGCCACCGGTCGGCGTACCGCAGTCGCACATCATCAAGGAGCCGCGGTCGCGTGGAGCGCACTCCCCGGCACCCAACGACAAGGATGCCGTCGCGAAAGACCCATCGAACGCCGACGTGCCGAAGTCGCTGGCCGATCGTGAGCTCGACGCGAAGCTGCAGCAGAAGCAGGCCGCCGAGGCCGCTAAGAAAGCCGAGGAAGAAGCCACGAGGGTCAAGGCGATGCAGGAGAATTGCGCCGCCGTCAAGGGCAACCTCGCTGCGTTGCAGGCGGGCGGCCGCGCTGCGCGCTTCAACGAGAAAGGCGAGCGCTTCTACATCGACGACTCGGACCGCGCAGGCGAGATCTCGAAGGCGCAGGGGCAGATCTCGCAGTACTGCAAGTAATCGCGATCACCTGACGGTCGACTGCGCCCGCTTCTTCGCGGCACGCCGATGGCGCGCCTCCTTCGGATCGACCAGCAGCGGGCGAAGGAGCTCGACGCGGTCGCCGTCGTGCAGCGGCGTATCGCGCGATGCGCGACGTCCGAAAATCGCGAACGACAGTGTGGACGTATCGAGCGACAGCAGCGCGACGATGCCGCTGCGATCCACCGCCGTTCCCAGCGTGCCGCCCGGGTCGATGTCGACCGCGATGCGCGTCGCGCCGTCTATCCGCCCGTGGCACACCTCTACCTTCACGACGGACCATCGGTCACCGCACGCTGGTCCGTTCGACTGGCCGCGACGTCGTCGGCGCGCTTGACGAAGCTGTCCACCATCGTCGTGGCAATTTGATGGAACACAGGCCCCACCAGCTTCTGCAGCAGGAAATTGTTGAAGTCGTAGTTCAACCCGAGTTCGACCTTGCAGGCATCGTCGGCCAGTGTCATGAAGCGCCAGTGGCCGTCGAGCGCGGAGAAGGGACCCTTTACGAGTCGCAGTTCGATCAGATCGTACGGGCGTTGCGTGTTGATGGTCGTGAAACTTTGCCTGATGCCGTGGAAGTTGATGTCGACCTCGGCCGTGACGGAGTCGACTTCACGCGAGACGACGCGTGCGCCGCTGCACCACGGGAGGAACTGCGGATACGACGGGATATCGGCGACGAGCGCGAACATCGCTGCGGCGCCGTGACGGACCAGGACGGATTTCTCGATCGATGCCATGCGGCTGAAGCGGGGGGAAGGCCCAAGAAGACCGTTCAACTAGAATGCGCGGCTGCGCACGGTCCGGGGTTGATCGGAGGCGCCGATTCTACCGAAGGGGCCGGGCACGTCCGCGTCATCGAAAATCAGCATGGGCATCGTCGACAACAAGAAGGCCTTCCACGAGTACTTCGTGGAGGATCGCTACGAAGCGGGACTTGCCCTTCAGGGCTGGGAAGCAAAGGCGATCCGCGCGGGCCGCGCGAATATCAAGGAAGCCTACGTGCTGGTGCGCGGGGCGGAAGTGTTCCTGTTCGGCGCGCACATCACGCCGCTGATCAGCACGTCGACGCACACGACGCCGGACCCGGTACGTACCCGGAAGCTGCTGCTGCATGCGGAAGAGATCAAGAAGCTGATCGGCAAAGTCGAACGAGCGGGCTACACGCTGGTGCCGCTGAACCTCCACTTCAAGGGCGGCCGCATCAAGCTCGAGGTCGGCCTCGCGAAGGGCAAGAAGCTGCACGATAAGCGCGACGCCGAGAAGGATCGCGACTGGAAGCGCGAGCAGCAACGATTGATGAAGACGCGCTAGCGGTACGCGGCGCCGTTCACGTCATGTGGAATGTCCCGGCTTCGCCCGAAGACGGGTCGCCTCAGCGGATCGTGCGGCCGTTGCCGGCGAGGTTCGCGAGGATGTCGACGCGACGACTCCCGACCGTCGCGATGGCGCGCCTGAGCCGGTTGCCATTGACCTGGAAGTGCCGCGTCCAGTAGTCCAGATCCCACGGGTCCGCGATGCTGACGGTCTCGGTGTCCACGGGCACCCACTCAACCAGTTCATCGATCATGTTCGTCTCCTGTTTCCTCATGGCCGGAATTCTTGCGCACTCGGTTCGCCGACGCTGTCGGCACGCAGGTCGATTTGACTACGCGATGATCTGATCCGCGGCGAAGCGGGTCGTGTCGACATTCTGCGTGAGCAGCGCTCCTGGACTTGTGCGGCAGCGTACCGATCCGAGCGCCGCTTGGATATGCCCTTTCTGCCGCAGGCCGCGCCGAACGCCCAGCAGCCTCTGCAATCGAATCGAACAGAGTGCGCATCAAATGCGAAAGGCATCGAACCATGAAGTTCCTCCTGATTGGAGCGACCGGGCTCACCGGCGAGGCGATCGTCGAACAGGGCTTGGCTCAAGGATATGACATTACCGCGCTGGTTCGCGACGCATCGAAGATCGCCGTGTCGGATCCCCACCTGCGTCTGGTCGCGGGCGACATCCTGGATCCTCGGGACGTGGATGTCGCGATGGCCGGCCAGGACGCGGTGATCTGTTCTCTGGGGACCGGGGTGACCTTCAAGCACGTCGCCCTTTTCTCGGATGGGACCAGGCACTTGCTGGAGGCCATGCGCAACCACGCGGTTCGAAAGATTGTCTGCATCACCGGTATCGGCGCCGGCGACAGCCGCGGCCACGGTGGATTTCTCTACGACCGAATCGTCGAGCCGACGGTGCTGCGCACGATCTACGAGGACAAGGACCGGCAGGAAGAACTGCTGCGTGACAGCGACCGGGATTGGATCATCGTACGCCCGGGCATGCTGACCAATGACGAGGCGACAGGCAAGTACCGCGTCCTGCTGAACCTGACGGGCATCACCGTCGGCAAGATCGCTCGCGCCGATGTGGCCGCGTTCGTTCTTCAGCAACTCAGCAGCGATGACTTCCTTCGCAAGACGCCACTGCTGACCTATTGATTGGCGCCACGCGAACCGCATCCATGGCAATGGGGTCTACCCATCGAGGTAGGCGCAACCGACCATAGCGAGCGTAGTGGCATCAGCGGGCGCTAGGCCACAAGTGCGGGCGGCCGTCGCGACGCATGCCGTGCGGATGGTCAGCGCGCAGGTTCCTGGCTGCGGACCGTCTTCATCGCCGTAGCGATCAGCGTCGAGATGCTCGACAGGTCGGCCGGAATGATCAGCGTGTTGCCGGCCTTCGCCAGCTTCTCGAAGGCGGCGACGTATTGCTCGGCAACCTTGAAGTTGACCGACTCCATGCCGCCCGGCTCCGCGATCGACAGGCCGACCTGACGGATCGCCGACGCGTTCGCCTCGGCCACCGCGAGGATCGCCGAAGCCTCACCCTGCGCGCGGTTGATCGCGGCCTGGCGTTCGCCTTCGGAACGCTGGATCTGCGCCTCACGCTCGCCGGACGCGATGTTGATCTGCTGCTGACGGGCGCCTTCGGACGTGGCGATCACCGCACGCTTCTCGCGCTCGGCCGTGATCTGCGCCTGCATCGCATGCAGGATCTCCTTCGGCGGCGTCAGGTCCTTGATCTCGTAACGCAGCACCTTCACGCCCCAGTTCGCCGCGGCCTCGTCGAGCGCGGACACCACGTTCGCATTGATGTGGTCGCGTTCCTCGAAGGTCTTGTCGAGTTCCATCTTGCCGATGATCGAACGCAGCGTCGTCTGAGCGAGCTGCGTGATCGCCACGATGAAGTTCGACGTGCCATAGGACGCGCGCATCGGGTCGGTGACCTGGAAGAACAGGATGCCGTCGACCTGCAGCTGCGTGTTGTCGCGCGTGATGCAGATCTGACTCGGGACGTCGAGGGGGATCTCTTTCAGCACGTGCTTGTACGCGACCCGGTCGATGAACGGGATGACGATGTTGAGCCCCGGCGCGAGCGTCGCGTGGTACTTGCCGAGACGCTCGACGATCCACGCGTGCTGCTGCGGGACGACCTTGATGGTCTGGATCGCGAATACGACGAAGATCACGAACAGGACCAGTGCAACGATGCCGACACCTTGCATGAGTGCGCCTTTCAGTAATGAGGTTGAACGACGATTCTGTGTGCGGCCCGCGGAGCGGTCGCGACACAGCCGTCAGGGAACTGGCGCGACGATCAGCGTACTGCCTCGGATCGCCTTGATGACCTGTGCACCGGGCCGCGAGTCGGCGCCGGGTTCGAGCGTCGCGTCCCACTGGCAGCCGCGGTAACGGACGTGGGCGGTGCCTTCATGCCAGGCGTGTACCTGCACGACCTGGCCGATGTCGAGGATCACGTCGCGGTTCTCGGCGGCATCGGCGTGCAGCCGCTTGTGCCCCCAGCGTGTGCGACGCAGGATCATCGTCGCGGCGATGCCGATCGCGGCACCGCAGACGAGTTGCAGCGGCAGGTCCGCACCGAGCACGGCGGCGACGCCGCCGACCACGCAGCCGACGGCGACCATCAACAGATAGAACGTGCCGGTCATCAACTCGGCGACGAGGAGACCGAAGGCGATCACGAACCACAGCGTCACGTCGTTCATCGTCGTACTCCTCGCGTCTGTGGCGCAGGGCGCGGTGCAATGCCGTTGGTGAGGTTACTCACTGCTTTCGGAATGACAGGCGAAGGGGAATGACCGAGAAACTGTCACCCCGAACGCAGTGAGGGATCTCATCCACGTGCTCCATCACGACTCTCACTGCGCATTCAACTTTGCAAGCCGATTCCACGTCGCCATCACGGTGTCCGGATTCAGCGAAATCGATTCGATGCCCTCCTTCATCAGCCACTCTGCGAAGTCCGGATGATCAGACGGGCCCTGTCCGCAGATACCGACGTACTTGCCCTGCGCGAGGCAGGTCGAGATGGCCTGCTGCAGAAGCGCGATGACCGCGGGATCGCGTTCGTCGAAGCCCTCGGCGACCAGACCCGAGTCGCGGTCGAGGCCGAGCGTCAGCTGCGTCAGGTCATTGGAGCCGATCGAGAAGCCGTCGAAGTATTCGAGGAATCGCGACGCGAGCACCGCGTTGGAAGGCAACTCGCACATCATCACGATGCGCAGCGCACTATCGGGTCCGCCGTCGCCGTCGGGCCCAGTTCGCTTGCCGCGCTCGAGGCCATTGGCCGCGAGCAGGTCGATCACCTTCTTCGCCTCGCTCAGCGTCCGCACGAACGGCACCATCAGTTCGACATTCGTCAGACCCATGTCGTCGCGCACGCGCCGCATCGCCGTGCATTCCATCTCGAAGCATTCGGCGAAGTCCGGCGAGAGGTAGCGTGAGGCGCCACGCAGGCCGAGCATCGGGTTCTCTTCGTCGGGCTCGTAACGCGAGCCGCCGATCAGCTTCTTGTATTCGTTGGACTTGAAGTCCGACAGCCGCACGATGACCTTCTTCGGCCAGAACGCCGCGGCGATGGTCGCCACGCCTTCGGCCAGCTTGTCGACG
>JBDTIS010000025.1:0-8171 GCA_039936235.1 Burkholderiaceae bacterium | reverse complement strand
GCCGACCCTACCAACGAACCTCGCAGTCGCGAGGAGTCGTCGGCAACACTCGACGCAAGTTGCATGCCGAAGGGCCGCGCACGGTCGATTCCTGGGGGCGAATGCAGACAGACGAGTGCGTCGCGGCGGCACGTGACGTCTGCGCACCCGCTACGACTGTAAGGTCCGTCGACACGAAGTCGCAGCGCGCCTGCTCAAATCTGAAAGTCGTAGTCGACGATCAAAGGTGCATGGTCGCTGAACCGTTGGTCCTTGTAGACACCGGCGACGCGTGCCATGGCGGCAATCGATGGTGTCGCGATCTGATAGTCGATCCGCCAGCCGACGTTGTTGGCCCAGGCCTGGCCGCGGTTGCTCCACCACGTGTAGCTGTCGCCGGTCGCGTCGGGGTGCAGCCTGCGATAGACGTCGACCCAGCCGAGCTCGTCGAACACACGCGACAGCCACGCGCGCTCCTCGGGAAGGAAGCCCGAGTTCTTCCGGTTGCTGCGCCAGTTCTTCAGATCGATCTCGCGATGCGCGATGTTCCAGTCGCCGCAGATCACGAACTCGCGGCCGGTCGCCCGGCTCTCGTCCATCAGCGCCGCGAGATGCGGCAGGAATTCGTCGAGGAAGCGGAACTTCGCCTCCTGCCGTTCCGGCGAACTCGATCCCGACGGCGCGTACAGGCTGATCACCGACAGCTTCGTGGGCCAGGCCTGCTGCAGGCTGCCGTCGTGATCGAAGTCGGCGCGCACGTAGCGGCCTTCGGCATCGAATTCCTTCGAGCGGAAGCCGACGTGCGTGTCGGCCGGCGGCAGTTTCGCGTACAGGCCGGCGCCGCTGTAACCCTTCTTTTCTGCGTAATGAAACCAGCCGGTGTGCGTGGCATGGGCGAGCAGGTCGGCCGTCATGTCGGGCTGCTGCGCCTTGAGTTCCTGAACGCAGATCACGTCCGCGTGTTGCGTCGCCAGCCACGCGAAGGCGCCTTTGCGCGCTGCCGAACGGATGCCGTTCATGTTCAGCGAGATAATGCGCAGGCGCTTTCTCCGGGGGGCGCCGTCGTCATCGGTGGCGATGAGTCTGGATGTCGGAAGGTCGAGCGTTCGCTTTCTGGCAACCATGATCGTGGATACCCGGGCCGGGACCGTGCAGAGGATGAGTCGGTGTCGGCCCGGGACCGGACACCAGAACGAGAGAGAGCTTTGACGAATCATCGACGGCAGTTCATCGACTTCGCGCTGAAAGGCCGTGCGCTCAGTTTCGGCGACTTCACCACCAAGGTCGGTCGTCGGTCGCCCTACTTCTTCAACACCGGCCGCTTCGACAGCGGCGCGTCGGTCGGGGAGCTCGGTCGATTCTATGCCAGGACCCTGGTCGCGGCGGAACGCGAACACGGCCTCGTTTACGACATGCTGTTCGGGCCGGCTTACAAGGGCATCACGCTGGCCGCGGCGACCGCGATTGCGCTCGCCGCGATGCCGGTCGACGAAGGTGGCCGCGACATCGGCTTCGCGTACAACCGCAAGGAAGCCAAGAGCCACGGCGAGGCCGGCCTGCTGGTCGGCGCGCCGCTGGCGGGCCGCGTGGTGATCATCGACGACGTGCTCACCGAAGGCGCGTCCAAGCGCGAGTCGGTCGACATCATCCGCGCCGCGGGCGCCGAACCGGTCGCGGTGCTGATCGCGATGGATCGCATGGAGCGCAAGGACGACACCGATCCTTCACGCGCATCGGCGGTACAGACCTTCGAGGCCGACTACGGCATCCCGGTGTTCGCGATCGCGAACCTCGATGATCTGATGGACTGGTTCCGCAGCGACGCGGCCGACACGTTCGCCGAACATGCCGACGCGGTTGCCGCGTATCGCGATCGCTATGGTGCTGCGCCCGAAGTGTCCGACGGGGCGGCGTGAATCGGCGGGCGCTGCTGGTCGCGCTGCCGATCGTGATGACGATCTGCTGCGGGTCGCTGCCGCCGGCGGCGGCACAGAGCATCTATACGTGTCGCGATCACGCCGGACGCACGCAGACGTCCGACCGCCCGCTGTCCGATTGCGCCGGCGTGATGCGCGAGCTCGGACCGAGCGGCATCCTCAAGCGCGAGATCGCGCCGCCGTTGACGGCAGACCAGCAGCGTCTGAAGGACATCGAAGACAGGGCCAAGCGCGTGGCGGACGAAGTCGCGCGCGAGAAGCGGCGGCGCGATCTGGCGTTGCTCGCGGCGTATCAGAGCGAGGATCAGATCGAAGCGGCCCGCAGGCGTTCGCTCGCCGATGCCGATGAAAGTATCCGGATGTCGCGCACGCGGCTCGACGAATTGCAGAAGGAGAAGAAGGCGCTGACGCTGGAGGCCGACGTCTACGCCGGCAAGCCGATGCCGCCGTTGTTCAGACGCAGGCTCGACGACAACCGGGCGCTGATCGACGACGAGGAGGCGTCGATGAAGATCCGTCAGGCCGATGTCGAGCGCGTCAATCTGCGCTACGACGATGACCGCAACCGCTATCGCGAACTGGTCGGGCAGGGGAAGTGAGGGGGACCGCCGCTACACGACATCAACGCTTCGGCAACCGTCGTTCCCGCGAACGCGGGCACCCGGTGTCGCTGCTCGCCTTACATCCTGCGAGGTTCAACGCCGCTGGAGTCCCGCTTGCGCGGGAATGACGAAAAGAGGCGGTGCGGCACTCGCCACAGTCACGCCGCCAGCTTCTTCCTCAGCATTTCGTTGAGCTGCTGCGGATTGGCCTTGCCGCCGGTCACCTTCATCGCCTGACCGACGAAGTAGCCGAACAGTTTCTCCTTGCCGCCCCGATAGTCGGCCAGTTGCGACGGACTCTTCGCCAGGATCTCGTCGATCGCGGTCTCGAGCGCGCCGCTGTCGGAGATCTGTTCGAGACCGCGTGCGGCGATCAGCGCATCGATGTCCACGGTGGCGGCGATGTTCGCCGGATCGGCAGTGAGTTCGGCGAACAACGTCTTGCCCTGCTTCAGGTTGATTTTCCCGTCGACGACCCGCGCGATCAGCGTGCCGAGCGTGGGCGCATCGATCGGTGACCGCGACCAGTCGCCGCCGCGCTCGTTCACCGCCGCCGAAACGTCGCCCATGATCCAGTTCGCCGCCTGCTTCGCATGCGCTGCGCCGACGGTCTGAACGACCGCGTCGAAAAAGGCTGCCGGCTCCTTCGAAGCGGTCAGCGATTGCGCGTCGTAAGCCGACAGCCCGAAGTTCGCGATCAGCCGCTCGCGCATCACCGACGGCAGCTCCGGCATCGCGGCCTTGACCCGCGCGATCCATTCCGGCGAGATCGTCAGCGGCGGCAGGTCGGGATCGGGAAAGTAGCGATAGTCGTGCGCGTCTTCCTTGCTGCGCATCGCACGCGTCTCGCCGCGGTCGGGATCGAACAACCGCGTCTGCTGGATCACCGTGCCGCCGTCTTCGATCAGCGCGATCTGACGCTCGATTTCGTAGTCGATCGCCTGCTGCATGAAGCGGAACGAGTTCAGGTTCTTGATCTCGCAACGCGTGCCGAACCCGGCCTGTCCCACCGGTCGCACCGATACGTTCGCGTCGCAGCGGAACGAGCCCTCCTGCATGTTGCCGTCGCAGATGCCGAGCCACATCACCAGCGCATGCAGCGCCTTCGCATAGGCCACGGCCTCGGCCGACGAACGCATCTCGGGCTCGGTCACGATCTCGAGCAACGGCGTCCCCGCGCGGTTCAGGTCGATGCCGGTGCTCTTCTCGCCGTGCAGTCCGACGAAGTCTTCGTGCAGCGACTTGCCGGCATCTTCCTCGAGATGCGCGCGCGTCAGGTTGATCGTCTTCATCACCGCGTTGCCGTTGGACTCGACGACGAACGAGACCGTGCCGCCGACGACCACCGGCAGCTCGTACTGGCTGATCTGGTAACCCTTCGGAAGGTCGGGATAGAAGTAGTTCTTCCGCGCGAAGATCGACAGCGGCGCGACCGTCGCGCCGATCGCGAGCCCGAAGCGGATCGCGCGTTCGACGGCGCCGCGGTTCAGCACCGGCAGGCTGCCGGGCAACGCGAGATCGACCGGCGCCGTGTGCGAGTTCGGCTCGGCGCCGAACGCGGTCGATGCACCGCTGAAGATCTTCGATTGCGTCGAGAGCTGTGTATGCGTCTCGAGTCCGATCACGACTTCCCAGTTCATGGCAATGGTCCTTGGTGCTTCATGGCGCGCCCCTCTTGATCGTGGCCAGCAGCAGCGCCGCGCCGACGAACAGGCTGCCGAAGGTTCGGTTCATCCACTGGATGTGATGCGGCTCGCGCAGCGTTGCGAACACGCGCGCGGCGAGCAGCGTGTAGCCGCTCATCACGAAAGCATCGGTGACGAAGATCGTCGCCGCACAGAGCGCGTACTGCGACCACTGCGGCGCATGCGGGTCGATGAACTGCGGCAGCACCGCGAGCATGAATACGATGCCTTTCGGATTGCTGAGATTGATCAGCACGGCGCGCGTGAACATCTGCATCTTCGAAGACGCGGCGACGTCGTCGAGCTGCAGCGGCGCGGTCTTGGCCCGCCACTGCGCGATGCCGAGCCACAGCAGATAGGCGACCCCGAACCACTTGATCGCGGTGAAGGCCGGCACGCTCGTCGCGAGCACCGCGCCGAGGCCCGCGGCGACGATGATGATCAACAGCGTTGCACCGACCTGCAGCCCGAAGACGTTCGGGATCGATCGGCGGAAGCCGTAGCGCATCCCGGCGCTCATGCACGAGATCGCACCGGCGCCCGGCGAGAGGCTGATCAGCCAGCTCGCGACGCAGAACGTCAGCCAGGTCGACAGCGTCATGATGGCGGCCGAATCAATGCGGCCGAATCAACGAATCACGGCGCAGCCGCCCGACGACGGGTCGAACGACACGGGCCATGCCTCGTCGTAGATGTCGTTCGTGCAGCGCGCTTCGCAGCCCGCATGCGCGAGCGTTACGCGATCGGGTTCCTGCCACACGAACAACCGGCAGCCGCTGCCGTCCGTAGCGACCAGTTCGATCTGCGGTTTCGCGCGAGTCTGGCGAAATTCGTTCAACGCGAAGCGACAGTTGCCGCGCCGTCCGACCCACAGGCGCCAGTCGATCGCACGCACGCGGTTGTCGTCCACGGCCAGCCGCGCGTCCTCGCGAAAGCCGTCCTCCTCGACCTGCACGCAATGCGCGTCGATCGTGATCGGGTGATACGCGATCGGCGTCGGCCGCGACGCGCAGCCGGCGACCGCCAGTACGCAGAGGCCGGTCGCGATCGCGACACGCACGGTCAGGCGTAGGCCGCCGGGACCCGCGCATGCCAGTCGGTCGCCTGCTGGAAACGATGCGCGATGCCGAGCATGCGGGCCTCGTCGAAATAGTTGCCGATCAGTTGCAGCCCGACCGGCCGGCCCTGGTCGCCGAAGCCGCACGGGATCGACATGCCGGGCAAGCCGGCCAGGCTGGTCGACAGCGTGAAGATGTCGGCGAGGTACTCGGCCACAGGGTCCTCGGACTTCGTGCCGATGTCCCACGCGACCGTCGGCGCGACCGGCGCCATGATCACGTCGCAGGCCTTGTAAGCCTGTTGGAAGTCGTCGGCGATCATGCGCCGCAGCTTCTGCGCCTTGATGTAGTAAGCGTCGTAGTAGCCGTGCGACAGCACGTAGGCGCCGACCAGGATGCGGCGCTTGACCTCCCATCCGAAGCCTTCGGCGCGCGTCTTCGAATACATCGATTCGAGACCGTCGTAGTCGACTGCGCGATGGCCGTAACGCACGCCGTCGAAGCGACTCAGGTTCGACGACGCTTCGGCCGGCGCGATCACGTAATAAGCCGGGATCGACAGTTCGGTACGCGGCAGCGACAGGTCGATCAGCGTCGCACCGAGCTTTTCGTATTCGCGCAGCGCGGCGCGCACCGCGGTCTCGACATCGGGTGACGTGCCTTCGCCGAAGAACTCCTTCGGCAGGCCGATCCGCAAGCCGGCCAGCGACAGCGAAGGCAGTAGCCGCGTGAAGTCCTCTACCGGCCGTTCGAGACTGGTCGAGTCACGTGTGTCGAAGCCGGCCATGTGGTTCAGCAGCAGCGCGCAATCTTCGGCGGTCTGTGCGATCGGACCGCCCTGGTCGAGGCTCGACGCGAACGCGATCTGGCCCCAGCGCGACACGCGGCCGTAGGTCGGCTTCAGGCCGGTCACGCCGCACATCGAGGCGGGCTGACGGATGGACCCGCCGGTGTCGGTGCCGGTCGCGGCGGGCGAGAGGCGAGCGGCCACGATGGCCGCCGAACCGCCCGACGTGCCGCCGGGTATGGCCTTCGTGTCCCACGGGTTCTTCACCGCACCGAAATACGAATGCTCGTTCGACGAGCCCATCGCGAACTCGTCGCAGTTGGCCTTGCCGAGCGTGACGACGCCCTGCGCCGCGAGACGTTCGACGACGGTCGCGTCGAACGGGCTTGTGTAGTGCTCGAGCATCCGCGAGCCCGCGGTGGAGCGGAACGCGCGCGTCGTGAAGATGTCCTTGTGTGCGATCGGTACGCCGGTCAGCGGCGCCGCGTCGCCGGCCGCGATGCGGGCATCGGCCGCACGGGCCTGGGCGAGCGAGACCGCGGCGGCGGTGTCGATGAACGCGTTCAGATCGACGTGCGCGGCCATGCGCTCTAGATACATCCGCGTCAGTTCGACGCTCGACGCCTTTTTCTGCGCGAGCGCTTCGCTCAGTTGCCGGACCGTGGACTTATGCATGAAGGGTGGACAGGGCGTCGATCACTCGAGCACCTTCGGAACGAGATAGAGGCCGTCCTCGACGCTCGGCGCAGGTTGCTGAAAATCCGCGCGACGGTCCATGTCGGTGACCACGTCGTCGCGCAGCCGCAGCGGAAATGCGCCGAGAGCGGCCAGCGGCGTCGTCAGCGGCTCGATGCCGGTCGTGTCGACGGCCTGCATCGTCTCGATCAGGCCGAAGATGCCGGCCAGTTGCGTGCGCGTCAGGTCCAGTTCCGCATCGGTCAACGCGATCCGCGCGAGCTTGGCGATGCGCGTCACATCGGCGTGCGAGAAGGAAGGTGCCATATCGCTTGAGAAGTCCGGGCGCGAGGCCCGAGGGTCGATCGGAGGATAGATCCGCCGTGGGGGTAGGAGCGTAGCCGATGTCGCGACCGATCGCGCCCCGCGGGAGTATCGTGCAGGCTTCCGTCCGCGCAACGCCGTAGCGCGCTGCAATCGCGTATGCGTTGAAAATGCACCAACGTCGGTCAAAACGCTGCCGATTATAGGGTATTATCCGCGGTCAAATTGAGGTGCCCCAACGTTGCAATGCGCTGCGGCGCCCTCACCGAAGCGACCCTCCCGAGAACGTAATGAGCGGCTTCATGGACGCGAGCGCGCGCGAAGCTTCGTCGTTTCGGGTTCGACAGAATGATTTCCCGCTGTCATGCGGGCTGATCGGCGGAGCTGGAAATTCGCGATCGGACCACGACAGCGGTCAGCAGGACACCACATGTTCGGATTTCTTCGCAGCTACTTGTCGACCGACCTCGCGATCGACCTCGGCACGGCAAATACCCTGATCTACGTGCGCGGCAAGGGGATCGTCCTCGACGAACCCTCGGTCGTCGCGATCCGCCAGGAAGGCGGCCCCAACGGCAAGAAGGCCATCCAGGCCGTCGGTCGCGAGGCCAAGGCGATGCTCGGCAAGGTGCCCGGCAACATCGAGGCCATCCGCCCGATGAAGGACGGCGTCATCGCCGACTTCGTCGTGACCGAGCAGATGATCAAGCAGTTCATCAAGATGGTTCACGAGTCGCGACTGTTCTCGCCGAGCCCGCGGATCATCATCTGCGTGCCGTGCGGCTCGACCCAGGTCGAGAAGCGTGCGATCCGCGACGCCGCGCTCGGCGCCGGTGCGTCCAACGTCTACCTGATCGAAGAACCGATGGCGGCGGCCATCGGTGCCGGCCTGCCGGTGTCGGAAGCCACCGGCTCGATGGTCGTCGACATCGGCGGCGGCACCACCGAGGTCGGTGTCATCTCGCTCGGCGGCATGGTCTACAAGGGCAGCGTGCGGGTCGGCGGCGACAAGTTCGACGAGGCCATCATCAACTACATCCGTCGCAACTACGGCATGTTGATCGGCGAGCAGACCGCGGAGTCGATCAAGAAGCAGATCGGCTCGGCCTTTCCCGGCTCCGAGG
>JBDTIS010000024.1:0-6509 GCA_039936235.1 Burkholderiaceae bacterium | reverse complement strand
CTTATAGCTGCCGGCCGTGCGGCCAGGACGGCTGCGGCGGCGGCAAGGTCAGCGATTGCCTCGTCCGCCTGCCGGTCGGTGCCGTGCTCGACGCGATCGACGATCTCGTCCGCGAGGTCGCGGGATCCCACGGCCCACTGCGCTTCGCGTGAGCGCGGCATGAGGGGTGTGCTGCAATGAAGATCGCGCTGGTCCGCGCCCGTTACAACCCTTATGGCGGCGCCGAACGCTTCGCCGCCCGCGCGAGGGCAGCGCTCGCCGCGGACCGTGCACAGGCATTCGAGATCGCGGTCCTCGCGCGTCGCTGGGACGACGTCGAGGCCGGCGGGTCCGTGATCGTGCCGCGGCTGATCCGCTGTGATCCGTTCTACGTCGGCAGCGTGTGGCGCGATGCGTCGTTCGCCGCTGCGGTGCATCGTCGACTCGCCGACGAGCGCTTCGATCTGGTTCAGAGCCACGAACGGATTGCCGGCCTGCCGATCTACCGCGCCGGCGACGGGGTCCATGCGTCGTGGCTGGAGCGACGCGCGCGTGCCGGCGGCAACGCGACGCGTCTCGCGATCGCGCTCAATCCGCATCATCGCTACCTGCTGAAGGCCGAGCGGGCGATGTTCGAGCATCCATCGTTGCAGGCGGTGATCTGCAATTCGGAAATGGTGCGTCGGGAAATTCGCGAGCGCTTCGCGATCGACGGCGACAAGCTGGTGCTGATTCGCAACGGCGTGGATCTCGATCGTTTCGATCCGAAGGCTGCCGACGTCCATCGTGATGCACTGCGAGCCCGTCTGCAGATCCCCGACCATGCAACGGTCTTCACGATGGTCGGCTCGGGCTTCGAGCGAAAGGGCGTCGGACTCGCGCTGCTCGGGCTGCGCGACTGTCCGGATGCCGTGCTCGCCGTCGTCGGAGACGACAAGCACCACCGGCGCTACGAAGCCGATGCGGTGCGGCTCGGCGTCGCCGGCCGCGTGCGTTTCGCCGGCGGCGTGGCCGATCCGCTGCCGTGGTTCGCGATGGCCGACTTCTACCTCGCGCCGACGCTGTACGACCCGTTCCCTAACGCCGTCCTCGAGGCGCTCGCGTGCGGTCTGCCGGTGATCACGACCGACGCATGCGGTGGCGCGGAATTGATCGCCGAGGACGTCAGCGGCTGGGTCTTATCGTCCGGCGACGCCGAGGCCGCGGCGGTCGCGATGCAGATCGCGGTCGCGACCGATGCGTCGCGCCGTTCTGCGATGGCGGCTGCCGCCAGACGCGCCGCGGAGCCGTATTCGCTGGCCGCGCTGTCCACGGCGCTGACGGTTTTGTACCGGTCGTTGCTGCAGGGACGCTGACCCCGCCGATCCCGCTTTCGCCAGAGGGCCCGATGCTAAACTCGCGGCCTGTCAGAGCGGTCGCGGATCGACGCGACCGCACCTCGACGGCGACCGCGAACGCCTTCGCTGCATAGCCCGATTGAATGGCCGATTCCCTGAACACCGACGATGCCGACCGCGTGAAGCCCACGACGCCCCCGGCGCACCGTGCAGCCGTCAAAGGCGGTGCTTCCACGCGATCGTCGTCGCTGTACCGCCGGCTGGTGCGCTATCTCAAGCCCTATCGCTGGATCTTCCTGATCGGCACGCTGTGTTCGGTGATCGCGTCGACCACCGACGGTGCGTTCGGCCTGCTGCTGAAGCCGCTGGTCGATCGCGGATTCTCGGGAACTACCGATCACGACATCTGGATCTATCCGGCCGCCATCGTCGGGCTGTTCATGGTCCGCGGCGTGTTCACGTTCCTGAACTCGTATGCGATGGCGTATATCGGCAACCGCGTGCTGAACACACTGCGGGTCGAGATGTTCGAGCGGCTGGTCGCGCTGCCCACGCGCTACTTCGACACGCATTCGTCGTCGAGCCTCGTGTCGCGTCTCGTGTTCGAGGCGCAGAACGTGATGCAGAGCACGACCGGCGTCATCACGAGCGTCGTGCGCAACGGCTTCACCTGCCTGTGGCTGATGGGCACGCTGCTGTACCTCAACTGGCGTCTCACCCTGTTCACGATCACCGTGCTGCCGGCCGTGACCTTCATCGTCCGCAAGCTGTCGCTACGCATGCGGGAACTGTCGCGCAAGAACATGTACATGACCGGCGAGCTGACGCGCGTCGTGCAGGAGACGATCGATTGCCAGAAGGTCGTCAAGATCTACGGTGGCGAGTCCGATGCGCGGTCGAGTTTCGGGGGGACCGTCGACCGGCTGCGCGGCAACGCGATGCGGATCAGCGTGACGAGCTCGGTCACCGTGCCGGCGACGCAACTGCTGATGGCGCTGGCCGTCGCCTGCATGATCTATTTCGCGCTCGATCTCGCGCGCGCCGGCACGATGACCGCCGGCACCTTCGTCTCCTTCGTCGCGACCACGACCTTCCTGCTCGCGCCGATGAAGCAGCTCGCCGAGATCAGTGGACCGTTCGAGCGCGGACTCGCGGCGGCCGAAGGCGTGTTCGCCCTGATCGACGAGCACGTCGAGGACGATCACGGTACCGTGGACCTCGGCCGCGCGCGCGGTGCGATCCGATTCGTCGACGTCGAGTTGCGTTATGTCGACGAAGCTGTCGTCCGCAACGACGACGAGGTGGTCGTCGATCGCGAAGTCGAGGAGCCGAAGGCACGTCGCGCCGCGCTGCGCGGCATCAACCTGGAGATCGCGGCCGGCGAGACGATCGCGCTGGTCGGCTCGTCCGGCGGCGGCAAGACGTCGCTCGCGAACCTGATTCCGCGCTTCTATCACGCGACGGCGGGACGCATCCTGATCGACGGCGTGCCGATCGAGGAGATCTCGCTCGCGAGCCTGCGCGCGCAGATCGCGATGGTCTCGCAGGACGTCGTGCTGTTCAACGAGACCGTCGCTTCCAACATCGGGTACGGCGCGCAGCGCGGCAGGAGGGGACGCGACATCCCGCGGCTCAAGGGCGAAGCGTTGCGTGCGGCGGTGCGCGGTGCGGCCGAAGCGGCGCACCTCGCGCATGTCATCGACGACATGCCGGAGGGCTTCGACACGATGATCGGCGAGAACGGCGTGCGGCTGTCGGGTGGCCAGCGACAACGGCTGGCGATCGCGCGGGCGGTTTTGAAGGACGCGCCGATCCTGATCCTCGACGAGGCCACGTCGGCGCTCGATTCCGAGTCCGAACGCCACGTGCAGGCGGCACTCGCGAGCCTGATGCAGGGGCGCACGACGGTCGTGATCGCGCATCGGCTATCGACGATCGAAAGCGCCGACCGCATCGCGGTCTTCGACCAGGGCAACATCGTCGAGGTCGGCACGCACCGGGCGCTGCTCGCCGCCGACGGCATCTACGCGAAGCTCTATCGCATCCAGTACGCGCTCGACGGCGCGCGCCCGGTCGCTCCGCCGGTCGACGCGGTCGTCGAGACGTCCGTCTGACGCGGCCGCGGTCGATCGCCCCCATGTCATCGCCATCCGCGCAGCCGCTGCACATCGTCCACACGGAGTCGTCGCTCGGCTGGGGCGGCCAGGAACTGCGGATCCTCGCCGAGGCCCGCGGGATGCTCGATCGTGGCCATCGTGTCACGCTGATCGCTCCGGTCGCCGCCCGCATCTTCGCGGAGGCGTCACGGTATCGGGTTCCTGTCACCGCGTTGCCGATCGGCAGGAAACGCCTCGGCGGTGTGGGCGCGCTGCGCGACTGGCTCACCGCGCATCCGGCCGATGTCGTCAACACGCACAGCTCGACCGATAGCTGGCTCGCCGCACTCGCATGGGCTTCGCTGCGCAGGTCGCCGCCGATCGTCCGTACCCGGCACATCTCGGCGCCGGTACCCGACAACATCGCGAGCCGCTGGCTGTATCGCAACGCGTCGCGCTACGTCGTCACGACCGGCGAGTCGTTGCGCGAGCAGTTGATAGCGCGACTCGGACTCGACGCGTCGCGCGTCCTGTCGATCCCGACCGGCATCGATACGCAGGTATTCCGGCCACCCACTGCGCGCGAGCGCAAGGCAGCTCGTGCCGCAGTCGGCGTGGCGGACGGGGCTTTCGTCGTTGGCATCGTGGCGACCCTGCGCAGCTGGAAGGGACATCGTTACCTGATCGAAGGGTTCGCGCTGGCGCTCGTGCGGGCGGGTGGCGTCAGGCCGACGATGCACCTCGTGATCGTCGGCGACGGACCGCAGCGCGAGGCGCTCGAGGCGATCGTCGACAGCCTCGGCATCCGCACTCACGTACGCTTCGCCGGCAACCAGTCGAACGTGGTCCCGTGGCTGCACGCGCTCGACCTGTTCGCGTTGCCGTCGTATGCGAACGAAGGCGTGCCGCAGGCGATCCTGCAGGCGATGGCCTGCCGGGTGCCGGTGATCACGACCGACGCCGGCGCGATCGGCGAAGTGGCCTACGCATCGAACGGCGACGACGACACTGCGATGATCGTCGGCAAGGAGGATGCGGACGGACTATGCGACGCGATCCTCGCGTTGCAGGCCGACCCGGCGCGACGGGAACGGCTCGCGGTCAACGCGCTCGCGATCGTTCGAGCGCGTCACGGCATCGAAGGGATGCTCGACCGGATGGAGGGCGTCTTCCGCGACGCGGCCGGGCGAGACACACAGGAGAATTCATGAACACACCCGCAGTATCGACCGCACGACCGATCAGCCGCTACCCGATCCCGGCGCTCGCCGATCTTCCGGACGACATCCGCGAGCGCATCCTCGGCGTCCAGGAGAAGGCCGGCTTCGTGCCGAACGTGTTCGTCGCGCTCGCGCATCGACCCGCGGAGTTCCGGGCCTTCTTCGCGTATCACGATGCGCTGATGGACAAGCAGGCCGGCAACCTGTCGAAGGCCGAGCGCGAGATGATCGTCACGGCCACCAGCGCGCGCAACCGGTGTCTCTACTGCGTCGTCGCGCACGGTGCACTGGTCCGCGTCTATTCGAAGCAGCCGTTGCTGGCCGACCAGGTCGCCGTCAATCATGCGAAGGCAGACATCACCGAGCGGCAGAAGGCGATGCTCGACTTCGCGATCAAGGTCTGCGTCGCGTCGGACATGGTCGACGACGCCGATTACGCGGTGCTGCACGGCCATGGCTTCGACGACGAGGACATCTGGGACATCACGGCGATCACGGCCTTCTTCGGGCTGTCGAACCGCGTCGCGAACGTGACCGGGATGCGACCGAACGACGAGTTCTATCTGATTGGCCGCGTGCCACGGCAGAAGTAGCGTCGGGTCCTGCCCGCCCGGGCCGGTGACGATCCGTGGCGTCCCGTATCGCGGCGCTGATGCGGCGTAGGTCGAATGGTCGCGAAGGTCTATACTACGAATGCAAACCATTCTCGTTCCCGTTTCTCGTTTTGCCGGCTCTGCATTCCGACATGGCCCTGTTCGATCTTCATTCCACTGTCTTCACGTCTTCGCCCGAGACACTGGCGAACGTGCGTGCGAGCGCTTCCATAAGCGATCACCCGGCGGCGATCGCGCTGTCCGATCTGCCCGTCGGCGGCTTCGCGACGATTCATGCGGTGCTGCCCACCGACAACGACGGCGATCGCGATCTCGTGATGCGTTTGATCGAGATCGGCTTCGTACCCGGCGAGCGGGTGCGGGTGATCGCGCAGGGGCACCCGGGTCGACAGCCGATCGCGGTCCGCCTGGCTGCGACCGACAGCGGCCGCCGTACGATGAGCGGTTCGACGTTCGCGATGCGACGCCACGAGGCGGACTTCATCCGCGTCGTGCCCGACCTGCCGGTCGGCGACGCCGGGTGAGCCTGCAATGAGCGACACCACCATGCAGCCCGGACTGAGCGTCGCGCTGCTCGGCAATCCCAACTGCGGCAAGACGGCGCTGTTCAACCTGCTCACCGGCAGCCGCCAGAAGGTCGCCAACTATGCGGGCGTCACGGTCGAGCGCAAGGAGGGCACATTCTCCACGCCGGCCGGTCGTCAGGTACGCGTACTCGACCTTCCGGGCGCGTACAGCCTGAATGCGGTCAGCGCCGACGAGGCCGTCACGCGTGACGTCGTCCGGGGCTCGCGCGCCGATGAAGGCCGGCCCGACCTGCTGGTCTGCGTGACCGATGCGACCAATCTCAAGCTCAACCTGCGTATGGTCGTCGAAGTCAGGCGTCTCGGCGTGCCGATGGTGCTGGCGCTGAACATGAGCGATGTCGCTAAGAAACGCGGCATCGCGATCGATATCGCCGCGCTCGAACGCGAGCTCGGGATGCCGGTCGTCGAGACGGTCGCTGTCAGGCGCGACGGCGCGCGGCATCTGATCGAGCGGATCGAGGCGAGCGGTCGGCTGGGGGCCGGGCTGCCGCAGCCCGACGCCACGCCGTGGCACGCCGCGTCGATCGACGACGTACTCGCCGCGCAGGCGGAGGTGCGCCGCATCCTCGCGATCGCGGTCCGCGAGCCGACGGTCGACGCACGTGTCGACGACGCGATCGACGCGGTGGTCCTGCATCCGGTGTGGGGCATGCTGGTGCTCGGCGTCACGCTGTTC
>JBDTIS010000023.1:0-15070 GCA_039936235.1 Burkholderiaceae bacterium | reverse complement strand
TCGGGTAACCAGACGATGACGCTGATCATCCGTGCGCTGGCGCTCGGCCGTATCGGGCCGTCGAACGTGCGCCAGCTGGTGATCAAGGAGCTGACGGTGTCGCTGCTGATCGGCCTCGGCGGCGGCGTGATCGCAGGCGGCTTCGCGTATGCCATGTCGGGGCGTCTCGCGATCTGGCCGGTGATGGCGGGCGCGATGGTGGCCAACATGCTGATCGGCGCGGCGCTCGGGATGATCGTGCCGCTGACCCGCGCGCGCTTCGGGCGGGATCCGGCGATCGGCTCGTCGGTGCTGCTGACCTTCGCGACCGATACGCTGGGATTCCTGATCTTTCTGGGGCTGGCGACGCTGGTGCTGTTGTAGCTACCCATGTCGTCCCGACGAAGCCGCTGTCGTCCCGACAGCGGAGGGACCTTGCCCGCCAAGCATGACGTGCGAGCCGAGCACAGCGGCAGAGATTGCTCATATGCGTTCGGAACGACGTGCAGGATCGGGGCCCAACCTGCTGCGAAAGATCATCGGCCTCACCTGCGCCGGGGTGACATTCCGAGCCGTCGGCGACTTGCGTTCAAGCCGCGTGCGCCGTCTCCAGCTTGCACGGGCTCGGACCGTCGTCCGTCTCGATCTGCGTCGTGACGTGGCCGATCCTGAATCGTGCCTCGATCGTGTCCGCCACGTCGCACAGGAACGCGTCGCCAGGATGTCCGGCCGGCATCACGAGATGCGCCGTCAGCGCGTTCTCCGACGTACTCATCGCCCAGATGTGCAGGTCGTGGACGCCGTCCACGCCCGGCAGTCCTTCGAGATAGCCGCGTACCGCTTCGACGTCGATGTGCTCCGGAACCGCCGCCAGCGCAAGTCGCATCGAGTCGCGCATCAGTCCCCAGGTGCCGACGAGGATGACGACCGCAATGACCAGGCCCATCAGTGGATCGATCCACACGACACCGGTGTAGCGGATCACCAGTCCGGCGACGACGACGCCGAACGATACCGCCGCGTCGGCAACCATGTGGAGGTAGGCGCCGCGCACGTTCAGGTCGTCGCCGCGTCGCGACAGGAACAGCATCGCGGTGGCCGCATTGACCGAGACGCCGACGGCGGCCACCCAGATCACGATCGTGTCGTCGATCGGTGCCGGCACCATCAGCCGCTGGACCGCCGCATAGACGATGCCGCCCACCGCGATCAGCAACAGCATCGCGTTCGCGAGCGCCGCCAGGATCGTGGTGCCGCCGAGACCGTAGGTGAAGCGACCCGATGCCTTGCGGCTGCCGAGTACGGCGGCACCCCAGGCCAGCGCGAGGCCGATCACGTCGCCGAAGTTGTGACCTGCGTCGGCGAGCAATGCCAGCGAATCCGCCCACCAGCCGAAGCCGGCCTCGATGAACACGAAGCCGAGGTTGATCGCGATGCCGATCGCAAACAGCCGCAGAGTCGCCGCGGTCGCGTCGACGGGTACGCCGTGCGCGTGGCCATGACCATGCGCATGATCGTGACCATGGCCCTGATGATCGCGATCTTCGTGGCCATGGTCGTGTGGTGAACGCGTTTCGTGCGTGTGTTCGGTCATGAATAGTGATCGGTTCAGCGGACAGCCGCATCGTGCAGGAAAGCCGCGAGCGCTGCATCGAAACGTGCCGGCGCTTCGAGGCTCGGCAGGTGAGCGAGGCCGTCGAGCTCGCAGGCACGTGCACCCGGAATCGTCGCGGCTGCATGCTTCATGTTGACGACCACGCTCGGCACGTCCAGCGGGCCCCACACGACCAGCGTCGGCACGGAGACTTCGGCGAGGCGCGCATAGGCGGTGTCGGGCACGTCGGTGCTGCCGAGCTTCGACCCGCCGAGGACGATGCCATTCATCGACAGGAACAGGTCACGCACCGCGCCGCCGACGCGGCCTTCCGGCGAGAACGGGCCATCGAGCCAGACCCGTGCCTCGATACGGTTCTGCGCGTCGATGTCTTCCGCGTCCGCCGCGTTGCCGTAGGCCTCGATGAAGCCGTCGAGTCGCGGGTCGTGCGTCGTGCGCTCGGGCGCGCCGCCGATCGCCGCTGCGACGAGCACCAGAGCGGTCACCCGCTGCGGCCGCGCCAGCGTCGCGTCCAGCGCGATGCGACCGCCCTGCGAGCAGCCGATCAGCACGGCACGATCGATCGCGAGCGCGTCGAGTACGGCCCACAGGTCGTCGACGCTCGAGAAGTGTTCGTCGACCGCGGCCGTCGCACCGAACCCGCGACGGTCGTATGCGACGACGCGCTGGTCGGCACCGAACGTGTCGAACTGGCCGGCCCACATCCGCGAGTCGCAGACGCCGGCGTGCAGAAAGACGAGCGTCGCTGCGCCGGGCTGTCCGTGGCCGGCCGTGTAGACCGCGAGCCCCGCACCGCCAGCGGACACGCGCGTGCTGTCGACGGGCCGCGTCCTGACGAAGGGCGTCATCAGGTTCGACATCGTCTCAGCCTTCGATCGCGACGGTGTAGTTCAGCGCGAGGCGGCCGCCGTCGGGATAGAGCGTCTGGCCAGTCATGTAAGACGCATCGCTGCTCGCAAGAAACGCCGCGATCGACGCGACTTCTTCGGGTTCGCCGAGGCGACGCATCGGCGTGCGCGACAGGACGCGCTCGCGCGAGGACTGGTCGGACAGCACGGCTCGCTTCGCGAGCTCGGTCGCGATCGTGCCGGGACCGATCGCGTTGACGCGGATGCGGTGCGGTGCGAGCGACAGCGCCATCACCTTCGTCAACTGCCCGACGCCGCCCTTGCTGACCACGTACGGCACCTGGTTCGGGATCGCGAGGATCGCATTGATGCTCGACATGTTGATGATGGCGCCGCGCTCGGTGCCGTCGGCGCGCGGAGTCGCGACCATGTGCCGTGCGACGGCCTGACCGACCAGGAAGTACGACTTCAGGTTGACGGCGATCACACGGTCGAAGTCCGCTTCGGCGAGGTCGAGGAAGTCGGCCGCGTGCGTTATGCCGGCGTTGTTGACCAGGATGTCGATAGCGCCGACCTGTGCGACGAAGGCCGCGACGGCCGCGTCGATGTCGGCCTTGCGCGAGACGTCGGCTTCGAGGAACGTGGCGCCGATGGCGGCCGCGGCCGGCTCACCGACGGCGCGATTCGTATCGACGATCGCGACGCGTGCGCCTTCGTTCGCGAAGCGGGTCGCGCAGGCGAGTCCGATGCCTTGCGCACCACCGGTGATCAGCACAGCCTTGCCCGCGAATCGCATCGTTGGTCCCACGTGTTGAGCCGGTGGCGATTATGCGGGACGGCCGGGACCACGATGTCATCCGGACGGAGGTCGGCATCACTTCGCCTGCTCGATGCAAGTGGCAGGACCCGCAACTCATGTCTCGCAAATCCCTGCTTCGCCGGGACGACCGTTGCGCTGCCGCGAAGACGAACGAGCCCCGCCGGAACAGGCGTCAACCCAATCCCAGCTCCGCCCACATCCCATCCACGCGCGTCTTCACCGCCGCATCCATCACGATCGGCCGCCCCCATTCGCGCGTCGTCTCCCCCGGCCACTTGTTGGTCGCATCGAGTCCCATCTTCGAACCCAGTCCCGACACCGGCGACGCGAAGTCCAGGTAGTCGATCGGCGTGTGATCGACCAGCGTCGTGTCGCGCGTCGGATCGACCCGCGTCGTGATCGCCCAGATCACTTCCTTCCAGTCGCGCACGTTCACGTCGTCGTCGACCACGACGATGAACTTCGTATACATGAACTGGCGCAGGAAACTCCAGATGCCGAACATCACGCGCTTCGCATGGCCGGGGTAGCTCTTCCGGATACTGACCACCGCCATCCGGTAGCTGCATCCTTCAGGCGGCAGGTAGAAGTCGACGATCTCCGCGAACTGCTTCTGCAGGATCGGCACGAACACTTCGTTCAGGGCTACACCGAGGATCGCCGGCTCGTCGGGCGGCTTGCCGGTGTAGGTCGAGTGATAGATCGCGTCGTCGCGCATCGTGATGCGATCGATCTCGAAGACCGGAAACCAGTCGCGCTCGTTGTAATAGCCGGTGTGGTCGCCGAACGGGCCCTCGAGCGCATGCAGATAGCCGCCGCGCTCGGCCAGCTCGACGCCGTGGTCGCTGCGACCGGCGTAGCCCGCCTCGGCGACCGGGACGTGTCCTTCGAGCACGATCTCGGCACGCGCTGGCACCTGCAGGTCGATGCCGATGCAGCGTGAAACTTCGGTCGGACCGCCGCGCAGGAGACCTGCGAACTGATACTCGGACAAAGAGTCCGGCACCGGGGTGACCGCGCCGAGCATCGTGGCCGGATCGGCCCCGAGCGCGACTGCGATCGGAAAGGCACGACCCGGCTCGGCGCGCGCGAATTCGCGGAAGTCGAGCGCCCCCCCGCGATGCGCCAGCCATCGCATGATCACCTGGTTGCGCGCGATCACCTGCTGCCGGTAGATACCGAGATTCTGGCGTTTGCGCGGGTTCGGCACCGACTGCGGACCCCGCGTGACGACCAGTCCCCACGTGATCAGCGGGCCGGCATCGTCTGGCCAGCAGGTCTGGATCGGCAGGGCGGCGAGGTCCACTGCGGAGCCTTCGATCACGCGTTGCTGGCAAGGCGGCTTGCGCACGATGCGCGGCGCCATGTCGCGCAGGGCCTTGATCATCCCGATGAGCCGGCCCGCGTCCTTGAAACCGCGCGGCGGCTCGGGCTCCTTCAGTTTCGCGAGCACTTCGCCGACGCCGCGCAGTGCAGCGATCGAGTCCTGCCCCATGCCGGCCGCGACACGCTCGACGGTGCCGAACAGGTTCGCGAGCACCGGCATCGTCGAGCTGGTCGGATGTTCGAACAGCAGCGCCGGGCCGCCGGACTGCAGCGTCCGGTCGCAGATCTCGGTCATCTCCAGATGCGGCGAGACCGGCACCGAAATGCGCGTGAGCGTGCCCGCGCGTTCGAGCTGGGCGACGAAGTCACGCAGGTCATCGTACTTTTGTTTCATCGATGCGAGGGCGGCCCGGTTGCCGGGAAGTAAAGATGCTGGAGTCCGGCGAATGTCTCGGCGCGAACGGGAGAGTCTTCGAGGCGAGCCGCGAAAGTTAACATTTCCCTGATTGACCATCCGCGGCGGGGTGCGTACCTTGCGCGCTCTTCCTCAAATGCGCGGTCACGCAGACCGACGCAGTTCGACCAGCAGCATAGCTTCATCGCTAGTCGCTTTTGGTTTCAGGGTGGTCACGCAGCGCGCCATGCGCTTCGACCACTTGAGCGGGCACCCCGGACGCCCATGTTGTCCAACGATCCGAGCAGTTGCCTCGTCCGGTTTCACTCGCGGCGCGTCCGAATCCTTCCGGACGTGATGGCGGTTCGCTTCAGGCGTGGCGATCGACATCATCCGCGGGCCGATGTGAAGACCCGGGTGTCTTCATGCGAACTGTCATCTCACGGAAG
Source organism: Burkholderiaceae bacterium (assembly GCA_039936235.1). Classification (GTDB taxonomy): domain Bacteria; phylum Pseudomonadota; class Gammaproteobacteria; order Burkholderiales; family Burkholderiaceae_D; genus CAHJXF01. The sequence goes on along the minus strand of JBDTIS010000023.1, from coordinate 9,639 downwards.
GCCACGCGGTCGTGGCTTCAGTGTTTCCGTGATCCGTTGCCCCCAGCGTCCATTTTCGAGACATGCGGGGCAGGAGCAACAATGAACTTGATTTTATTGCGCGCTGAATGGCGTGCTGTCAGAAATGCCTCTTTGAGGCTCATGCACCACAGTCTTTCGATGGTCGGTCTGCTGTCGGTCGGTATCGTCGGCATGGTTGCGATCCATCCGGAATACGCCCATGCCGTGAGCCGCTGGATCGTTCCTGCAGCGCAGCCCCGGATCACTGTCGCAGTCGCCCAGCCGACGCCGTCGGATCCGCTGGTCGGTGCCATCGCGCACCCGAGCGGTGAGGCGGGCCGCCTGCTCGGTCTGGCCGTGCCGGACACGTCATCCGAGCCGTCGCCTGCCGTCAAGATGAACAAGGTGTCGCTTCAGGCGGCCCATCCCGCGATGAGTCGCGAGCAACGCGAGGCCACCAGTTATCTGTCGAAGAAGTACCGCATCAACAGCGATGCGATCGCGATGCTCGTCGATGCGGCCTATGTCACCGGCAAGGATCTCGGCCTCGATCCGCTGCTGCTGCTGTCGGTGATGGGCGTCGAGTCGGGCTTCAATCCGTTCGCCGAGAGCACCGCCGGCGCTTCGGGACTGATGCAGCTGATGTCCAAGGTCCATCGCGACAAGCTCGCTGTCTTCGGCGGTCCGAACATCGCGTTGAACCCGATCGTCAACCTGCGCGTGGGGGCGGTCGTCCTGAAGGATTGCATCCGCCGCGGCGGTTCGATCGCCGATGGGCTGCGCCTTTATGTCGGCGCCGGCACCGGCGACGACAGCGGCTACGGCTCGCGTGTGCTGCAGGAGAAGGACAAGCTCTCCCAGGTCGTGCGCGGGATCGTCCGCGCGGTGCCGAAGGTCGCCCGACCCGTGCCCGATGTCGACGCCGACAAGGCCGATGTCGGGCTCGACGCCCGCCCAGCCGAACACGACGCCGACCCCGACCACGGTCGCTTCGGCCGCGATCGCATCGCGACGCTCTGACCGTCTCGGTAGTGCGTTGACGCCGGATCTGGCGCCGGCTCAGCGTGCGAGCAGCCGGCCGATGCGCGCCACCGCCTCGCGCAGATTCTCCATCGACGTCGCATACGACAGCCTGAGATAGCGCTCTGGCGCGTTCTGCCCGAAGTCCTTGCCCGGTACCAGCGCGACACCGGCCTCGTCCAGGATGTGCAGCGCGAGCGCGTTGCTGTCGGGGATTTCGGCCGACAGGAAGCGGCTGCAGTCTACGTAGACGTAGAACGCGCCGTCCGGCATCACCGGCACGCCGAAGCCCAACGCGCGAAACGCCGGGACGATGTAGTCCCGCCGCCGTCTGAACTCTTCCTTGCGAGACTCGTAGATCGCGATGCAGTCCGGCTCGAAGCACGCGAGCGCCGCGTATTGCGCCGGTGTCGACGCGCAGATGAACAGGTTCTGCGCGAGCTTCTCGAAGGTCGGGATCAGCGCGGTGGGCACGACCGCCCAGCCGAGCCGCCAGCCGGTCATGTGGAAGTACTTCGAGAAGCTGTTGATGACGATCACGTCGTCGCTGATCTCGAGCGCCGACCGATGCTTCACCTCGGCGCCAGCGTTCTCACCGCCTTCGTAGCTCAGCTCCAGATAGATCTCATCGACGATCGAGATACCGCCGCGGGCAGCGACCGCCTCGATGATGCGGCGCAGCTCCGACGGCGCGATCGAAGTCCCGGTCGGGTTCGACGGCGACGCGACGAGCACGCCGCGCGTCCTGTCCGACCAGTGCGCTTCGACCATCGCCGCGCTGAGCTGGAAGCGATCGTCGGGACCCGACGGGATCAGCTTCGCGACGCCGTCGAAGGCCGCGACGAAGTGTCGATTGCAAGGGTACGACGGGTCCGGCATCAGAATCTCCTGACCCGGATCCAGGATCGCGGCCATCGTCAGCAGCAGCGCGCCCGATGCGCCTGCCGTGACGACGATGCGGTCGCGGTCGATGGCTACGCCGTGACGGGCGTTGATGAAGTCGGCGATCGCCTGCCGCAGCGGCCGGATGCCGACCGCGGCCGTGTAGTGCGTGTCGCCGCGCGCCATCGCGTCGGCCAGCGCATCGATGACGCGTTGCGGCGCCGTGAAGTCCGGTTCGCCGACGCTCATGTGGATGATCGAGCGACCCTGCAGCTCGAGCGCATGCGCATGCTTCATCAACTCCATCACGTAGAACGGCGTGATGTGGGCGGTGCGGGCGGCGACGGCGGGGGCGTTGCTGCGGTCCATGACGGGTATCGATCGAAGGGCGAGGCCGCGATGATAGTGGCAGCGGCAAGCCTGCCTACCGCGGCCGCTTGGTCGTGCCGGCTAGCGGGGCGATAATTCCACCCCGCGTCGCACCCACACTGCACCCGTCTTCCTCCGAACAGAAAGTCGCCATGACCGACGCTGTCAGCAAGTCCGCCCCCGCCGAAGCGCGCGTCGCCCTGACCGACAAGCAGGCCGAGCTACGCCAGGCCGCGCTCGAATATCACGAGTTCCCGGTGCCGGGCAAGATTTCGATCGCACCTACGAAGTCCATGGTCAACCAGCGCGACCTGGCGCTCGCGTATTCGCCCGGTGTCGCGGCCGCATGCGAAGAGATCGTCGCCGATCCGAACAATGCCTTCCGCTACACCGCGCGCGGCAACATGGTCGGCGTGATCACCAACGGCACCGCGGTACTCGGCCTCGGCGCGATCGGGCCGCTCGCCGCGAAGCCGGTGATGGAAGGCAAGGCGGTGCTGTTCAAGACATTCGCCGGCATCGACGTGTTCGACATCGAGATCGCCGAGCGCGACCCGGCCAAGCTGATCGAGGTGATCGCGGCTCTGGAGCCGACCTTCGGCGGCATCAATCTCGAGGACATCAAGGCACCGGAGTGCTTCGAGATCGAACGCGCGCTGCGCAAGCGGATGAAGATCCCGGTCTTCCACGACGATCAGCACGGCACCGCGATCATCGTCGGTGCGGCAATGACGAATGCACTGATCGTCAGCGGCAAGAAGTTCGACGAGGTCAAGCTGGTCGTGTCGGGCGCGGGCGCTGCGGCGCTGGCCTGCGTCGATCTGCTGGTCGACCTCGGCCTGCCGATCGCGAACATCTGGCTGACCGATCTCGCCGGCGTCGTCTACAAGGGACGCGCCGAGTTGATGGATCCGGACAAGGATCGCTTCGCGCAGGAGACCACCGCACGCACACTGGGCGAGGTGATCGTCGGCGCGGACATCTTCCTCGGTCTGTCGGCCGGCGGCGTGCTCAAGCAGGACATGGTCGCGACGATGGTCGAGAAACCGATCATCTTCGCGCTCGCCAATCCGACACCCGAGATCCTGCCGGAACTCGCGAAGGCAGTGCGGCCGCTCGCGATCATGGCGACCGGGCGCACCGACTATCCGAACCAGGTCAACAACGTCCTGTGCTTCCCGTTCATCTTCCGCGGTGCGCTCGATGTCGGTGCGACGACGATCACGCGCGAGATGGAAATCGCGACCGTCAACGCGATCGCCGAACTCGCACGCCAGGAACAGAGCGACATCGTCGCGACGGCCTACGGCATCGAGGATCTCGCGTTCGGCTCCGAGTATCTGATCCCGAAGCCCTTCGATCCGCGGCTGATCGTGAAGATCGCGCCAGCCGTCGCGAAGGCTGCTATGGACTCCGGCGTGGCACTTCGTCCGATCGACGACATGGACGCGTACCGCGAGCGACTGGTGCAGTTCGTCTATCAGAGCGGCACGATGATGAAGCCGATCTTCACCGCGGCGCGGCTGGTTGCACCGGAGAAGAAGCGTCTCGTGTTCGCCGAAGGCGAGGAAGAGCGCGTGCTGCGCGCGGTGCAGGTCGTCATCGACGAGAAGCTCGCGACGCCGGTGCTGATCGGACGGCCGGATATCATCGAACAGCGGATCGCACGGTACGGGCTGCGTATGAAGATCGGCACCGACGTGACGGTCGTGAATACCGAGCAGGACGACCGCTACCGCGACTACTGGACCACCTATCACCAGCTGATGATGCGCAAGGGCGTCGACAAGCAGATGGCGCGGCTCGAGATGCGCCGTCGCAGCACGCTGATCGGCGCGATGATGGTCAGGAAGGGCGAGGCCGACGGCCTCGTTTGCGGCACCGTCAGCACGGTGCATCGACATCTCGCATATATCGACGAGGTCATCGGCCACGCGCCGGGTGCGAACGTCTATGCAGCGATGAACGGGCTGATCCTGCCGGGCCGGCAGGTGTTCCTCGTCGACACGCACATCAACGACGATCCCACCGCCGACCAGTTGTGCGAGATCACGATGATGGCCGCCGACGTGATGCGCCGTATCGGCATCGTCCCGAAGGTCGCGCTGGTCTCGCATTCCAACTTCGGCTCGTCGAATCTGCCGTCGGCCATCAAGATGCGCGACACGCTGGCGCTGCTGCGCCAGCACGCGCCCGATCTCGAGGTCGACGGCGAGATGCATGGCGACTGCGCGCTCGACGAACACCTGCGCCGCGAGATCGCGTCCGACACGGCGCTGACCGGCGAAGCCAACCTGCTGGTGCTGCCGAACATCGACGCGGCCAACATCGCGTACAACCTGCTGAAGGTCACGGCCGGCAAGAACGTCGCGATCGGGCCGGTGCTGCTAGGCTGCGCGGCGGCGGTGAACATCCTGACGCCGTCGGCGACGGTGCGTCGCATCGTCAATCTCGCGGCGTTGACCGTGGTCGAGGCGAACGCGGGTCGCTGACGCAGCGCACGCTATCGCCGTGCGGTCGTCCGATTGGTCGCGCGCGTCAGCATCCGCGCGATCTCCCATAAAGTGCGCGGCCGCAGCAGGTGGGCCGGTTTCGCGCGGCCGAACAGACCGTCGACGACCAGCCGCTGCAGCGCCGGCGCCTTCGCGACCTGCGTCAGCAAGGCCGGCGTGCGCTCGGGTGCGAGCGCGTGGCGCTGTACCGCGCGGTACAGCGAGAAGCGCCGCGTGAAGCGTTTCGACAGCCGCTCGCGATAGTCCTCGGTGATCTGTGTCGCCTTCGCCGCGTCGACCGTCGCAGCGCCGCCCTTCGGCCAGCCCGATGCGAACGCGGCTGCGAGGAACTCCGCGGACTCGAGCGCGTAGTCGATCCCTTCGCCGGTGATCGGATTGACGAGCCCGGCGGCCTCGCCGATGACCATCAGCCGGTCGCGTCCGGCGAAGTCCCGTTGGAAGTCGGTGCGCAGTGGATACGCGCGCAGCGGCGCGGAACGCGTCGCGTTGGCCAGCATCCGTTTGAGCATCGGATGCGTCGCCAGCAAGGTCTCGAGGCGCTGTGCCTGCGGCATCGCGCGCCGGGCCTGGCCGCTCTCGACGATGTCCTGCGCGAACACGCCGCAGCCGATGTTGGCCGACGTGGCCGAGGTCGGGAAGATCCAGCCATAGCCGGGCAGGTCGACACCGTCGAAGAACAGCACGACGCGATCGCTGAGACCTTCGACGTCGTCGAAGTAGACGCGCGCCGCGTGTTCGACCGCCGGCTTCTTGTCGAGCAGCTTGCAGGCCCTGAGCAGCTGCGACTCGGCACCGGTGGCGAGCACGACGGCGGCCGCGTCGATCACGAGGTCGCCGTCGGTGAACACGCGCGCATGCGTGTCATGCGTTTCGATCGCGACGACCTTCGTCTTCTCGAACCAGGCCGGCCCTGCCGCCAACGCGTGCTTGAGCAGCAGGTCGTCGAGCGCCAACCGGGGCAGCACGATCAGGTCCGACGGTCCGCCCGACCTGCCGGGATCGAAGCGCATCGTGAACTCGACGGTCGTGCCGTCCAGGCCCGGACCGCGGATGTCGACGCCGCGACACGCGAAGCCCGTGCCGGCGACGCTGTCCAGCGCGCCGATCCGCGCGAGCACGCGCGCGCCGCGCGGCGTGATGCCGTCGCCGCAGGTCTTGTCGCGTGGAAAGTGCGCGCGGTCGATCAGGGCGACGGACAGCCCCTGGCGGGTCAGCAGATAGGCGGCCGTCGAACCGGCAGGGCCGGCGCCGATGATGCAGACGTCGAACATGCGAGGCGACGCTGCAGGAAGCGTGGAAGGCATTGCCGGGATTCTATCGATTCGCGACCACCCCGACGTGGCCGCGCCGATGCGGATGAATGCGCTGCGACGCCGCCACGCAGGGACGGCCTCAACGAATGCGACCGATCCGGTCGAGGTCGCCGAAGTTCATCCATACGAAGAACGCCTTTCCGACCAGGTTCGCATCGGGCACGAAGCCCCAGTCCGCAGCAGGAACACCGCCAGCAGGAAGGGGAAGAAGCCGGCCGGGAACTCGATCCATTGCGGCCGCTCCGGCGACGCGCGAGCGACGGAACACAATCAAGTCGGCGAGCCACATGGCGCCGGTGACGAGGGTCAGGCAGAACAGCAGCAGCGGGAAGTGGATGTCGGGAAGATCGAAGTTCATCGGGAACGGAAGGTGACGTGTCTGACACTGGCTCGAACCCTAGTCGGCGCGTGTTCGCGATGTCAGCCACGCGAGACGACGCGCGGAAAGCGCGCAGCAGGGCGCCCGCAACGAACGACCTTCGCGGCAGGCCCAGTGCCGTCGGTAGAATGCGCCGCAATCCGCGGTCATCCGGCCGCGCCCTTCGTCGCAGGCCCGGGCCCGGCCTCCACCGATCGTATCGATGCCCTTCGCCCACGCGCGCGCGTCCATCCTCCTGCTGCTAGTCCTCGCTTCCGTCGCCGCGGCGACCTATTGGATCCGACTCGGCGTGCCGCAGGAGATGGCGGCGGCGCCGACCGGCCGTATCTCGTGCGTCTCGTACGCGCCTTACCGCAAGCCGGGCGAATCGCCGTTCACGCCGGGTTACGTGGTCAGCCCCGCACGGATCGACGAGGACCTGAAGGCGCTGTCGCGCCGCTTCGACTGCGTCAGGACGTATTCGGTCGGGCAGGGACTCGACCAGGTGCCGGCGATCGCGCGTCGCTACGGCATGAAGGTGCTGCTGGGCGCGTGGCTGTCGCGCGATCCGGTCGAGAACGCCGAAGAGCTCGCGCAGGCGATCCGGGTGGCGAACCAGGAACGCGACGTGATCCGCGCGATCGTCGTCGGCAACGAGGTCCTGCTGCGCGGCGAACTGCCACAGCGGACCATCGCCGAACATCTGCGGACGGTCCGCGCCGCGACCGGCCTGCCGGTCACGTATGCCGACGTGTGGGAGTTCTGGCTGAAGTATCGCGAGGTGGCGCCTGCGGTCGACTTCATCACGATCCATATCCTCCCGTACTGGGAGGACGAGCCGGTCAAGATCGACTACGCGATCGCGCATGTCGACGCGATCTACCGGCAGATGCAGGCCGCGTTCCCGGGCCGCGAATTCCTGATCGGCGAGACCGGCTGGCCGAGCGAGGGACGCCAGCGCTGGCAGGCCGTGCCGAGCCGCGTCAACGAGGCGCGCTTCTTCCGCGAGTTCATGACGTTCGTCGAGCAGACCCATCTGCCGTACAACGTGATCGAGGCGTTCGACCAGCCGTGGAAGCGCAAGCTGGAGGGCACCGTCGGCGGGTACTGGGGCCTCTACGACGACGACCTGAACGACAAGTTCGCGCTGAGCGGTCCGATCGTCGAGGAGCCGCTCTGGTGGGTGGGGCCGACCGGCGGCGCCGTCGTCGCGCTCCTGTTCGCCGCTTACGGCCTGGTGCGGCGAGCACGCGCCGTGGCGTCCGGCGCGGGATTCGCGGTGCGCGTGCTGTCCGGCTTCGTCGTCGGTGCGATCGGTGCGGCGCAGTTGCGGCATATCGTGTTCGCGAATCGTGACCTCGGCGAGTGGATCCTGACCGGCACGGCGACCGCGCTTGCGATCGCGACGACGCTGTTCGTCTGCGAGCGGATCGCCCGCTGGATGGCCGGCGAGGACCGCGACCACGCGGCGCGCGGCGTCGCCTGCGCGACGATGGTCCGCGCGCTGTCGCCGGCGGTGCGGTCGCTCGATCGCGTGGCGCGCGTCAGCGGCGTGCTGCAGGCGTGCTGGCTGGCCGGCGCGACGGTCGTCAACCTGCTGCTGGTGTTCGATGCACGCTATCGCGACTTCCCGTCGCTGCTGTTCGCGCCGGTGATCCTCGCCTACGCGGCGCTCGCGCTGGCGCGTGGTCCGGTCGCGGGGCGCGGCGGCCGCGAAGTCGAGGAGCGGTTGCTGGTGATCGGCCTGCTGGTGGCCGGCGTGGTGATCCTGACGATGGAGCTGCCGATCAACGCCAGCGCGGACCTGTGGGTCGCGCTGTGCGCGGTGTTCGCCGCGGCGACCTGGGTCAACGCAGCGCCGCCCCGACGCTCGTCAGCCGGCGACTGATGCCGGCGTCGCGCGTTCCTGCAGGCGTGCCAGCACCAGCGCGCCGACCGTGATCGCGACCGCGCCCGGTTCGTAGGTGTACCAGACGATCGCGACGAGACCAACGGCCAGCGTCGCTACGGCGAGCCAGGTCCTGCGCCACAGAAGAGACGCGAGCGCCAGGCCGAGCGCGGCGTAGAGCAGTCCGCCCCATGCGTAAGTCATGATCACGGCCGATCGCACGCCGCACCACCACGGTCCGGCGGTCCACAGCGTCAGTGTCGGGGCGTCGCATCGATGGGCGATCTCCGGCGGCTGGATCAGGAACTGGCGCGTCGCGATGGCCGCGGCACAGATCAGCGCCGCGCAGATCCACGGGGCTTGTCGTCGGATGCGATTCATCCGGCGAGTATCGCCGATTCGTCGCAGCGAACCACTCGTCGCAGGACATGTCATCGGTTATCGATGTTGATCTGTGCGGCTCTCCTCCGATACGATGGCGCGCTATGCTCCGGACGCGATTGCCAGGAAACCCGACACGATGAATCCCGCCGCGGCACGCGCTCTCCAGAGGTCGGAGTCGACGACGTGAGGTCGGCCGCGAGGATATGGCGCGGCGTGCTGGCCGCGCTACTGGCTGCGGCGCTGATGCTGGCGGCGCCGGGGGCCGCAGCCCGGGACGAGTTCGCGCGGGTCGAAGGGATCGGCGTCATCCGCGTTGCCGCGCTGCCTGCCGAAGGGCGGCAGGTGCTGGCAGCGATTCATGCCGGCGGACCTTACGGCTTCAGGCGCGACGGGATCGTCTTCGGCAATCGCGAAAGCCTGTTGCCGCGTCGATCGCGCGGCTACTACGCCGAGTTCACGGTGCCGACGCCCGGTTCGGCGACGCGCGGTGCGCGCCGCATCATCGCGGGCCGCGGATCGAACGGCGACTACCGGACGTCGAACGAGTACTACTACACCAACGACCACTACCAGAGCTTCCGCCGCATCGAGCAATGAACGTCGCCCATCCTTTCCATCGGATCAAGCCGCAGAGCGTCCAGGCGGTCAAGAACTTCACGGCCGAGCAGCTCCGTGAAGCCGCATCGTCGCTCGGCGACCGCTTCGCGCACGTCCCGTTCGCGACGCGCGAACCGGCCGTCGGCGGTCGCGCGACGCTGAAGACCGAGGTGCTGCAGACGATCGGGCGCGCGCTGGACTTCGCGGGACACTACGGCGCGAATCTCGATGCGCTGTACGACGCGCTGGTCGACATGGGCGATGCGAGTCCGACCGGCACCGTGATCCTGCTCGACCGCATCCCGACCGGCCCCG
>JBDTIS010000022.1:0-12711 GCA_039936235.1 Burkholderiaceae bacterium | reverse complement strand
CTGCGCACGCTCGGCGCCGCGCCGAAGTCGGTGCTGGCGATCTTCGTGGTGCAGGGCGCGCTGATCGGGCTGCTCGGCTGCCTGATCGGCGTGGTCCTCGGCGTGGTGATCGCGATCAACGTCGGCCGCATCGTGTCGTTCATCGAGCACGTCTTCCACGTGGCGTTCCTGCCGCAGAACATCTACTTCGTCAGCGCGTTGCCGTCGGACCTGCGGCTGTCCGATGTCGTGGCCATCGGCTGCGTGTCGGTGCTGCTGTCGTTCGTCGCGACGCTGTATCCGAGCTGGCGTGCGGCGCGCATCGAGCCGGCGCAGGCGCTGCGCTATGAATGACATGCAGGTCAGCGTGCTGAGGAGCGAGTGTCTGGCGAAGTCGTTCGGGCGCGGCGACACGGCCGTTCACGTGCTGCGCGACGTGACGCTGGCCATCGAACCGGCCGAGACCGTAGCGATCGTCGGCGCGTCGGGGTCCGGCAAGAGCACGCTGCTGCATCTGCTGGGCGGGCTCGACACGCCGACGTCGGGCAGCGTCGCGATCGACGGCCGCGACTTCTCGTCGCTGTCGGAAGTCGCGCGCGGCGAGGTCCGCAACCGCAGGCTCGGCTTCGTCTACCAGTTCCACCATCTGCTGCCGGAGTTCAGCGCGCTCGACAACGTCGCGATGCCGCTGCGCATCCGCCGCGAGTCGACCGAGGTCGCGCGCAAGTCGGCGTCCGACATGCTGACTCGCGTCGGGCTGTCGCATCGTATCCATCACCGGCCCGGCGAACTGTCGGGCGGCGAACGCCAGCGGGCAGCGCTCGCACGCGCACTGGTCACACGACCGGCCTGCGTGCTGGCCGACGAGCCGACCGGCAACCTCGATCGCGGCACCGCCGCCGAGGTGTTCGCGCTGATGATGGAATTGAACGCGAACTTCGGCACCGCCTTCGTCGTCGTCACGCACGACCTGGGACTGGCGGCGCGGCTGGGGCGGACGTTGACGTTGACGGATGGGATTCTGGGCGGGGTGTGAGCGCTGCTCGGTTCGTCGCGCTGCGCATCGCGGCGAGAGATTCGGACCTATCCGTTACGACGATGTGGCGGCCGGCCGTCGATGCGAGAATCCCCGCATGTCCGACCTTCCCTTCCTGATCGACACCCACTGCCATCTCGACGCGGCCGAGTTCGATCGCGATCGCGACGCGGTCACGGCCGATGCAGCGGCCAGCGGCGTCGGCGCGATCGTCATCCCGGCGATCGGCGTGACGAACTTCAAGCGTGTCGCGCAGCTCGCGCGCGACACGGCCGGCGGCTGCTATGCGCTCGGCATCCATCCGCTGCTGACGCCGGGCGCCGCGGACATCGATATCGCTGCGCTGCGCGTCGCGGTCGCACGCGCGATCGACGATCCGCTGTTCGTCGCGATCGGCGAGATCGGCCTCGACCTGTTCGTGCCGTCGCTCGCGACGCCCGACGGGCTCGCGCGGCAGACCTGGTTCTTCGACGCGCAACTCAAGATCGCACGCGACTTCGACCTGCCGGTCCTCCTGCACGTGCGGCGCGCGCAGGACCAGGTGCTGGCAGGACTGAGGCGCATCCGGCGCAGGCCCGGCGCGGCTGCCGCGGCCGGCATCGCGCATGCGTTCAACGGCAGCAGGCAGCAGGCCGACCACTACACGGCGCTCGGGTTTCGACTCGGCTTCGGCGGCGCCTCGAGCCACGATCGCGCCTTGCGCATCCGCGCACTCGCGCGCGACCTGCCCGACGACGCCATCGTCCTGGAGACAGACGCGCCCGACATTCCGCCGGTGTGGCTGCACGACGCGGACGGGCGGTGGGGGCGCAACGCGCCGGCAGAACTCGCCCGCATCGCGGCCGTGATCGCCGACCTGCGCGGCACGACGCTGGCGACACTCGCGGCGCAGACCACGCGCAACGCACGCGCGGTGCTGCCGAGGCTCGCCGCCGCAGAGCCCGCTTTGCTTTCGTCGTCGGCCGCGGCCGCGATCTCGTAGTCGATCGCGGCGGGGCGCGCGATGCGGGTCGCATGCATCGCGTTCGTCGCCGGCGCATGGTGGTTGCAGCAGCAGGCCGATCTGCCATCCGTGGGAGCGACGAGCGCGGCATCGCTCATCGCGTTCGGGATCGCGATCCTCGCTGCGCGGATCGCCTCGTCCTGCAACGACGCGGCGATCGCTTCGTCGTCGCGAACGATGCGATCGTTCGCGACCCGCATCGCGTCGCACGCGACGGTCGGATGCGCGGCCTTCATCGTGGGCTATGGATGGGCTGGCTGGCGCGCCGAAGTACGCTTGGCCGAAGAATTGCCGCATGCGCTCGAAGGTCGCGATGTCGTCGTCGTCGGCGTCGTCGCTGCCTTGCCGGGCATCGATCCGAGAGGCGTTCGTTTCCCGTTCGCGGTCGAGTCGGTCCTGTCGCTCGACGATGCGGACCGACCGCTCGTGATCCCGTCCCGGCTGTCGCTCGGCTGGTACAGGCCGGGTCGTGGCGGCGCGTCCGGCGACGGCGCCGTGCCCGACGTTCGGCCCGGCCAGCGCTGGCGGCTGACGATCCGGCTCAAGCGCCCGCACAGCAGCGCCAATCCCCTCGGCTTCGACTACGAGTACTGGCTGCTTGAAGACGGTCAACGTGCGACCGGTTCGGTACGGCCGGGATCGGACGACGCGTCCGACGACGGGGACGACGACCCGACACCGCCGATCCCATCCACGTCGACTCGCAAGCTGAGTGAGTTCGTGTGGCGCGTTCCGTATGCGATCGAACGGATGCGGGCGCGGCTGCGCGATCGCGTGCTGACGATCCTCGCGGACGGCGGGAACATCCGCGACAACGCGCCGTACGCGGGCGTGATCGTCGCATTGATCGTCGGCGACCAGCGCGCGATCGCGCAGTCCGACTGGATCGTCTTCAACCGCACCGGCATCGGCCACCTGGTCTCGATCTCGGGCCTGCACGTCAGCATGCTCGCCGCTCTCGGCGCATGGCTCGTGTTCACGCTGTGGCGACACCGACCCGGGTGGTGCGGACGTCTCGCGGCACACAAGGCGGCGGCACTCGCCGGGGCGCTGGTCGCGCTGGCCTACTGCCTGCTGGCCGGCTTCGGCGTCCCTGCCCAGCGCACCCTGTACATGATCGCGGTCGTCGCGGTCGCGTTGTGGATGCATCGGCTCAGTTCGGTGTCGCGCGTGCTGTGCATCGCACTCGCGATCGTCGTGACGTTCGACCCATGGGCTGTGATGGGATCCGGCTTCTGGCTGTCGTTCTGCGCCGTCACGTCGATCTTCTACGTCACGACCGGCCGCCTCGCGCCCGCGCCGATAGACGCGTCGCCGATGCGTCGAGCGATGCGGGCCCTCCGTGCCGCGGCCCGCGTCCAGTGGGCGGTCACGCTCGCGCTGACGCCGCTGACGCTGCTGTTCTTCTACCAGGTGTCGCTGATCAGCCCGCTCGCCAACGCAATCGCGATCCCGCTCGTCAGCTTCGTAGTCACGCCGCTGGCGCTGGCCGGTGCCGTGCTGCCGGCCTTCGTCGGCGGCGCACTGCTGTACGCGGCGCACGGACTGGTCGCGCTGCTGGCGGCCTGGTTGCAGTGGCTGAGCGCGACGCGGATCGCGGTGTGGTCGGGTGCGGCGCCGAGTACGGCGTCGTTCGTCTGCGCGATGATCGGCGTGGTCTGGTGGCTCGCGCCCCGCGGCTTACCGCAGCGATGGACCGGCGCGCTGTGGATGGTCCCGCTGTTCGCGTGGCCGTCCGACCGTCCGGGGCCCGGCGACGTGCGGATGACGGCGCTCGACATCGGCCAGGGCACGTCCATCCTGCTCGAGACGCGCACCACCACCGTGCTGTACGACACCGGCCCCGCCTACGCGCCGGACAACGATGCCGGCAATCGGATCATCGTGCCGTTCCTGAGAGGCCACGGCATCGGCAGGCTCGACACGATGATCGTTTCGCACAACGATAACGACCATTCCGGGGGTGCACTGTCGGTGCTGCATTCGGTTGCCGTAGGTCGGGTGTTCAGCTCACTCGAATTCACCACGCCTGTCGTGCGCGCGTCGCCGCAGCATCGACGCTGCGAATCGGATCAGTCGTGGACCAGCGACGGCGTGCGCTTCCAAATGCTCGCACCGGGCCCCGACATCTACGCGACGCGCGAAGGCAAGGCCCAGGCGAAGCCGAATGCACGCAGTTGCGTGCTGCGCGTGGAAGCCCGCGGACGTGTGCTGTTGCTGACGGCTGACATCGAAAAGGCGCAGGAGTCCGCTTTGATCGAACGTCGGCAGGGTGCGATCGCGAGCGACGTGTTGCTGGTGCCGCATCACGGCAGCCGCACGTCCTCCACGGCTTCCTTCCTCGATGCGGTTCACCCGCGAATCGCGATCGTGCAGGCCGGCTACCTGAATCGTTTCGGCCACCCGCGAGCCGACGTGCTGGCCCGTTACGCAGCCCGGGGCATCCCCGTGTTGCGCAACGATCGCGACGGCGCGATCACGGTCGTGGTCGACGGCGGCGGTATCGCGGTGGACCGATACCGCTGGAGCCATCGCCGCTACTGGTACGGTCGTTGAAAGCCAGTCAAAGCGTCCTTGCGCAATCACCGCGATGCGGAAACGGCAGCCAGGCCATTTCGTCAAAGCGACGTCGATGTCATGCGTGTTGGGCCGCGTATATCAATGGCCCTCGTCGTCGACGCGATCGGTGACGAGCCCCGGCCACCGCCGGATCGCGGGTACCTCGACCCCCACCAGATCCAGCACCCGCGCCACCGTATCGTCGACGAGGTCCGCGATCGTCTTCGGATGCTGGTAGAACGCCGGTACCGGCGGCATCACGATACCGCCCATCTCGGTGACCGCGACCATGTTGCGCAGATGCGCGAGATTCAGCGGCGTCTCGCGGGCGAGCAGCACCAGTGGGCGGCGCTGCTTGAGCATCACGTCGGCCGCCCGCGAGACGAGGTTGTCGGACAGGCCGTGCGCGATGGTCGCCAGCGTCTTCATCGAACACGGCGCGACGATCATGCTGTCGGCGTCGAACGATCCGCTGGCGATCGACGCGCCGATCTCGCGGACGCCGTGGGCGACCGTCGCCAGCGCCTCGATGTCGGCCCGCTTCATGTCGAGTTCCTGCAGCGCCGTCAGCGCGCCGGACGCCGAAATCACGACATGGGTCTCGATCTCGCTCACGTGCGTCAGCATCTGCAGCAGCCGTACGCCGTAGATCGCGCCGCTCGCGCCGGTCAGGGCGACGATGATCCGCTTCATCGCTGTCCCTGCACGCCCTGCGGCGCCGGAACGCCCCGACGGCGATAGCTCCACACGAGGATGCCGATTCCGAACAGGACCATCGGCATCGACAGCCACTGGCCCATCGAGAAGTTCAGCGCGAGCAGGCCGAGGAAGTCGTCGGGCTCGCGGGTGAACTCGACGCAGAAGCGCGCGATGCCGTAGCCGATCAGGAACACGCCGGACACCGCGCCGGGAGGCCGCGGCCGCCGCGCGAACCACCACACGAGGATGAACAGCAGCACGCCTTCGCCGGCCACTTCGTACAGTTGCGACGGATGGCGGGGCACCATCCCTTCGTGGGCCTGCGGGAAGACCATGCCCCACGGCACATCGGTCGGACGGCCCCACAATTCGCCGTTGATGAAGTTGCCGAGGCGTCCCGCGGCGAGGCCGGTAGGCACCAGCGGCGCACCGAAGTCGGCGATGTCCCAGAACGTGAAGCCGCGGCGCTTCGCGAAATACAGGAACGCGATGATCACGCCGATCAGGCCGCCGTGGAACGACATGCCGCCTTCCCAGACCTTGAACAGATCGAGCGGATTGGCCAGGTAATGACTGGCCTTGTAGAACACGACGTAACCGAGCCGCCCGCCGACGATCGTGCCGAGCATGCAGTAGAACAACAGATCGTCGAGATCGCGCGCCGTGAGCTTTGTCAGGCCGCGCGAGATCCGCCAGCGCCCGAGCAGCAGGACCAGCGTGAACGCGACGAGGTACATCAGCCCGTACCAGCGGACTGCGAGGGGCCCGACGTGGAACGCGATCGGGTCGAACTGCGGGTGAACGAGCATGAAAGGGCGCTTCGAAGGGCAGCGGGATGGTCGGATAAGATCGCGAGTGTAGCCAAGCGCGGCGCCGCAGTCGTTCCAGAGAACAGCCAGAGGCGGGCGGTCGGGCCGGCGTCGACGACAAATCAAGAACAACCAGGACTCTCATGGCAGGTAACGAACGATCGAAGCACGTCACTCAGGGCGACGTGCGCGCCCCGAACCGCGCGATGTACTACCCGATGGGCTATACGCGCGCCGATTTCGACAAGCCGATGATCGGCGTGGCCAACGGCCACTCGACCATCACGCCGTGCAACGCGGGGTTGCAGAAACTCGCCGACGCCGCGATCGACGCGCTCGAGGCCGCCGGTGCCAAGGCGCAGGTGTTCGGCACGCCGACGGTTTCCGACGCGGTCGCAATGGGAACCGAAGGGATGAAGTATTCGCTGGTGTCGCGCGAGGTCATCGCCGACTGCATCGAGGTCGCGGTGATGGGCCAGTGGATGGACGGTTGCGTCGTCATCGGCGGCTGCGACAAGAACATGCCGGGCGGGATGATCGCGATGGCGCGGACCAACGTGCCGTCGATCTACGTCTACGGCGGCACGATCAAGCCCGGTCACCACGCCGGCCAGGATCTGACGATCGTCTCGGTGTTCGAGGCTGTGGGGCAGTTGACGGCAGGGACGCTGTCGCGCACCGACTTCGAGGCGATCGAGGAGAAGGCCTGCCCGTCGGCCGGATCGTGCGGCGGCA
This sequence comes from Burkholderiaceae bacterium, assembly GCA_039936235.1. GTDB lineage: Bacteria > Pseudomonadota > Gammaproteobacteria > Burkholderiales > Burkholderiaceae_D > CAHJXF01. The sequence continues at coordinate 5,891 of JBDTIS010000022.1, read as the reverse complement.
TGTACACGGCCAACACGATGAGTTCGTCGTTCGAGGCACTCGGGATGTCGCTGATGGGCTCGTCGTCGATGGCCAACCCGGACCAGGAAAAGACCGACTCCGCCGCCGAGTCGGCACGCGTACTGGTCGACGCGGTGAAGGCCAACCGCCGCCCGCGCGACATCATCACGCGCAGGTCGATCGAGAACGCGGTCGCAGTGATCATGGCCACCGGTGGCTCGACCAATGCGGTGCTGCATTTCCTCGCGATCGCGCATGCGGCCGACGTCGAGTGGACCATCGACGACTTCGAGCGGATTCGCCAGAAGGTGCCGGTGCTGTGCGATCTGAAACCGTCGGGACGCTACGTCGCGACCGACCTGCATCGCGTCGGCGGCGTGCCGCAGGTCATGAAGATCCTGCTCGAGGCCGGGCTGCTGCACGGCGACTGCATGACGATCACCGGTCGCACGATCGCCGAGGAGCTGACCGATATCCCCGCCAGGCCGCCGGCCGACCAGGAAGTGATTCGTCCGATCGAAGCGCCGATGTACGAACAGGGCCACCTTGCGATCCTGCGCGGCAACCTGTCGCCCGAAGGCTGCGTCGCCAAGATCACCGGGCTGAAGAATCCGGTGATGACCGGACCTGCCCGCGTGTTCGACTCGGAAGACGACGCGATGGCCGCGATCATGGCCAAAGGGATCGGACACGGCGACATCGTGGTGATCCGTTACGAAGGGCCGCGCGGCGGGCCCGGCATGCGCGAGATGCTCGCGCCGACCTCGGCGCTCGTCGGTCAGGGTCTCGGCGAGACGGTCGGCCTGATCACCGACGGCCGCTTTTCGGGCGGCACCTGGGGGATGGTGGTGGGACACGTGTCGCCGGAGGCGTTCGTGGGCGGCACGATCGGACTGATCGAGGAAGGCGATTCGATCACGATCGACGCGCACCAGCTGCGGCTGCAGCTGAACGTGGACGATGCCCGGATCGAGGCGCGCCGTGCGCGCTGGGTGCAGCCACAGCCGCGCTACAGCCGCGGCGTGCTGGCGAAGTTCGCGAAGCTCGCGTCGACCGCCAGCCGCGGCGCGGTAACGGACGGCTGACCACGATGGATGAAACCGGAATCAACGCTTGCCGATGCGTCCGGCGAGTGTTTTCCTGATGCGATCTTCCTTGACCTTGTCGAGTTGGTTGTGCGCCTTCTTCCGGTCGAGGCCGAAGTACGGCTCGACGACTTCGAACCAGATCAGCGCGAGGCCGAACGGAAGCAGTACGACCCACCACGACCAGTGACCGACCGGTCCGAAATCGAACCACTTCATCAACAGCAGCACCACACCCACCGCCAGAAACCACATGGCCATCCCTCCGAGATACGACGATCGAATATATCCGAGGCGTTCGCTGCTTCGACCGACAACGCACGCTGCGTCGCCCGTTCGCAACGGATCCGACCGAGCCCCTTGACGCCGCTGCCATGACGACTCGACAAGCGCCTCGCAACCTCCCTATCGGCAGATCGCACCGAAATGTAAGGACAGTCGCCTGCAGCGTGCTGTTCGCGCTGCTGTCATCGAACGCGGTCGCCGACGACGCCGATTTCGCGAAATCGAAGAAGTGCATGAACTGCCATGCGATCGGCGAGAAGCTGGTCGGCCCGGCGTTCAGGAGCGTCGCGACGCGTTACGCGAACGATAGGGACGCAAAGGCGCGGCTCGCGAAGAAGATCCGCGAGGGCGGATCGGGCGCCTGGGGTGTGGTACCGATGCCGATGAACCCCGACGTCTCCGTGCCAGAGGCGCAGCGACTCGCGCACTGGGTGCTGATGCAGAAGTGACGCTGCGACCCGATCGCAACGAAAAGGCCACCCGAAGGTGGCCTTCTGCATGCGACCGCGTCGCGATTACTGCACGACTTCCAGCGTTTCCTTGACGCCGCCCTTGTACGTGTACAGGGTCACCGCGCCGTTCTTGATGTCGCCGTTCTTGTCGAACGAGATGTGGCCGGTCACGCCGTTGTAGTCTTCCTTGGCCAGGAACGGCAGGTACTTCGCCGGGTCGGCCGACTTGGCCTTCTGCATTGCATCGGCCATCACCATGACCGCGTCGTAGACGTACGGCGCGTAGATCTGCACGTCGATGCCGTACTTCTTCTTGTAGTCTTCCCTGAACTTGTTCATCGGGCCTTCCTTGCCCTTGAGCACGCCGCCCGCTTCCGCACAGACGACCTGACCGTCGCCCATACCGTCGCCCGCCAGCTTCGACAGTTCGCCGGTGCAGATGCCGTCACCGCCCATGAACTTCGACGTGATGCCGAGCTGCTTCATCTGGCGCAGCATCGGGCCTGCCTGTGCGTCCATGCCGCCGTAGAACACCACGTCCGGCTTCTTGCTCTTGACGTTCGTCAGGATGGCCTGGAAGTCGGTCGCGTTGTTGTTCGTGTGCTCGGTGTCGACGACCTTGGCACCGGCCTTGATCGCGCTCTTCTTGAACTCGTCGGCCACGCCCTGGCCGTAGGCGGTCGCATCGTCGATCACGGCGATCGACTTGCCCTTGAGCGTCGTAGCCGCGTACTTGCCGAGTGCGCCGCCGAGCTGTGCGTCGTTGGCGCAGACGCGGAAGGCCGTCTTGAAGCCCTGCAGCGTGTACTTGGGGTTCGTCGCCGACGGCGAGATCTGCGGGATGCCTGCATCGGAGTAGATCTTCGACGCCGGGATGGTGGTGCCGGAATTCAGGTGGCCGATGACGCCGTCGACCTTGGCATCGACCAGCTTCTGCGCAGCGGCGGTGCCCTGCTTCGGATCTGCCGCGTCGTCTTCCTTGATCAGTTCGAACTTGACCTTCTTACCGTTGATCATCGTGCCCTTGGCATTGAGCTCGTCGATCGCCATCTGTGCGCCGTTCTCGTTGTCCTTGCCGAGATGGGCGATGTTGCCGGAGATCGGACCGACGTGGCCGATCTTCACGACTTCTTCGTCTGCAAAGGCGGCGGGCGCGCTGGCGACGAATGCGGTCGCGATGGCGGCGCACAGAACTTTGTGCTGAGCTTTCATTGGGTGGAACTCCAATCGAGATGTGAATGATGGATGTGAACAGCACGATCGTCGCAGCCGCAACGCGTTCCTGCACGGCTCTGCGGTGGAGGCGGGCCTCACCGGCGGACGCAACAAATTACACGAAACGCCGACGCAATAATAGTCAGTCGAACCCAGGGATAGAACGGCGCAACACGGTGCGCCGTTGACGGTAGCGACAGCAGTAGAAACCCGCGGTCGCTCCGTTCAGTCCGTGACGACGCACGCTCTAAACTGGCAGCCGCCGCGTGACCACGATCGTCCTGTCGCCGGCCGGCGCCTCGCGCCCGTCCCGACAAGGATCACGCTCCATGCAATTCGATTTCGCGCTGTCGCCGTCGCCGAGACCCCCGCTGCGCACGGCGATCGACGCTTTGACGCGACCGCCGGAGGCGGAATGCCTCGCACGACTGCTGCGCGCCGCGGGCCAGGACGACGCCGCGTTGCAGCGAATCCGCGGCGACGCGACGCGCCTCGTCGAGACCCTGCGCGGCAAGCGCGTGAAGGCAGGCGGCGTCGACGCGCTGATGCGCGAGTTCTCGCTGGCGTCGGACGAAGGTGTCGCGCTGATGTGCCTCGCCGAGGCGCTGCTGCGGATCCCTGACGGCGGGACCCGCGACGCACTGATCCGCGACAAGATCGGCGGCGGCGACTGGAATGCGCATGTCGGCCAGAGCCCTTCACTGTTCGTCAACGCGGCCGCGTGGGGCCTGGTCGTGACCGGCAAGCTGGTGTCGACGCACAGCGCGCGCGGGCTGTCGGCATCGCTGACGCGGCTCGTCGCGCGCGGTGGCGAGCCGCTGATCCGCAAGGGTGTCGATCTCGCGATGCGGATGCTCGGTCGCCAGTTCGTGACCGGCGAGACGATCGAGGACGCGATCGGCAACGGTCGCGAAAACCTCCAGCGCGGCTATCGCTATTCGTACGACATGCTCGGCGAGGCCGCACTGACCGCGGCAGATGCGGTGCGCTATCTCGCTTCCTACCGACATGCGATCGCGGTGATCGGTGCATCGGCCGGCCCGGTCGACGGCAACAGCGACGTCCGCGGGCGACCCGGCATCTCGATCAAGCTGTCGGCCCTGCACCCGCGCTACGGCCGGGCGACGCGGGAGCGTGTCATGCGCGAGCTGTTACCGGTCGTCAAGCAGCTCGCGAAGTCCGCGCGTGGCTACGACATCGGGCTGAACATCGACGCCGAGGAGTCCGAACGCCTCGACCTGTCTCTCGACATGCTCGAAGCGCTCGCCGAAGATCGCGACCTCGACGGGTGGAACGGCCTCGGTTTCGTGATCCAGGCCTATCAGAAGCGCGCACCCGCCGTGATCGCGTTCGTCGCGGATCTGTCGCATCGCACGCGCGAACGCGCACAGCGGAGCCTCATGGTCAGGCTGGTGAAGGGCGCGTACTGGGACTCGGAGATCAAGCGCGCGCAGGTCGAGGGCCAGAGCGGCTATCCGGTCTACACGCGCAAGGCACACACGGATGTCGCGTACCAGGCGTGCGCGCGGGCGCTGCTCGCGGCTGCCGACGCGATCTATCCGCAGTTCGCGACCCACAACGCGTACACGCTCGCCTGGGTCCGCGAGACCGCACGTACGCTCGGCGTGTCCGAGAGCGACTACGAGTTCCAGTGCCTGCACGGGATGGGCGAGACGCTGTACGACCAGGTCGTCACGGACGAGACGCCGCTGTCGTGCCGCATCTACGCGCCGGTCGGCAGCCACGAGACGCTGCTCGCCTATCTCGTGCGCCGTCTGCTAGAGAACGGCGCGAACACTTCGTTCGTCAATCGCATCGTCGACGCGCGCGTGCCGGTGTCGGAGCTGGTCGCCGATCCGTTGCAGCATGTCCGCGAGACCGGCGGCACGCCGCACCCGCAGATCCCGCTGCCGGTCCACCTGTATCCCGACGGCCGCATCAACTCGGCGGGCTTCGATGCCGCGAGCGAGTCCGCGCTCGCCGGGATGGCCGATGCGCTGGCCGGCTATGCCGAGCATCGCTGGCACGTCGGCGACCCGTCGGCTGCGCAGGCGACCCTCGTCAATCCGGCCGATGCAGTCGACACCGTCGGCACGGTCGCGCTCGCATCGCGTGCCGACATCGACGCGGCCATCACGCGCGCCGCGGACGCCGGCCCTGCGTGGGCCGCCGTGCCGCCGTCCTCCAGGGCCGCGCTACTGAAAACTTGCGCGACGCTGCTCGAGATGCATCGCACCGAACTGTTCTCGCTCGCGATCCGCGAAGCGGGCAAGACGCTCGGCAACGCGATCGGCGAAGTCCGCGAAGCGGTGGACTTCTGCCGTTACTACGCCGGGCAGATCGAAGCCGACGCCGTCGCCGCGAATACCCGCGTCGGCGGTCCGATCGTGTGCATCTCGCCGTGGAATTTCCCGCTCGCGATCTTCACGGGCCAGGTCGTCGCCGCGCTCGCCGCGGGCCGCTGCGTGCTCGCGAAACCGGCCGAGCAGACGCCGCTCATGGCGGCGCGCGCGGTGGCGCTGCTCCACGAGGCCGGCATTCCTCGCGACGTGCTGCAGATGCTGGCCGGCGACGGCGAGACCGTCGGCGCGCCGCTGGTCGCGCATGCCGCGATCGGCGGCGTCCTGTTCACCGGGTCGACCGACGTGGCGCGGGCGATCGCCACGACGCTCGCCGCCCGCAGCGACGACCCGGTGCTGGTCGCCGAGACCGGCGGACAGAACGCGATGATCGTCGACTCGAGCGCGCTGACCGAACAGGTGGTCAACGATGCGCTGGTGTCGGCCTTCGACTCGGCCGGTCAGCGCTGTTCGGCACTGCGCATCCTGTGCCTGCAGGACGCCGTCTACGACGC
>JBDTIS010000021.1:0-33005 GCA_039936235.1 Burkholderiaceae bacterium | reverse complement strand
TCCTTGTCGACGCGGCCCAGCAGCGCCCAGGTCTCGACATCGCGTGGGTATTGTTTGAGCACCGTCCGGTAGTGCTGGCGCGCACGCGCCAGCGAATGTCCGGCCGTGCCGCGCATTCCCAGCCGCTGCAAACAGATGCCGGTCTCGCGCAGCCCTGCCAGAGCACCAGGCTCGATCGCCAGGCCTTTGCCGAGGAACTCGAGTGCGAGCAGGAACTGCCCCGAATTGCGTAGCGCGGTGCCGGCACGGATCCAGGCCTCGGAGCGAAATGCCGCCACCGGCCCTTCATCGGCCAAGACCAGCAGGTCCCCGATCCGCCCGCTTTCGAGCGCCAACTGCAGCCGGCCTTCCCACAGCCGATGGTCGTCCCAGATCTCGCGCACGTTGCCGACGACCAGAGTCTTCCAGTCCGGCTCCTGCAGGTTTGGCAGATGGTAATAAACGGGACTGATGCGGCGCTCGTGCCACGAGGCCATCGTCGCTTTGATCATTGCCGTCAGCGCCGTGATGTCTTGCTTCAGCGTGGCGGGATCCGGCCCGTCGCCGGCGAGGCTGTAGTGCAACTTGCGATCGGTGTAGAGATCGAATGCGCTCGGTGACTTGTGTCCGGTCGGGCTGCCGAACAGCAGCACGACGCCGCGCGAGCGCAGCGCGTGGCGCACGCCGATCTCGTACCAGACGTTCGGGTTGGCGATCGAGAGGTCGGCGAGGACCAGGTCGGCAATCAGCAATTCCTGGAACATGTCGGGCAGGATGCTGCCGGCGGCCTGCTCCTGATCGGCACGGAAGGCACTCAGCCCGGCCGCCTCGATAGCCGGCGCGATCAGTACCTCGTAGACGCGGTTGTAGTCGATTTCGATGTTGGCGGGCCCCGGCTTGCGGCCGAACGGCATGGCGACAAAAGCGTGAGCGCGGGTTGCCACGTATGCCTTCACAAGGTCAGTGGAGGTCGAAAGCCGCGTCGAAGTGCGCTGCTTTCACCAGCTTGTCGCCAGCCAGGCGACCGATACGGTCGAGCTCGGGAATGTTATCGGGCTGATCCATGGCCCCCAGCGCTGTCAGCGCCCTGTCGCCGACGGATTCGCCGAGCTGCGTTGCAAACCATTCGCTGGTCAGCTGCACGTCGTAGCGCAGGTAGCTGCAGAGCGCCTTGCCACCGAGCGGGGTGGCGGTTGTGCCGATTTCGCGGTCTATCTGGCGCGCCGTCGGGCTGCATGAAAGCCACTGCATCATTGTCTCGACGTGGTCGGCGCAATCCTCCATCAGCGACTTCAGCGAGAGCAAGGCATGAATCGCGGCCGTGCTTTCGAGCACGTTGCTGTGTCCGACCTTCGCATTCGCCTTGCCGGTGCCCACCGAGACGACTTGGATCTGGCGTTCGCCAGCGTCCCAATCGAAGGCATAGCCCGGCATCGTCGCCGTCATCAGCGCCTGCAATGCCGGGTTGTTGTGGGGGCTGACACCGCCGTCGATGAAGTCACCGCTGACCGCCTTCACGCCATTCGCGTCGCGGCCGATGCGGATCGATTCTGGATCGAAGAAGTAGGGCGCAGCCGTGCTGGCGCGCACGACCTGCCAGAGCGAGTATTCGCGATTGGCGATCGTCGTCGCCTGGGTGCCGCGCTCGAAGAAGCGAGATCCCGGGTGATTGGTCAGCGGCCAGGTGCCGCCGGTATCCAGTCGCTTGGTCACGATGAGCAGGCCGGTGCGCAGGTCGGCGCTGTCGAGCCGACGATCGCCGAACACGCCGACCAGTGCCTCACGCACCTTGTCGGCCGGAAACTTGGCGCGCAGCGCACCCCAGCGCAGGAGGCTACGCTTGAACACCACGTTGCCCAGACGCAGATAGTGGCCGTGCACCTCGTCAACGGTCATCCCGAGTGCGAGTGCGGCCGCGATGATCGCGCCGGTCGATGTGCCGGCGATGAGATCGAAATAGTCGCTCAGGCGGAACGCCGGGTCGCCGCCATGGCGCGTACGTAGCAGCGATTCAATTTCGCGCAACATGCCGAGCGTCAACACGCCGCGCAGGCCGCCCCCGTCGAGCGCCAGGATGCGTTTCGAGCCGGCGCGGGGATCGAGATGCTGTGCGAGGGTTTGGCTGGCGGGCATCGGAGCTTCCATGCAGAAATGCTGGCAGCCATCATCGTTGCTGCAGCCCGCGTCTGTGCGCAATGACCAATATGTTGTCGGGCAACGGACAGAAGCCATTGTGTCCGCCCAGCGGTGGGATGGGGAGAGACTATTCATGTCGTGGAAGACGAACACGCCATCGATCATGAGTTTTTACCTTGGTGATCGCGCGACATCGGCGCAGACGTCCTCGCCGATCTGCTTGCGGGCGATGACACTGGCCAACTGACTGTCGGCTTCGGTGATGCGACGCGCATCGTCGCTCATGCGCATACACACTGCATGACGCAATGTCTCCCGGTCGTCGTATGAAGACCAAAGTACGGACCAGACGCGCGCTGCTCCATCAATGGAAGCCGTAACGATGTATCGGCCATCGGGACTGAAGTTCACCGCAGTTACGCCATCGGCGCTCACTCGCGGCTCGCCGAGCGGCAATCCGGTCTTGACGTCCCAGACCCGGGCCTCGTGGTCCAACGAGGCGATGACGACTCGACGCCCGTCACGACTGAATCGGGCCGCAGGGACATCGGCCGGATGAGTCCTTGGTTTTCCGACCGTCGAGTTGTTCTCGAGGTCCCATATCCGAGTCGTCTTGAGCGAAGCGCTAAGAACGAAGCGGCCGTCCTGACTGAAATTCACCGAATTGACGGGTGCTTCGCGGATCATCGGATCACCGATGCGCCGGCCATCGCGAACACGCCATCGCACGACCTCGCGAAAGGCCGAGCCGGTGATGATGCTCTGCCCGTCGAGCGCGATGTCGGCGGACAGAACGCGACTGTCGACCTGGATCGGTGGGCCGAGTGGCTTTCCCGTGAGGCCGTCCCTGACCAAGACCTTGTCGTCCTCGGATGTAGTCGCCACGCGCAGGCCGTCACGGCAGAACCGCATGGCCAAGAACCGCCCCGCGAGTCGCAGCGGCGCCGTGGACGGCTTCTGATCGACGACCGCCCACCTTCCCACTGTGCCGTCATCGGCCGCGGTCGTGATATGGCGAGCATCGGGATCGAATATCGCAGTGAGCAACGGACCATCGCGGGGCGGCGTGCCGCCGATCTCAACGCCCGTGCGGGCGTCCCACAGGCGAGCGCGACCATCGACTGAGGAAGTCACGACGAGCTTGCCATCGGGACTGAATGCGGCAGATGTGATCCGCGCTTCGTGAACCATCGGCGGGCCTGCCCGGTTCCGCAATTGGGCGACCTCCCAGATTCGTGCGGTCCGGTCGTCCGACGCGGTGATGACATAGGCACCGTCCTCGCTGAAGTCCGCATAGTTCACAACACCCCGATGCGGCATCGGGTCGCCGATCGGGCGCCCGCGAGCGTCCCATAATTGAGCGGTGTGATCGCTCGATGCAGTGACGATCAAGCGTCCGTCGGCGCTGAATGTCGCGAACAGGACCTGATCGCTGTGCCTCATCGTCAGACTTCCATCGACCGGGAGCCCGCTTGCGGCAATCCATAGCTTGGCGGTCCCATCGTCTGAAGCGGTCACGATGGTGCGGCAGTCTCGGCTGAAGCTTGCATACCGGATCGGGCCCTCGTGTTCGATCGTCTCGGTCGCAACCGCGCGCCGTTCAAGATCCCATACCTGAGCGCTCTTGCCGAGTATTGTGACGAGCCGACTCCCATCGGAACAGAAACTTACGTCCACGATGTTCTGTGCCGACGTCATCGCCGTGCCGAGCGCCGCGCCACTCTCCGCATTCCAGAGCCGGATGGAATGGTTCGACACGGTGACGATCTGCTTTCCATCGGCAACGAAGTCAGCGGCAAGCACGATACCTTGATGATCGAGCGGTCCCGTTACCGGGCTTCCATCGGCGACGTTCCAGACCCGCGCGGTCTGATCCTCAGATGCAGTGACGATGCGTAGGCCGTCGGCGCTGAATCTCACCGATCGGACGACCCCGGCATGCTGGATGGGCCCGGCGCTCTCCTTCGCGGTGCTCGAATCCCAGATTCGCACCGTGTCGTCCGCCGACGACGTCGCAACATGACGACCGTCGGGACTGAACGCGACGGTTCTGATCGCGGCTGAATGCTTCATCGGACCGCCGATGCTGCTGCCTGTTCGCGCGTCGTAGAGGTGCGCAGCGTTTTCGTCCGATGTGGTCAGTGCCAACCGTCCGTCATTGCTGAACGAGACGGTCCTGACTGCGGCTTGATGCGGCAGCAGGATTTGCGCTGTGTTTCCGTCCGCCGCCCGATTCAGTCTCTGGACTGCCCTTTCGTCCGGTGGTTGCAGCCAGTCTTTGCGCGTCGCCAGGACGCCGAGCCGCATACCCTGCTCGAAATCGCCCTGCTCGACCGCTGCCTCCGACGACATCGCGAGTGAAAGCGATCTCTGGCGAGCGCTGTCTCGTTTCTCCATGATGGCCAGTGACAAGAATACGAGTCCGACGGTGGATCCGATGGCGAGCGCCGCTACGAACCATCGTCTCTGGCGTACGTTGAGCTTCCGTTCTTGAAGCGCATCCAGGTCGCGCTTATGGCATGCGGCGAGGTAGGCCCGGTCTTCCGCTTTCAGCAGGACGCTGATCCGATCGTCGTCCAGCAATGCTTCGGCCGTCGCGAGCCGATGGTCCGTGTGGACGAGCAGGGCACTGTCCTGGCCATTGCTCCACCACTCGCCTGCGGCGCGGCGGATCATCTCGAGCATCGTCAGGCTTCCTGCGTAGTCGTGCAGCCAGCGGTCGAACGCCTTCCATTGGACGAACAGCGCTTCGTGCGCCACTTCGACCACCTCGACATCGGTGGTTCCACCTGGCAGCCGCCTCGCGTCGCTTTCGAGCAACCGTTGGTCGATCAACCGCGCTATCACTGCGTCCGCATGAGGAATCGCACGAAAGCTGTCGCGAACGGCAACCCTGCGCTTGAAGCACTTCGATTCCGGATCGCTGCTTGCGAGCAGCGGGAAGATTCGATTCAGCACCTCTGAGATCTCGTCGCGTTCCTTCGGGATGGCCGGTGGCGCGGAAGGATTCGCCAGAGCGCGCTCGACTGACTTCCCGATCACGGCTCCCATCTCGCCTAGCCGACGATACTGATCGATGTCGAGGACGAGTTTCTGTTTTTCTCCCTTGTTGTATTCGCGATAGAGCGATTCCAGCGTCATGGCAAGCAGCGGCAGCGACTTGACCGCCTGTGCGTCCAACGCCAACTGTTCTGCCAGCTCGGGCGTCAGCCGACAAGGATGGCCCCCCTGCGTGTGACGTCGAGCGGGTCCCTCGATGATGGACTTGAACTCGAAAGCGGGCATCGCCGGCAAGCTGAACACCAGCGGCGAGGGCTGCTGCGCGAACGCCTGCTGTTGCAACCGCGAGAATGCATCGGTCCGGATTGCGAGCAGGATCAGAATGCCCGAGCGACTCGCTCCGGGGCCTTCGCGCAGACTGGCCAGCTTCCCTCGCAAGGACTCCATCACAGCGAGAAACTGCTCTGCCTCGATCCGGCCTTCTTCGGAAAACAGTTCTTCCGCCTGATCGATCGGGATGACGACGTGCCTTGAAGCATCTCCCGGCGCCGATGAATCGTCCGAAGCGTCCCTGGCCGAAATTGCGATCTCTTCGATCAGGCGAGCACACTCGCCGTGCTCGACGAGGGCGCGGATCTCGGAGAGCGCTTTCGGTCGCCCGACATGGATTAGCGCGTCTTTCAGGCTGGCGAGGAATCCGTTGGTGCCCTCCAGGATGGCGCGCTCGGGGCGCACGACGGGCAGCACGACGAATCGATCGGTATCTCGTTGAAGCCTCGGCAAGAGGCCGGCGCGCAAGAATGACGACTTGCCTGCGCCGGACGCTCCCAGGATTGCGAACACCTGCTCGACGCCGCGCTCGCGCGCAAGTCGGATCCGGTCGATCGCGCGCACGATCAAGGCGTCTCGCCCGAAAAAGACGCCGGCATCCGCCGCGTCGAGTGCCCGCAAGCCGGGATAGGGGGAGCGATCCGGGTCGGCTGCCGGTGGCCAGATGAAGGTCGAAGCATCCAGGCCCGCCTTCTTGAGGCCTACACGCAGACAGTTCAGCCCATCCACAGACAAGGAAACTGCCGCTGGTCCATTCGCTGCAGTCTCGCAGACCTCGAACCTCCGGAAGTGCTGGCCCCTTGTCAAGTCGCAAAGTTGCTTTTCAGCTAGTTCCGGACGGATCTCTTCGATCTTGACGGGGCCAACCTTGACACCGAATAAATGTTTGCCGAGGTTCTTGGCATCTCGAAACTCTCCATAACATTCGCGAGATTCGATCCAGTCGTGGGAGATGAGGAAGAGGACGGCCTCGCAACGGTCGATCGCGCGGTACAGCGCGGCGCTCCAACTCTCCCCCGCCGCCGAGAGCCCGTTGGTCGGATGGATGTCCAGGAAATAATCGCTCCAGCCCTCGTACTCAAGCCATTGACCCAGCGCCAGGGCTAATCCATTGTCGGCATGCGAATGGCTGATGAAGACGCGCGTCATGTCGCCGGCTTTGCTGAGTAAAGTATTCGTCGACCTACGGTCGACAATTAACTGGTGCCTCGCATAGACTAACTTCAGTCAGTGGCTTGCGTAACGTAAATATTTCCTTGACCCAGTCGAAGCAGTCGTTTGATATGGAGCAGTCGCTCGTTCCTGGCCCGTCGCGTAAGGGAGGTACCGTGCACATTTCATCATTTCGGTTCGCTATTGGCTTGCTGTCGTTAGCGATCGCAGGTTCAGTTCATGGTGCTGGAATCTTCGGCATCGATACGGATGTTTCGGGTGTCCGAACATCCGCGTCGTTCTCTTCCGTCGAAGACGTCTTTGATTCGCTCAAGGACCCTAACTTGAGGTCTCTGAACCCTGCCTACACCGGAATCCAGGCTGCCCAGACAGCCATAGATTACCGTGGCGTGGCGGTGCAGGTGAGTTATCCGACAGCCAATCTGTCACAACTCGTGCTCCAAATCCCTTCACTCGGGTTGACGAAGACGTTCGACGGGGGCGCGCGCGATGCGAGCCAGCAACTGCTCAAGGACTACTTCAAACAGAATGGCGACGACATTCTCGGGAGGCTCAGCAAGAGCTTGGCGAAGAATTCACCAGTGGATCCGATCGCCGGGAATCCGAACAGCCTGATGTCACAGTTGGTGGGGTCGGATTTCGATAGCGCTTTTACCAGTGCATTGGACTCGGGAAAAGCTTCGGATCAGGGAAGGTCCGTAAGTGTCGGACTGGATTATGCTCAATATCGACAATCGGGAGTCGACAGTCGAGCCTATACCCTTCCGTTGAGTTACACCTTTTACGGATTCGATCAGGGTCGTCAATTGACCTTCAAGCTTCCAGTCTCATTCTCTGATGCGGATGGGTCGAAAGGATACAGCGTCGGTTTGGGCGCGTCGTATCGATTCCCCATCAACAATCAATGGGCTTTGACGCCGTCGGTCAATTACATTGCCGCTGGTTCCAGGGATCTCGGTGTACTTGCTGGAATGGCCTCGATGGCGTTGAGCAGCAGTTATGTGCTTCCATTCAAGGTTTTCAACAATGCGGACCTTGTGGTTGGCAATATGGTGGGATATTACAAGGCATTGCGCATCAAGTCGGGCGACTACGGCTACGACCCGGGAATAAGCAACACGGTAATTCGTAATGGCATGCTGCTTTCCCAGCCGACGACCCTGGGCGGTTGGCCCCTGCACCTGATCTTCTCGCTGATCGACACGCATTTCTTCGGTGACGACTTGTTCGTTCAGCACTATGACGAGCTTGGTGTCGCAGTCAGTAATCGGAGTATCGCCGAGGCGCGAACCTCATTCAACGCGGGATTCAACGTCCTGCTTTCGTCTAAATCCAAAGGCATTAGTCTCAAAGGCAACTACCGGTTCTGAGAACTATCCGTGGACCGCCCGCCAAGAGAGCTGTCATGACCTTGACGGTGAAACCCCATGTGCGCGCGGTCGTTGCATTGTTCGCGGCCTCGGCATTCTGCGTCATGCTATCGGGCTGCGCCTCGTCGGACAATGGACAGATTGATTTGATCGGAGCGGGTCGGTTCGATGAGCTTGTGAGCCAGCTCGAGAGAAAGGCGGCAGTTCAGCCGCTGTCGACCGCCGACCTGCACGAACTCTGCTACGGTTACTCGCGCATCAAACGCTATGCGAAGCTGTTCACATGCCTCGATACGCTTGAAAGCCAGGCCAGCGGCGGTGATCGCAGGTCGCGGCTGTTCGCCTATGGGGATGTCACCCCGGCCATTTACGTGATGCGTGCCGAAGCAGAAGTGGACTTCGGTCGGAACGAGGATGCATTGCGGTCTGCGGGACATGCAATCGAGTTGCTGCGTCTTTCTCTTGCAGATGATGAGGACGTCGAGGCGGACGCGTTGGCCATCATGACGATCGCCGCTCAGTTCGCTGGAAACAGATCGGAGGCAGAGGCCGATCTGGCCAAACTAGGTCGGCTCCAGTTGCATTGGACCGCCAACGATCCTTACGCGAGCCAGAAGGTCTATGCCTTGGCTCGGTCCTATCTTGCTCTCGGCCGATACCAGCAGACGATCGATACGCTTGCTCGCGATCACGGTTATTCGCTCCAGGTGTTTTTCGACAACCTCATGTCGGGGGCAAGGCTCCGTGGAACGAGCAACTGGGTGTGGCAGGACTTGCCACGCGCCTACATGGTTGCGAAATCGTTGAAGGAACTCAAGCGTACCAGCGAGGCCCGAGTCGCCTACGACAATCTGTTGAATGAGGAGCAAATCCAGGCGAACGGCGAGATCTATTGGCTCATCCTTTATGACCGCGGTCGCATCGCCGAAGACGACAAGGACTCCGCGCGCGCGATCGAACTCTATCAGCGCGCCATCGAAACCTTCGAGTTGCAACGCGCCTCGATCAACACCGAGGCCAACAAGATCGGCTTCATCGGCCGCAAGCAGGAAGTCTACGATCGACTGATTCGACTCCTGCTACTGGCTGGCCAAAACCGACGCGCTTTCGAATATGTCCAGAGATCGAAAGCGCGGGCGTTCATCGATACACTGGCGCAACGCTTCACGGATCCCTCTTTACCCAAGCAAGACGCCGGAGGTGGTTCGGCGATCGAGGATTACTTTCAAGCGGAACTGGAAGCGGTGGTACAGATACCTGTCTCAGCGTCAGACTCAGGTAGGCGCCGCCGCGTTGTGACCGACCAGGCGGCGGTGCGCGTCGCAGCGCTCGCCCCCGCCGTTGCATCCCTCGTCGTCGGAGACGTCGTCAAGACAGCGGACATTGCAAGACTGCTTCGTCCCGACGAAACCCTGGTTCAGTACCACGTTTCCACAGACGGCGGTTCCATCTGGATCATCGGCCCGGATGGACTATTACTGGAAAAGCCGCTGAACACGGAAGGGCTGCTTGATGCCGTGAAGCAGTTCCGTGTCGAAATTGAACGACATGATCGACCCCTTTCAGACAACTCACGACTTCTCTACGAGCGCTTGATCGCTCCTGTCGTCAACGACCTGAAGACGCCCAACTTGCTCATCGTACCTGACGGAGCGCTTTATTACTTGCCGTTCGCCGCCCTGAAAGACGGCAAGCGCTATCTGATCGATCGGTTTGGGCTGCGCTTCATGCCGGTGATTTCGAGATACGAGGCTTCCAAGCGTCTCGACGCAAACGGACCGATTCTTGTCATCGGAAATCCAGATACCGGTTCGCCTAGCGATGACCTGATGGATGCGCAGATCGAAGCGACCAACATTGCGAAACTCATGGCGCCCAATAGCAAGCTGCTGGTACGCGGCAACGCGACAAAAACAGCTTTCGTGAATCTCGCCGGAAAATACAGTCGCATTCATATCGCATCGCACGCCAGCTTCAATGCGCGGAGACCTCTTGATTCCTACCTGAAACTGGCGAAGGACAAGCAGGACGACGGCGTGTTTACGGCAGGCAACTTCATCAATCTCCGATTCAATCTCGACCTCATCACGCTCAGTGCGTGCGATACCGGATTCAATTCGATCAGCGTGGGCCGAGACGTGTTCGGATTCAACTCCGCCTTGCTCATGAGCGGAGCGCGCAACATCGTTTCTTCGCTGTGGGACGTTTCCGACCCGGCGACGTCTGCATTGATGCAGAGTTTCTACCGGAATCTGGGTCACGGAAAGCGCGATGCATTGCGGATGGCGCAGATCGAGACGAGGCGTCTGAGACCAAATCCTTATTATTGGGCGAGTTTCTACCTCACGGGGCTCGATCCATGACGAAATGCGGCTTCCGGTGAAGTGCGCGACCGGGTGAGTGAGTCTTGGATGATGTCTTGCTTGTACTGCTATCACGCCGTCTGCGATTCCGCGTAGGGTTTTTCTGAAAGTCTTCGCTCAGCGCGTTTGCACGGTATTGGGCCTACGGCGCGGGATGGGAGAGGGCTGCTTCTCCACGCGAGTGTCGTCGGTGTCGTGGAACACCAGGGCGTCGCTAGCCCGCAGGATTTGCACGACAGGCCGGACCAAAGTGCTGGTGTAACGACTGTAAGACACGGAGATCAGTCGTCGCATCATCCGCCTTCGGAGACTTCGTCGAGGATCGAGAGCCGACGGCTCATTTTCGATGCTCGCCCGCGTCGAACCAGTCCTTCAGACCCTGAGCGTTCGCTGTCAGATATCCCGGATCGTTGAGCCACAGCGAATAGGCTTCGGCGAAGAATTCCTCCGGCTTCGACGGCCAATTTGCCTTCGCATATTCCGTCAGCGGCGGAATCTTCTTCGCAGTCACGAAGTCGACGAAGTCTTTCAGGTGTTTGGAACGCCCGGCATGCGCGGGGTCGCCGGCCGCCGCTTCGCTCGTTCGTGCCTGCGTGAAGGCGGTGTGTACCGGTGCGCGCGCCTGGGCAGCGATGAACCACGCGTTCTGCAGACTGCAGGTCTTCGCGAAATCCGCGATCGCCGGATGCAAGGAAGGCAGCTTCGCCCTTGCCGCATCGCGTGCGGTGATCGCCCGCTGCGCGGAGGCCTCGAGTGCCGCGTGGCGATCGGCGTTGTCGCCGCGACCGTAGGCGTCGATCGCCGTCGTCGCGCGATTGATCGTCGCGTTGAACGGGATTGCCGTCTTGCGCTGCGCGCCGGGATACCGGTTGAGCTTGCCGACGGCCGACTGCATCTCCGGATTGAAGGCAGCGACTGCGTCGTTTACCTTCGCATTCGTCTGGTTGAGCTTGCCTTGCGCCTGCATCTTCGCGAACTGCGCGTCGCGCAGCGCCTTTCCCTCGACTGCGTGTCCAGCCTCGTGCACGATCACCTCGAAGCTCTCGACCGCCGCGTTCCCCTTGCCGCCGATGAAAGCGATGTCGTCGTTCGCGAAGGCGGAGTCGGCGAGATGCAGCGATTCGCTCCGGGTCGCAGTCGTCGCACCGGTGGCGATCGCCGCCTGGTGGTCGAATCGTCCGCTCAGGGGATTGCCGTTAGGATCGGTCAACGTGGTGTCGCGGATCAGCTCGACGCCCTGCAACGCGCCGCGATCGCCCGACGGAAGGCGGCTCAGGGCCGCATGCGCCTTGTTCAGTTCGACGAGCTGCCAGGATCCGGTGCCGTCCCGGACGGAGGAGAAGCCGAAGTCTTTCAGGAGCGCCGCCTTGGCCGCGTCTGCATCGGCGAAGCCCGCAGATTTCGCGATCGCGCCGCGCTGGATCAATTCGACGCTCGCATTGCCCTGCCCGTCGATGCGGATCGTCACCTCGCCGACCGGCGGCGGGCCGCCGCCTTTGGGCGCCGGCCCGATCGCCGCCACGACGTCGACCTCGCCGCCCCAGAACTTGCGCTCGCCGCGTTGCAGGAGAACGTTCCATACGAACACCTCTTCGTCACCGCCCTGCGTCACGCCGATCGCGGATACGGTCGGGCCGAGCGCTGGCTCGGGTTTGCGGTCCTGCTTCGCCTTGATCCCGTCGCGGATGTCCGACATCTTCGTGCCCGGCGCCGGTGGTGCGAATCGCTGGCTGCCCGTGTCGTATTCCATGACCTTGCTGCCAGGCCCACCGGCCCCGCCGTTCCCGCCCGCGTTGCTGCTGCCGCCAGGCTTGGTCGGCCCTTCGAGCGATTCCCAGGTTCGCGCGCCGACCACCGCATCAGGCACCAGACCGTGGCTCTTCTGGTATTCGATCGTCGCAGCGCGGGTCAGCGGTCCGAAGATCGCGTCCTCGGCCAGCGTCGGCAGTGCGCCGTGCAGGTTGAGTCGCTGCTGTGCGAAGGCGACATCACTGCCCGTGCTTCCGACGCGGATCGTCGGGCGGCCGAGCGCCGACGAAGTGGTCGATCGTGCGCGTTCGTCAACTTCCCGAGCTGCGCGCTGGAGCAGCGTGCGGACCGCCGTATTGCCAACCCTGCGTTGGAGGCGCAGGACGTGTTCCGCCGATCCGATCGTCTGCGGGCGCGCTGGCATGAAATCGACGGCCGGTTTCAGAGTGCGCATTACCCCGGCGGTACCTCCCGCGATCCGCATCGAAGCAGATGTGAGCGATGACACGTGGCAACGGGAGCGCATCAGGTCAATCTCACTTTCGTCTCGCAATACATCCCGTCGCCATTCGATTGGACATCACCATGATCGCAAGCGCCGGCAAATTCGATGCTCTCGACCGGCATGCATGCGGCATCGCCGCGAACTGCGCCCACGGGCGTCCGGTCAGGCACGCGTCTCACCGAACAATCGCATTGCCGGTATTAAGTGACTGGACTGTTCACGCCTGCCTGCGGTAACTTGGCCGGAGAAGATTTCTGGTAGGCAAGCTGCCATTGCGTACGTCCCTGCGGCTCGCCGTAGTCGGCGGTTCGGATAGCACGAGGTGCGCTCATGAGAATCGACGATTCTGTTCTTGATCAAGAATTAGTTTAGCGTGCTGCCGGTCATATGCACACTCGGCGTTTACTTCGGCGCGGCAACGGAAACCTGAGAGCTGGCGCTGCTTGTTATGCATCCCTTGAGCGGGCCTGGCAATTCTTTTGAGGGAAAGGAATATTGCGAGAGCCCTGCACTCGCTTTTTGGTAGTGGCTGGTTTAGCGTAGTCGTTGAGTCGCGTCCATGATCACGGACCGTTCCAGCCAGGATCGAAAAGAAGGGCGCCTGCGTCGGTGTGAACGCTCCTTGCGCTGCGCTCGAGCAGAATGGTCGCGCGAGTCCGATCGGTCTTCGGAGTGACCTTGCGGGTTCGAAACGAAGGGAGGCAATCATGGTCGGCGAGTCGGTCGCATCGCGGTCCCGAGCGCGCTGGCATGGGCGTCTACTGGCGTTCGGCGTGTCGCTGTCCTGCGCCGCGGTATCGGCGCAGGACATCCGTGTCGCTTCGATACAGACGCCTGCACCCGGACTCGTGGTGGTCTCGATCGATGGCGCGCAGATCGCGAAGACGCAAGCCTCGAATTATTCGCTGCAATTCGCGGGCAGCGATGCGGTAAGGGCCGCCGAGCTCACCGCCAGCGCGCCGGCGCCGCAGGCGACCTCTCTGGTCATCGCCATCGACAAGAGTGGCTCGATGGGACAGCCGACCATCGAGGCGATGAAGACCGCGCTCGATGGCTTCGTAGCGCAGGCCAAGCCGGGCTTGAGCATCGGTATCGTCGACTTCGGCAGCGCGACTCAAACCCTCGCCCCGTTCGGTACCGACCTCAAGACCACGCGGGCTCGGCTGCGCGACCTGGCGGTCGAGAGCCGGGACGGCAAAACCAAGCTCTACGAAGCGATCTCGGGCGGTCTCGATCAGCTCAATGCGGTCGATGCCGGAGGCGCGCGGCGCATGCTGGTCATCTCGGACGGGAAGGACGAAGGCAGCGACACCGGTATCGAACGCATCGTTGACAAGGCGCATGCGAATCATGTCGTGATCGACGCGGTGGGCGCAGGACGCGTCGCAGCAGCGTCGTCGAGTTCGCTCGTATCGATCAGCGACCGTACCGGTGGACGTTTCTTCCTCGCTAAGCCGGGCGAGGAGGGGATCGCGGCGGCACTTGCGGAAATGCTGGGCGGCTATGCGTCGACCAAGCAGGCTGCCATCCTGACATTCAAGTACGAGCCGGCCGCTGACGGCTCGAAAAGCGAACGGGCCATCTTGGTCTTCGCGCCGGCTTCGGGTGCGCCGGTCCGCAGCGAGTTGCAGGGCGGCTTCTCGATCCCCGGCAAGGCCGGTGCCGTGTCGCCGCCGACGGCGGCGCCACCGGCGACGGCTCGGCTGGAAACAACCGGCAAGTCTTTCGTCGAACGGATCGTCGAGTTCAAGCTTCCGATCATCGCGATCGCGGTGCTCCTCGCATTGGCCCTGCTCTTGTGGTTTCTCGTAATGATGCGCAAGCGAGAGGCACGTGAGCCCGTCCCAGCGACTGTCGATCCGCTGCCACGGCCGACGATGGGTTCTCCGACGCCGACCCGACCCGCGCAGGGACGCATGACTCGGGTCGCGCGCTACGCATTCATGCCCCCTGAGGCCGGACGCGCCGTGGCGATCCTGCGCGGAATAAGCGGACCGATCGGCGTCCGGCAGGTCCCGATACTGTCCAGCGAGTTCCGTATCGGCGCCGATAGCGACAATGACCTGTCGCTGGGCGGCGACGACATACTCTCGTCGCGCCATGCCCTGATTCGCTACGACAGCGGGAGCCTGTATCTGTCGGATCGTCAATCGCGCAATGGGACTTTTCTCAACGGTACGCGGCTGACCGAGGTACCGATGCCGCTCAGCCTCGGTGACGAACTTCGCTTCGGAAAATCGACGATGGTCCTCGAAGCGCCTGCGAATGGGGTTTCGGCAATGCGTGGCGAGGGGGCGATCGCCTGAGGCGCTGCCTCCGGCGATTACAGACATGGACATGACGGACGCAGAGAAGGACCTCGACGGGCCCCCCACCTGGGTGGTCGGGGCGCGCTCGGAGACAGGCTATACGCGCGGCGAGAATCAGGACCGGATGAGCCGCGTCACTACCGGTATCGGCGACGTGTTCATCGTGTCGGACGGCATGGGTGGCCACAAGGGCGGGGCCGCCGCCGCCGCGTTGACGGTCGACACCATCCAGAAACATCTCGTCTCGGCCGGGGGAACGACCGACGTCGGCGGGGTTGTACGGGAAGCCGTCCAGGCAGCCAACGAGGCGGTCTACACGGAGGCGCATCGCGGCGACGTCGCGACCGAGGGGATGGGCGCCACGGCGCTGGTGCTAGTAACGCGCGACGCATCGGCGTTGATCGCGCATGTCGGCGATAGCCGGGCCTACCTGTTCCGCGAAGGGGAACTCAAGCGTTTGACGATCGACCACACCCGCGTCCAGCGGATGATCGACGCGAAGATGCTGTCACCGAAAGATGCCGAGGCCCATCCCGATGCGTCGCTGCTCGAGCGCGCGATCGGCCACAAGCCCGAAATCGAGGTCGAGGTCGCACCTTGGCTCAAGCTGCAGATGGGCGACCACCTGATACTGTGCTCCGACGGGCTGTCGGGCTATGTCGAGGACGACGAAATTGCGGCAGTGATGACATCCGACGCGGCGCCGCAGGTGCTGGTCGACGATTTGGTCAAGCTATCGCTGACGAAGGGTGGCAACGACAATGTGACGGTGCAGGTCATCCGATACGGCGATCCCATGGCAAATGTCAGTCCGGCGCGCATGTTCCTCTATCAAGCCGCTTTCCTCCCACTGTCGGCGTTGGTGGCCGGCATCGTCGCGTATGCGGTGGGTCAACACGGATTCGCTTCGCAGTTCGCGTCGATGCAGCAGAGGATCGATCATCTCGGCGCGACGTCTGCGACTCTCGAGCGGACGATCGCGCGCCTGGAGACCAGACTGCCAGTGCAGAGGGATGCGGATAAAACCTCGGAGAACAAGCCGCCACATTCGGCTGACCAGCAGGCGCCTGCGCCGTCTGGAGTGGTCGAAGGCGCAACCTTGTCGTCAACCAAGTCTCCGCCGGCGGTCCAGCCTGTGAAGACGCACAGCACGGAGCCGATTTCGTCGACGTCGAAGGTGAAGGCCGTCCCTGCTGGAAAGTCGCCGAAGAAGACGACTGCTGCCTCGAAGAACGCATCGACCCCGAACCCTGAAGCGAGCCCCAAGTCGCAGGTCGAGGCGTTAAATCCGGCCATAACGAACGAAGCGACGATAACGCCATCGACAAATGGACCGCCGTCGCCGTTGCCAGCACTCCCGGCAGCGACCACGCCCGCCTCAGGCGGTAGTTTGTAGGCGCGTTCCATCGCATCGACTCAACGTGGGCATTCCCCAATTTTCTGCACATACTCATCCCCGGAGGACGCCATGAACCTGAAGAAGATGCTTTTCCCGTCGGAATCCGACAAACCCGCCGGGTTGGCGCAGCCGACCTGCGCTGCCGGGCATGCGCTCGACCCGAGCTGGGGCGGCGTCTGCCCGTATTGCGAATCCGCTGCGCGCGCTCGCACGAAGACCGCTCCGATCTCGAGCCTCGAGATGCCTCAGACGTCAAGTGGCACTGGCCGCGAAACCCGGATCGCCGACGAGCCCGTGCCGTCGTCGCGACGCGAGACGATGGTCGATTCCAACGGCACGCCCGGTTCACAGAAGCAGCCGCCGGACGGACGCCGCATCACCGGCATCCTCGCAAGCTTCACGTGGAAGCCGACGGGCGAAGTGTTCTTGCTGCGCGAGGGGAAGAACACCATCGGTGCCGGCAATATCAGCGACGAGGGCCACAAGGCCTGCGACGTGCAGATCCGCGTCGATCCCGAGATGTCGAAGGAGCACGCGCTGATCCTGTGTCGCCAGGGCCGCTACGAACTCGCGGATCTCAATAGCAGCAACGGGACGTTTCTCGAAGGACAGATGATCCCGTCGCATGCGGTCGAGCTGAAGAACGATGCGCGGATCAAGGTCGGTTCGACGGTGCTGCAGTTCCTGAAGATCGAAGGCGGGCGGGCCGCCGGTGTCGGCCCGGAGCTTACGGTCGAGATGACCAACGAAGACGACGAGGATCCGGCCGCGCGTCGGCGCGGCCCCGATCTCCCCGGTCGCCTGACGTCGATCGAATGATGCCGTCTCCTCTCAGGCATTCGTCGATCGGGCTGGCCGCCCGATGACCGTCCGCCATCCTGACGCGTGCCGCCGTGCAGCTTCGCCCCGGACAGCGGATCGGTCGCTATCTGCTCGAAGACGTTCTCGCGCGCGGCGGGATGGGCGTGGTCTGGCGGGCGTGGGACGAGGAAGCCTCGCGGCCGGTCGCGATCAAGGTGGTGGCCGACCGCATGATCAATGTGGGCGATTTCAAGGCCCGCTTCGACGACGAGGTTCGGCGGCATTCGCGCCTCACCCACCCGAATATCGTCGCGATCCTCGACGTTTTTCGCTTTGACAGCGACCTATGCATGGTGATGAACCTGATCGAGGGCACGTCGCTCGATATCTTGCTGAAAGGCGAACCGGACAACAGGCTCGAGCCTGCGCGGGCGTGTCGCATCGTGCGGGACGTGCTCGCACCGCTCGACTATGCACATCGCAACGGCATCTTCCACCGCGACGTGAAGCCTTCGAACATCCTGCTGGACGTCAATGAAGTTCCGCATCTCACGGACTTCGGGATCGCGGTCGCGGTCGGCGAAGCACGCCGCACGCGCGCCGGTGTCGCGGTCGGGACGGCGCACTACATGAGTCCCGAACAGATTCGTTCGTCGCGCGATATCGATCACCGCACCGATGTCTACAGCGTCGGCTGCATGCTCTACGAGATGCTGACCGGGAGGCCGCCATTCACGGCGGGGGACGACACGCGGACCGACTCCGACTTCATCATCAAGTCTGCGCACCTGTCGCAGCGGCCGGTGCCGCCACGCATGCTCGTGCCGTCGATCCCGCCTTATCTCGAGCGAATCGTGTTGCGCGCCTTGAACAAGGTGCCGGCCGAACGGATCGCGGGATGCGGCTCTTTCAGCCAATTGCTGGAAGCCGGTGCAGATGCGGAGGAGAGGAATAGGGGTCGATCGGCGTGGCGCCGCTATGCATGGATCGCGATGACCGCGTCGATCGTGTTGGCTACGGCGGCAGCGTTCGTTGCCTTCCTCTGACTGCGCGCCGTGCGAAGCATCTCGTGTCGACGTGTGTCCGCCGAGCCAGGTACGTCGCGCGACGGATGCCGGCGTGGACCGGACAACCGAAAGGCACAGCGCGACGGAAGTCACTGGACGAACCACGGGTTTCGACGAAGGCGTATCGGGCATGGATATCGACTCGTGATGCTGCGCGAACGTGGTGCTCGCGAAACCGAGAGGGAGAAAACAATGAAAAATCTGCTCGTGACAATGATCGGGGTCGCAGTGGCCGTCGCGGGTTGCGCGGCCGATCCCAACAATCCGAATTCCAGCGTGGCCCAAGGGACTGGCGAGGGCGCCGGTGTAGGAGCGGTGACGGGCGTCGTCATCTGTGCGCTCGTCAAGTGCAGCCACGACCAGTACCTGGTCGCAGCTGCAGCGGGTGCGGCTGTCGGCGGTACGGTCGGCTATTCGCTGGCGAAGGACGTCGAGAAGCGGCGGAAAGCGTTGGCCGGCAAGGAAAACAATCTCGATGCGCGGCTCATCTATGTGCGCGGGCTGAATACCGATACCGAAAAGTTCAATCAGCAATTCAAGAACGAAACAGTCGCGCTCCAGCAGCAGATGGACAGCGGCAAACGCAATGGCCAGTCGCTCGAGCAACAACAGACGCAGATCAATACGCAGGTCAAGAACGCCAATACCCAGATCGCGTCGCTGGACAATGCGCTGACCGATATGAAGAAATATCGCGCGCAGCCGTCGACGCCGAATTCGCCGGCGCTCGATTCGGAGATCGGCCGCCTGGAGACTTTGCTAGCGGAAGCGAAGACCAATACCACTTCGATGGCGTCCCTGCGCCAGCGAATCTGATCGCTTGAATCGGCGGTATGTCATGGAGAGATCGTGATGCGCATCACGCCGCTACTGGCGCTCACCGTTCTCGTCGCGGGTTGCTCGATCGCGACCGGGATGGACGAGAACAAGAAGACCGAGCAGCGGATCACATCGAAGGAAGCCGTCCTTCGCGGGGAAGAAGACCGCAACTTGTCGCTGAGAGCGGACCAGGAACAGTTGCGCACGGACCTGGCACGGACGCAGATGTCGCTCGACGACCTGAACGCGCGGCTCGCGCGTCTGCGCGCGCAGAATGCGACGAGCGTCGCAAACAGCGCACAGCAGCGCGCGCGCAAACGGCAGATCGAGAAACAACTTTCGGATCGCCAGGCCGAGATCGGCACGATCAAGAATCAGGGCGGCCTTTCGGAAGACGAGAAACGTCGCCGTATCGCCAAACTGAAGGGCGATATCGACGAGGAATTGAAAATCCAGTTGGCGCTCTGACTCGATGAGCCCGCACTTGCCTGATCGATCGAATCCGGTGGTTGCAAGGACTCGTTCGAGCGCCTTCCGCGCGCAGCAGCGCGCCTGCGTGCGAATCGGTGCGGTCCTCCTGGCGCTGATTGCAGGCCTGCATCCGATCGCGGCCGCGGGGGTGGACCCGCATCGATGGCAGGTGGTGACGTCCGACGACCCGAGACCGACGGCGTCCGCGAGCCCCAGCCTCGGCGAGGCGCTCGCGATCGTCCAGCAGCAGGCGCTGTTTTTGAAAGATGGCGAGCGTATCGACCGGGCGCAATTTGACACGTCCGATCAACTGAAGGTGTTTCTCGCGGCCCGCGATTTCTACTCGGATTACCTGACGCGCGCGCAGTTCGATCGCCTCAAGCAGAGCCAGCGGCCACGCTACTTCGGTATCGGCATGGAAATCCAGAGGTCTGCAAGCGACGAGATTCTCTGTTATCCGGTGCCTTCCGGCCCTGCCGCGGCGGCTGGCATCAAGGCAGGCGACCGTCTGCTGACCGTCGACGGAGTCGAAGCCACCGGACAGTCGCTCCCTGGCATCGTCGGGATCGCGAGTGGCGACGCGGGGACCGAAGTGCGTCTGGGTGTGGCGACGAGCGACGGTAGCCGCCGAAGTGTCGCTATCCGCCGTGTCGAAGTCACCGCGCCGGCCGTCTCGCGCGAACGTCGCGACGGCGTCACGGTGATTCGCGTACCGTCGTTCACGCAGAACACCCGCAGCGACCTGGAATTCATGCTTTCGACGGTTCCGGCATCGACCGTCGTGGTGATCGACCTGCGCGCGAATACCGGCGGCGACTTTTACGGATCGATCGACGCCGCGATGTTGTTTCTCGCGCATGGGGCGCCGGTGGTCTCGGTGCGTAGCCGTCGGGGTATCGCGCGCTACGTCAATACCCGCGAGCGCCGGAACATCTCGCGTTGCGTGGTGCTGTGGCAGGACGAGATGACCGCGAGCGCCGCCGAGGTCTTCGTCGCCGCGCTGACCGGTAATCGTCGGGCGAAATCCGTCGGGTGGCGCAGTTTCGGCAAAGGCACCCGACAGGACGTTTTCGAACTTCTCGACGGCGGCGCCCTCATCCTGACTACCGGGCGCCTGCAGACGCCCGGGGGAATTGAATTTGAGGGGAAAGGACTGCTACCGGACATCGACGTCGGGAGGCGTGGCGGCACCGAGGAGTATTTGCGAAAGACCGCACGCTTGATCGCAGCTTGTCGATCGGTTCGCCCGAACCGGATGCCGTCATGATCGGCAGGACGTTGCGAGGCAATCTTCTGGTGACCGAATTCATCGGAAGCGGCGCGATGGGTTCGGTCTACAAGGCCGAGAACATCAATCTTCGCGAAAAGAAATATGCGATCAAGATTCTCAAGAACGAATTGACCGAAGACGCGAGTTTCCAGGCGCGTTTCTATCAGGAGGCCCAGAATCAGTCGCGACTTTCCCATCCGAACATCGTCGACGTCGACGATTATTTCGAGGAAGGCGGCTGTTATTACCTAGTCCTCTCGTTCGTGGACGGACGGCCGCTCAACGACATCGTCCGCGACGAAGCACCGTTGTCGCAGGACCGCGCGCTCGATATCTTCAGCGGCATCCTCGAAGGGCTGGACTGCGCGCACAAGGCGGGCATCGTCCATCGCGACGTCAAGCCGTCGAACGTCCTGATCGACCGCGGGACCGGACGTGCGCTGATCACCGATTTC
The DNA here is from genome assembly GCA_039936235.1 of Burkholderiaceae bacterium. Taxonomy (GTDB): domain Bacteria; phylum Pseudomonadota; class Gammaproteobacteria; order Burkholderiales; family Burkholderiaceae_D; genus CAHJXF01. Next base: position 11,809 of record JBDTIS010000021.1, on the reverse strand, counting down.
GGCATCGCGATCCAGGCGGGCGCCGCTCGCATGACGAGCACCGGTGCTGCCGTCGGGACCGCTGCTTACATGAGCCCGGAACAGATCGTCCGACCGCAGCAGGTCGATCACAGATCGGACGTGTATTCCGCCGGAATCGTGCTCTACGAACTGCTGACCGGAAAGATCCCGTTCGACGGAGCGACCGAATTCGCGATCCACGAACAGCAGGTGAATCGTGCGCCGCCGGATCCGAGGACGATGGGCACGCCGATATCCGCTGATCTGATCCGCATCCTGTTCAAGTCGTTGGAAAAGGATCCGGGGAAGCGATACGGCGGATGCCGTGACTTCCTAAACGATATCCAGGCATACCGGCAGCGGGAGAAGAGCGGCGGCACAAGCTCCTGGAAAAAGTGGGCGATCGGCGGCACTGCGGCCGGCGTGGTCGCAGCGATCGCCATAGTCGCGCTGAATCCCAAACCGATACCGGATACGGGGCCGGTGGTGAACGAGGACACCAGCGCCCGCAACGTCGCTGCCGCGGTTGCGCTGATCGGCGCCGGCCGCCAGGCGCTCGCCTATTTCTGCAACAATCTCGCAACCATTCCGATGAAAGAAAACGCCCGGCAATACGCGGCGCAGAATGGCAATTCCGCAGCGGTCGATCGATTTACGAAACAGATCGAGGATCTGACCGCGAATGCGAAGGATCACGTTGCGCAATACAGCGAGGACCTGAATCAGCTCGGGAAGATCGACGGTCCGTCGATCAAGACCGCGTTCGCGGGCGCGACGGCCGAAGATATGCAGCAATGGCAGAACGAGGTCGAGAAGGATCATCTGGGTTTGACGAAGGGTACGAGCGTGAACTGGGATTCGATGAAGGGACATTGCGCGACGGCGCTGCCGCGTTCGCCGCAATGACGGCGCGAAGGTACGAAAAGGAACGACGATGCCGCAACAGACCGCCATGACGGCGACCCTGATGTGCACGATGGGGATCGGGCCGTCGCAGCTCACCGTGCTTCCGACCAACCGCGTGTTCGCGCTGAGCCAGGTCGCTGCCAACATCATGGATCACGTTCCGCTGGTGAACATCATGCCGTTCCCGATGTGCAATTCGATCGCCAATCCCATTGTCGCGGCTGCGACCGCGGCCAAGCTCGGTGTGTTTACGCCGGCTGCATGCCTGCCCGTCACGCCGGCACCGTGGACACCGGGCGCGCCGACGGTCTATCTGGGGGGCATGCCTGCGCTCGACAGCACGAGTACCTGCATGTGTGTCTATGGCGGAATGATCTCGATCGTCGATCCGGTTGCGCTCACGGTGATGCAACCGTGATGCCTGATTCGACGCGCGGATGAACGCCATCGTCTCGCAGGAGGAATGGGCACGACGCGCGGCGCCGCCCCACGATGGCACCGCGTTCGCGGATTCGGCGGCGCACCTGATGGCCGAACTGGAGCGGGTCGACCTCCTGATCCGTGCCGAGGTCGCCGGGCAGCGCAAACTGCAGGCCGCCGACGATCAGTTCCGAGGCCTCTACATCTCCGAGGAGGAGATCGACGGCCTCCTCGAGCGGCCGCTTGGAAGTCCCTCATGGCCGCGTCGCGACGATGATACGGTGCGCCGTCGCGACGAGGCGCTCGACGCACTCGAAGACGCGCTCGAACGACGCAAGCGCGCCTCGTTGGACGCGGGCGTTCCGTTGCGACTGCATCGACTGGAGACTGCCTTCGGGCTCGATCGGGTCGACCTCGATGCACTGTTGATCTGCCTGGCGATCGAACTCGACCTGCGCTACGAGCGGATCTACTCCTACCTGCAGGACGATGTGACGCGCAAGAAACCGAGCGTGGACCTGGTCATCAACCTCCTGTCGCGTCGCGTGGGAATCGCGGGGCTGCACCGCGAGAGGCTCGCCGCGAGCGGGACGCTGGTCCGCGCGCAGTTGATCGAGGTTCACGACGATCCGTCGCAGCCCCGTGCGCCGTGGCTTGCGAAGAGCCTCAAGGTCTCCGACCGCATTGTGGACTTCCTGCTTGGGTCCGATACAGTCGACGAACGTCTCCGCGAGATCGTGCGTCCCGGGGCGGCTTCGCCGGGGCTGGGTGACCTGTCGCTCGACTACGCGACGCGACGTGGCCTGGAGGGACTGGTCGCGAGGACGCGACGGCACGAACGAAACGCGCTATATCTGCGCGGTCCCGCCGGAGCAGGCAAGCGTACGGTTGCCGAGGCCGTGTGTCACGACGCAGGCAGAATGCTGCTCGTCGTCGACACCATCGCCGCATTGTCCGCCGCAGACGGCACGTTCGCAGCTGAGCTAGCGCTGATCGAACGCGAGGTGCGGCTGACGAATGGGGCCCTCTACTGGCGCCACGCCGACCGCCTGCTCGCCGAGGCGCACGAAGCGTCCTGGCACTCGTTTCTGGCCCATTGCCGCCGTTGCGAGCTGGTGTTCCTCGGCGGGGAGACCCCGTGGCGTCTGGCCGAAGGACTCGACGACCGCGACTTCGCGATCGTCGACCTGCGTCGTCCGAGCGCTGCGGAGCAGGATGGCATCTGGGTCGCGGCGCTAGAGGCCGAGGGCTTGCGCGATGCTGCCATCGACCGCGCCGGGCTATCTGGCAAATTCCGCTTCACGCATGGCGAGATTCATCGCGTCGTCAGCACTGCGACCAGCCTTGCACGCTGGCGCGACGGTGATCCGTCGAAGGTCGTGACTGCGGACCTCTACGAAGCCTGCCGGCTGCACTCGAACCAGCGGCTCGGCTCGCTCGCGCGAAAAGCAGGGACCCAGGGTCGATGGAACGACATCGTGTTGCCCGACGACCGGCTCGCGTTGCTGCGCGAGATCTGCAACCAGGTCCGTTTCCGCGACCTGGTCTTCGGCACTTGGGGCTTCGACGACAAGCTGGAGATGGGCAAGGGCCTCGCAGCCCTGTTCGCGGGGCCCTCCGGCACCGGCAAGACCATGGCGGCCGGGATCATCGCCGGCGAGCTCGGACTCGACCTCTACAAGATCGACCTGTCCGCCGTGGTCAGCAAGTACATCGGCGAAACGGAGAAGAACCTGTCGCGCATCTTCTCCGAAGCCGAGACCTCGAACGCGATCCTGTTCTTCGACGAGGCCGACGCGCTCTTCGGCAAGCGCAGCGAGGTGCGCGATTCGCACGATCGCTACGCGAACATCGAAGTCGGCTATCTCCTTCAGCGGATCGAGGAGTACGAAGGCATCACGCTGCTGTCGACCAACTTCCGTCGCAACATGGACGAGGCTTTCGTACGCCGGCTCCAGTTTACGATTGACTTTCCGCTGCCCTGTGAGGAAGATCGATATCGCATCTGGACTGCCATCTGGCCGTCGGCATTGCCGCTCGATCCGGGAATCGACCTGCGCTTCATGGCGCGAAACTTCGAGATGACCGGCGGCAACATCCGTAACGTCGCGGTCGCTGCGGCCTTCCTCGCTGCGAGCGACGGCGGGCCTGTCGGCATGACACACCTGATCGACGCGACCCAGCGGGAGTATCAAAAGATGGGCAAGCTGATCTCGGAAGGGCAGTTCGCTGTCGCGAAGGCGTCCTGAAGAAATCGAGGAGACCCCATGTCCGAACGCGAGATGAGCGACATCGCCAGAAGGTGGCGGCCGATGAGCCCGGTCGACGCCGCATCGATCCGCCCCGCGGGCCCGGGTGTACAACGCGATGCGGTCGATGGCGTGACCTGCCGCGTTGGCGACAGCGCGTGCGCGGGTGCGCATGCGAAGAAGCTCGCACGATCGGCCGATCGCGGACGCGACGGCCGTGCGCGATCGCTGCTTCAGCTACAAAGGCAATATGGCAACCGTTACGTCGGTCGCGTACTCGCGCGCGCTCAGGCCTCAGAAGCAGGAGGGGGCGATCTCGAGTCGGCTGAGCGCTCGATCGACCAGGCACGGGGCGGTGGCCAGGGTCTCGATCATTCGATGCGCAAGCAGATGGAGTCGGCGTTCGGTGCGGACTTCGGTGGCGTGCGCGTGCACACCGATTCGCGAGCCGACGGCTTGAACCGATCGCTCAGCGCAAGGGCGTTCGCGACCGGCCACGACATCTTCTTTCGGCAGGGCGAATACCAGCCGGGCAGTACGCAGGGCCGCGAGTTGATCGCCCATGAACTGACCCACGTCGTCCAGCAGAACGGCACCGGCATTCAAGCCAAGATGTCGGTGAGCGAGCCTGACGACCCGCAGGAGATCGAGGCCGACAAGATGGCGCGGGCGGTAATGCAGCGCGAGCACGAGTCGGCATCGGGTACGACAGGCGGTGGCCTGCTGGGGCGCCAGTTTGACGGCATCGACGAGAAGGACGAGGACAAGAAGAAGCTGGCATCGTGATCCGTCGGATGGCATGCGTTTGACGGATCTCCGCGGGAGGAGCGATGGCGTGGTCGAGATGTAGATCGATCCGTGTGGCGAAGCGATTGCCGATGGTCGCGTCTTCGTCGCGCAAGGCGTCGAAGCGATGTATCTCGGCGATGCCCGAGGTAGCGACCGAAGCCCTCGGGGTCTCGATATCGGCGCGCTCGCGGTTTGCAAGATCTGCGTACGACCTGAATTCGCCGGGCCGCGCGGGACGTGCAGACGCACGGATCAACCTGATCAGCAACTTGCAGCGCAGTCACGGCAACCGCTTCGCGGCCCGGATGCTGCAGGGTGGTTTCGCGCTCGGCGACCGAGACAGCGCGCTCGGTGCCCGGCTCGGCTCGGGCCGTTCGGCGAGCCTCGTCCAGCGTCGCATCGGCGATGGCCACGATCTCAGTGCCGCGCGTTTCGCGGGCGACCCGGTCCTCGAGGCGTGCTTCGACAATGAGCGCGTGCTGACGACGGGGTCGAGCGGCGAGGCGGTCCGGAGGATCCAGCAGGCGCTGATGGACGCGGGGTTCCCGCTGCCGAAGTTTGGCGTCGATGGGAAATTCGGGTCGGAGACCCGCGCGGCACTGCGCGACTTCCAGGCCGGCGCCGGCATCAAGATCGACGGCATCGTCGGACCGGAGACGATGCAGTCCCTCGACACCCGCTTCAGCAGCAGGCCGGGCCCCACGCCGCCAACCCCCCCGCAACCGACACCGCCGCAACCGACACCGCCTGCGCCTTTGCCTGCGACCATCGTCAGCGAGACCGTCGCGACGTCGCCGGGCTTGCGCACGCGGACCAAGGTCGGCGTCGGCGAGGAGATCGACCTGACGCATTCGGCGGGATCGACGACGTGGTCGGTGACCAAGGGCAAGCTGTCCGCGACGACCGGGGCCAAGGTCCGGCTGACCGCACCCGACGTCGCGCAGACCATTACCGTCACCGCGGGGACGACGACCCTCAACTTCACGGTGGTCGCACCGACCGGTGTGCACATGGATCGTTTCCCCGGCAGCGGCATCAAGCACACGTTCAACCAGGCCGACTCGGGGATCATGACGCTTCCGTTTCTGCTACCCGACGATGTCAATTTCCTCAAGGTGATCTATCGGGAGATGGACGTGGCCGGCGTGGCCAGCGTGCCGGGCGTCTATTCGTGCAACCCCTTCAGCGGCGGCCATTGCGGCGCTGGCGGCGGCGGCGCGCCGTGCAACGACCTCTCGATGACCGATACCGTGGTCGCGGGCAAGGGGACGCAGGCGGTCCTCGGCGATTGCGCCTACTCGGGCCATTGCGGCACGGCGCCGCCGTTCAAGCCAGGCACGGTCACTGTCAGCATCCCCTATCAATTCAAGGTCGGCACCGGGCCCTTCCGACAATTCACGACGGTCGTCCAGGTCCATGCGCTCGCGGCCGACGCTGCCACGCTAGCCTCGGACAAGGCCGGGGCGCATGGCGACACTACCGTCGGCGCGGCGGGCAGCCTGATCCCGCAATGCCCGTGACGTGGACGCATCCGGCTGGCTCCTCGTGGCATCGTTGCTGGCTGCGTCGGCCGATGCAGCCGTGCCGTTGCCGGCAGATACGACCGTGAACGGCGACGACGGGGTGCTGCGCGAAATCAAGGATCGGATCGCTCGCTTCGAAGCCACCGGCGACCCCACAGCCGTCTACGAGGCGCTCGAGTGCGTGTCATCGATTGCGCGCGACGCGTTGCAACAGGACCGGGCGGCACGTGAACGCGTGACTGCGTCGTGGCTCGCCTTTCTCTCGGGGATCGATCCGGTCCTCGATCCCGCATGGACTCAGGGCGCGGTGCCCGTTCGCGGCACTACGCCGCCACCGGACTCGGGCCCGGTGTCCGCCGCCGGTGAAGTCGACCCCGCCAATATCGCGGACCTGGCGGAACGCGCTCGCTATGTCGACGCGCTGAAGGCCAGCAAGGACTACGCGAAGCGTTACAGCACGCAGATCCAGCTGCACCGCATCGACGAGACGGCGATGCAACGCTTCGGCGATTGGATCGCGACTCGCTATCCTTCATCGGATCCCGAGCGGGCGTCGATCGAGGCAGCGATCGCTTCGACGACGGTCGATGAAGGCCGGCGCAGCCGGCTGCGATCTGCGGTGCTCCGGTCGAACACCAGGTAGATGTCCGCGAAGCGACGCGCCGCGGGCGTGAAATTTCACCATCCCGAATTACGCGAAGCGTGATGCGGGCTATAGAATCGATCGACCGGTTTTGCGCAGTCACAGAGCGCGCGGCTGGATAGCGGAGATGAAGGACATGAACAGCCTTTCGGCAGTGGACGCACGGGCGCTTGCGGCCTTCGCGTGCATGCTGCCTCACTCGCAGGCCTCTACCGCGCATCGCGCTCTCGACGACGACATGCCGGCGAGCGTGGTATCCGTCGGATGCGAGGTCCTATTCCAGGGCGACGAGTTGCTCGCCGGTTGGGGCTCGGGTCTGCTGGTGGCGCAATCCGAGTATGTGAAGACGAATAGCCACGCAATCGACGACTGCCGCTCGGACAACCGGATCGACGTACGCAAGCGCCAATTGCAGCGCGCCTATGGACAGGCAATTCGACAGGGGAAGCTGCCGCCGTCGATCCAACGGGAGCCGGAACAAAATTCCGACTTTGTCGAGAGGCTGAAGCAGGACCCGGAGCTCCTCGGGAAATATCTCGTCGACCGCGTCGACGAGCTTGCGAGCGAGGGGGCGAAATCCAACTCGTCGGGGATAGCGCAGAAGCTGTACGTCGCTTACATGGGCAAGGAAGGGGACACGCCGATCAAGGTCGACGTGTCCAGCGTCACCTGGACATCGGCCAGCGATTCCCGCGCGCGCGAGACCGGCGCCGATGTCGCCACACTGAAACTGACCCGTTCCCTGGCTAAGCGGCCGAGCGTCGCTTTTGCGACGGGAAAGTCGGCGCAGGTCAATGACGAGGTCCACACGGTCGAATTTCCGGGCGCCTCGTCAGGCATTGTCACTTCGACCAAGTATGTCCCGACGATGAAGCGGGGCATCGTCGGCAAGCCGGGCGGTGAGAGTCCTGCGATCAGCGATGCCGCAAGCGCCGGAGGATGGAAGGTGCACCGGTGATCGAGACCGATGCCGCGATGAGCGCCGGCCATTCGGACGGCCTGCTATACAACGAGTACGGCGAGGTGCTCGGCATCAACACCTTCGGGCCCAAGACCAACAAGCCGGGGATCGGATGGGTGCAAGACATCGCGATGGTCATCCCGGTGATGAAAAACCTGGGCCTGCCGCTGCCGCATATCGTCGAAGCGCCGCGCGGATGGGCCGACCGGAACGCCACTTTGCTGCAGGGCGCGGGCGGCGCCGCCGCGGTGCTGGTTCTCCTGGGTGCCGTCCTCGTGTTCTATCGGCGCACTACCGCATCGAAGTCGATTTCCTCGGCGATGGGCGAATCACGACGGGGTGCGGCGTCCCTTCCCGGTAACGCGCGTCGCCTCCCGGCAAGGGATGATCAAGGGGCGTCGCGGAGAGCACTCGGGCGGGAGCATCACGATCCCTTCGAGGGCATCACGCTCGGCCGCGACCTCGGCAACGGCGCGAGCCTGGTCTTCAGCGATGGCAGCGACGTCAGTCGTCGGCATTGCTCGATCGTCCACCACGAGCGCGCGGATCAATTCGCAGTGACCGATTTCAAATCGGCCAACGGCACCTTCTCGATGCCGAAAAGAAATCGGCTTACGCTCAATCAGGCCTGGGTATGTCGAGCCGGGCAGATCATCCGCGTGGGTCTTCGGAACGAATTCGAGCTCGTCGACCAATGAAGGACGCCTGGCCCCGCCCGATCGGAGGAATCGCGAATGATTAACGATCTCGATGAGACCCTGGCCGCGCTGCTGCTCCGACGCCTCCCGCCGACGCTTGCCGAGCAAGTACGCATCAGCTTCGCCGCTCCCGATGATCAGTTCCCGCCGCAATCGGTGACGTTGCCTGCAATCGACCTGTTCCTTTATGACATCCGCGAGAATCTCGAACTGCGTAGCAACGAGTCGTGGATCGAACGGGGCGACGACGGGAAGGCGCTCAGGACATTCGCACCGGTGCGGGTCGACTTCTCATACCTCATCACCGCCTGGCCTAGCCAGAGCATCGGTGACGCGGTTGAGGACGAACATCGCCTGCTCGGCGAGGTCATGCGCGTACTACTTCGCTACCGGACCATCCCCGACGACATCGTGCAGGGCGCCCTGAAGGACCAGCCGATGGCCCTGCCCGTCACGTCGCTGCAGCAAGGCCGCCTGCAGAGTCTCGGCGAGTTCTGGCAGGCGCTGGGCGGCAAGCCGAAGGTCACGCTGAACTACACCGTGACGGTCTCCGTGGATCTGCACACTGCCGAGACGGTGCCGATTGTCACGGAGAAGGACATCCGCATGCGCCTCCGGATGGCCTCAACGCCATGATCGCTTGGAGCGAATGGGAATCGAGGCGACACCGGGTCGCCATTGTCGGCACGGTCGTAGAGGCGTGTGGACGTCCGCTTCGTCGATACGAACTGCGGCTCGACGAAGGTCCCGGTGCGAATGGATCCCAGCGTGACTGGCTGCAGAACAACGTCAGCCCGCGCTCCATCTGGACGCGCGGCGACGGTACCTTCTTCGTCTTCGACCTGAAGCCCGGAACCTATCGGCTGGAGGCTCGCGCGGACGAGCCTGTCACCTGCGGAGCCCTGCATTCCCGCGAACCGAAAGCCGTCAAAGTCGTGCGGCACCAGCGAAACCGATTCGACGAGAGTCATGTGTGTCTGCAAGTGGAAGCTGCATCGCCGGGGTAGCGTAGTACGTTGAAATAATCGATGTAAATATCAGCAAACAAACCCTTGTGTTATCCGACAATTCCTGTTGTATGCTGGAAGAGAGTTTCGCATTCGCTCGGCGCTAGTCCTAGTCCTAGTGCTGATGCGGTTCGAGAATTCTGAAGTAGACGGAAGCCGGAGTGCGTTACTCGCGGTCCAATCCGTCGCTACGACATGCTTTCAGTCTCCGGAGCGGCGTATTGCTCCGATCGGAGCCTCGCCTTAATCAAGGGAGATCGTCATGGCCAGAACCAGCTATTCCGCGCCCGGGGTTTATGTAGAGGAGATTCCCTCGGCCAGGCAACCGATCGCGGCGGTCGGAACCAATACAGCCGGATTCATCGGCTTGTTCCCGGATCGAATCTATTACCCGGTGTCCAACGCGGACTTCGATCCGGTCACTGCGCGGATGGTGCTGTCGCTGGAAGAGCTACGGACGCTGAAGGCGGTGCTAGGCGCGGTCGGCAAGCCGGACAAGGACAAACAGGATGAGGTCGATCGGCAGATCGAGGCGAACACCCGCGAGTTGAACACTCGCATCGACGTACTCAAGGAGTCCATCGCGCAACTGGATGCGCGTGCCGGCGATGAACAGACAATGCTCGACGACGCGGACAAGGCACAGAAAGCCGCGGCCGATGCAATGACGCCTTTGAGTGCGTTGAGCGCGGCCGAGAAGAAGGAGAAGAAGGAAGAGATCAGCGCGAATCGGAGTGCCGAATCGCAAGCGGCTGGCGCACAGGCCACCGCGATCCGCCGGCTCAAGGACACACAAGATACGTTGGTCGCGCAACGGGCTGAGATGGCCGCCCTCCAGCAGAAGCTAGACGCCCCGCCTCCCCCGGCGCCCGCACTCGCACCGACGCCCGCGCCTGGAGCGGGTGCCAAGGGCGGTCCCGCGCTTCCGGCCGAGAAAGAAAGCGACTTCGCGGATTCAACTCCAGATGCCTCCATGCTGTCGCCGTCCGTGATTCGTCCCTACACGCTTGTTGAATTTCCGGTCAAGGTGGCCGCGCTCGATACCAAGCTCGTCACCAATTTCTCCGAGTACACACGAATTTTCGGGCCATTCTCCGCATTCAAGGCACAGCCCGACGACGCAGGACCTGATCCGGCCAAATGGCAATACAGCCCCATTCATCCGGGGCACCATGCACTGACCCAGGCAGTCAACGGATTCTTTCTCAACGGCGGGTCACGTGCATTCGTCGTTCGGATCGAAACACCCGACCAGCTTGCCGATGCGCTCGCCGCCTTCGAGTCGATCGACGAGCTGGCGCTGATCGCGGCACCCGGCCTGACCAAGTCGAGCAACAACTGGGAGCTTCTGATGAGCTATGCGGAGGATCACGAGAATGTCTTCGCGATCCTCGATTCCCCGGCAGTCGTGAACGACGGAAGCAGCAACGACCTCGATATCAAGCAATTGTCGTACGGCAACTCGGACAATCCGATGCCGCGCCCATGCAAGAACGCGGCGTATTACTTTCCTCACATCGAGGTCGTCGATCCTGCCAAGCAGTTGCAGGATTCCGATCCTGCGCGGCAGGTGGGCGTTAAATATCGCGGTCGGACCTATGTCGAGCCGAGCGGTTATATCGCCGGCATCTATGCGCGGACCGACGAAGAGCGCGGCGTCCACAAGGCGCCTGCCAATTGCGTGATCCGCGGAGCCGTCGATCTCAAGTACTACATCAGCAAGCCCAAGCAGGAACTGCTCAACCCGATTGGCGTTAATTGCATCCGCAATATGAACGGTTCGATCGCGGTCTGGGGCGCGCGGACCTGCGGCGGCGATCGCAACGGCGAATGGAAATATCTGAGCGTCCGCCGCTTGTTCCTGTTTCTGCAGGAGTCGATCGACGAAGGCACGCAGTGGGTGGTATTCGAACCGAACGACATGGCGTTGTGGGGCAAGATCAAGCTCAATGTATCGGCCTTCCTGACCAACGTGTGGCGCACGGGCGCGTTGTTCGGCGCGACACCTGACGAGGCCTTCTACATCAAATGCGATGCAGAGACCAATCCCATCGAGGTGCGCGAGGCTGGTCAGGTCATCACCGAGATCGGCGTGTCCATCGTGACTCCGGCGGAATTCGTCATCTTCCGCATGACGCAGTCGACCGGCGTGCGTCCGAACTGATGCCTCGTGACCCGAGTGTCTCGTGAACGATCTGCTCATGGAGGAGAGGCCGCTTCGTGTGCTTCAGGACGGGGGGCGGTATCGAACGCCCGGTGTCTATTACGAAGAGGGGATCTCAGCCAGCGACGTTCCCGACGAGCCGACAGGCGTGCCGGCCTTCGTCGGATGGTGCGAGTCTGTCGACTCTGCAAGTGCTCCGGTCCTGCGCTTTTCGCGGTGGTCGCAATTCGAGGCCTGGGGCGGGCCGGGGCGATGCCCCGGCTTCCTGGCCGACGTGGTACGCGGCTTCTTCGTCAACGGCGGTACTCGCTGCGTGGTCGTTCCAGTCCCGCATGGTGATCGACCGGCCGACCGCGCCGGGGCGCTGATCCGCCCATTCGCCGCGGGTGGAGTGCTCGAGGACGTCGAGGACATCGATCTGGTCTGCGTGGCGGACGCCATGCACGATG
>JBDTIS010000020.1:0-29793 GCA_039936235.1 Burkholderiaceae bacterium | reverse complement strand
CGCTGGTCTATCCGAACTACGAGTACGGGCAGTCGGCCGTCGCCGCGTTCAAAGAACTGCTGAAGGCCGCGCAGCCCGACGTCGAGTTCGTCGCCGATCAGGCGACGCCACTCGGCAAGCTCGACGCGGGCAGCGTCGTGCAGGCTCTGTCGGACGCGAAGCCCGATGCGATCTTCAACGTGCTGTTCGGCGCCGACCTGTCGAAGTTCGTCCGCGAAGGCAACACGCGCGGGCTATTCCAGGGTCGCGAAGTCGTCAGCGTGCTGACCGGCGAACCCGAGTATCTCGACCCGCTGAAGGACGAGACGCCGAACGGCTGGATCGTCACCGGCTACCCGTGGTACGGCATCCAGACGCCCGAGCACAAGGCGTTCTTCCTCGCGTACCACGCGAAGTACAACGACTATCCGCGGCTAGGTTCGGTGGTCGGGTACACGATGATCAAGTCGCTGGCTGCCGGTATCAGGAAAGCGAAGAGCACCGATGCCGACAAGCTGGTCGCGGCGTTCAGCGGGCTGGTCGTCGACTCGCCGTTCGGCAAGATCACGTATCGATCGCAGGACCATCAATCGACGATGGGTGCGTTCGTCGGCAAGACGAAGAACGAAGGTGGCAAGGGGGTGATGGTGGATTTTCGGTATCTCGACGGTGCGAAGTTCCTGCCCTCTGACGTAGAGGTAAAGAAGCTTCGCGCTCCGGAGTGAAGTGGCGACCTCGACGCGGGTGCACATCGATGAAATTTACTCCCGTTGAATTCGTTTGCTTTGCTCGCTCTGCTCAATCAAGAGATTGGGTGACGTTAAATCGGCATAGACCCTTCAAATACGAGGTGGAAGCTCACGGTCTGAATCTTATAATCGAGAATGGCAATCGTCGGTTGGCCTCCAATCGCGACATAGTAAGATTTTGCGAGATACACAATGCGGCCGTAGATCCTGCTGGTGCTGAATATGGAGAATTGTTCACCAAGTCCTACCTGAGAGCTATTGCAGCTCGGTTCGATTCAGCTTCGGCTGATGTTTTACATGCTACCGATGCCGGGATTGATCCACTTGGCGAGGGTGCTGTCACGTTGAACACGTCGAAAGGGTATGAGCGTAGTTCAGAGGCGCGTCGGCAGTGCATAGAAATATTTGGATGGGATTGTTCGGTTCGCGGCATGTCATTCGCGCGCACTTATGGTGACTTCGCAGCAGGATTTATTCACGTGCATCACCTGCATCCTTTTGCGAAACGCGATGGCCAAACCATAACTTGTGCTGGCCAATGACCGGTCCGGCTTTCCTCGTCCATTGGCTCAACTGAATAGTCGGCGTGGGGCGTCGCGGTCTTCGACGGCAAGCGCATCGTCGACTTCGCGAAAGGCACGCTTCATCCGGCGGCCTTTCGTTGAGTCCGCGGGGCGAGGCTGGCGAGGACATCGAGGATCTGTGCCACCAGCGGAGCGATGTCGGCCTGCCGATTACTCTTCGCAACCACGATCGGCACGGCGCTCGGAAGATCGGCTCCTTTCTGTTGATGTTCAGTCCCCCGATCCGCGGTCAGCAGAACTTCGAATTCGTGAGACGCCATGGCGAGCAGCCGTCCGTTCTGGATGCCCGACCAGCCGCGCTTCTGAACTGACATCGATTCATGGCCGACCAGCAGCGGGGCGAGTCGAGCGGGGACCGATTCGTCAAGCGGGATGCGCATCCGCGATCAGGGACTTGCGAGCCACTTCGAGTAGCACGATCGCGCGGTCCCTCCCGACCGAAGGAAAGTCTTCGACGAACACATCGAGCGAGTTCCCCGCTTGGAGGGGTCGAACAGGACGCGGACCGGCACGCGCGTTCCGGCGAATACCGGCGTGCCTCCGAGACTATCGGGGTCGACCGTGATGAGCCGAGCATCCATGGTGTGCCTCTCTTGTTGCGAACTACCGCAGTGCAGCGGCGCGGATTGTTCTGGCAGCGACCGAATCAGGGATGCGTTCTACCCGGCAACTCGCACCCCATGACCTTCTCCGGCTTCCTCGTCCAGTTCCTCAACGGACTCTCCGGCGCGTCGTCGCTGTTCCTCGTTGGCGCCGGGCTGTCGCTGATCTTCGGCGTCACGCGCATCGTCAACTTCGCGCACGGCTCGTTCTACATGCTGGGCATCTACATCGCGTACACGCTGACCGATCGCCTGGGTAGTGGCGTCTGGTTCTGGCCCGCACTGCTGCTCGCGTCGCTCGCGGTCGGTGTCATCGGCGCGCTGACCGAGATGCTGCTGCTGCGGCGGATCTACCGCGCGCCGGAACTGTTCCAACTGCTCGCCACGTTCGCGCTGATGCTCGTTATCAGGGACGCCGTCCTATGGGCGTGGGGACCCGAAGACCTGCTCGGCCCGCGCGCGTCGGGCTTTACCGGCGCCATCGACATCCTCGGTCGGCGCTTCCCGACCTACGACCTGCTGCTGATCATCGTCGGTCCGGTCGTGCTGGGCCTGCTGTGGCTGCTGCTGACGAAGACGCGTTGGGGCACGCTGGTCCGCGCGGCCACGCAGGATCGCGAGATGGTCGGCGCTCTCGGCGTCAATCAGGCATGGCTGTTCACCGCGGTGTTCGCACTCGGCACGATGCTGGCCGGGCTCGGCGGCGCGCTGCAGCTGCCGCGCGAGCCGGCCAACCTCGGACTCGACCTGTCGACCGTCGGCGATGCATTCGTCGTCGTGGTCGTCGGCGGTCTCGGCTCGATCCCCGGTGCCTACGTCGCGGCGTTGCTGATCGCCGAGGTCAAGGCGATCTGCATCGGCATCGGCAGCGTCGACCTGTGGGGCTTCACGTTCTCGTTCTCGAAACTGACGCTGGTCGTCGAGTTCCTCGTGATGGCCGTCGTGCTGGTGGTGAGGCCGTGGGGGTTGCTGGGCCGGCCGCAGGCTGCGAGCCGCAGCGCCGCCCGCGCCGAGGCGCCGCTGCGACTCGCCGACAAGCCGCTGATGATCGCCGCGACCATCCTGCTGATCGCATTGCTCGGCTGGCCGTTCATCACCGCGAGCTCGCCTTACATGACCGTTCTCGCGATCGACCTTCTGACGGCCACGCTGTTCGCGGTCAGCCTGCACTTCATCATGGGGCCGGCCGGCATGCATTCGTTCGGCCATGCCGCGTACTTCGGGCTCGGCGCCTACGGTGCGGCGCTGCTGGTGCGGTCGGTCGGGCTGCCGATGGAACTGTCCCTGCTGCTGTCGCCGTTCGTCGCGGTGATGGGCGCGATCGTGTTCGGCTGGTTCTGCGTGCGGTTGTCCGGCGTCTATCTCGCGATGTTGACGCTGGCGTTCGCGCAGATCGTCTGGTCGATCGTGTTCCAGTGGGACGACTTCACCGGCGGCAGCAACGGCCTCACCGGCGTGTGGCCGGCCGCCTGGCTGTCCGATAGGCGCGCGTACTACTACCTGACGCTCATTCTGGTCGTCTTCGGCGTGCTGGCGATCCGCCGCACGCTGTTCTCGCCGTTCGGCTACGCCATGCGCGCGGGTCGCGACTCGCCGCTGCGGGCCGATGCGATCGGCATCGACGTCAAACGCATCCAGTGGGTCGCGTTCGTGATCGCCGCGCTGTTCGCCGGTCTGGCCGGCGGCCTCTATGCCTTCTCGAAAGGCAGCATCTCACCGGACACGATCTCCGTGAACCGCTCGGTCGACGGCCTCGTGATGGTCCTGCTCGGCGGCCTGCAGACGCTCGCCGGCCCGATCGTCGGTGCGGTCACGTTCACGTGGCTGCAGGACGCGGTCGCGCGCAACACGGACTACTGGCGTGCGCTGCTCGGCGGCATCATCCTGCTGCTCGTGCTGGTGTTCCCGCAGGGCATCGCGGGCTTCTTCGGCCAGCTGTTCGCACGAAACAAGGCGGACGCATGAGCCTGCTCGAAGTGATCGGCCTCGGCAAGTCGTTCGGCGGCAATCGCGCGGTCGACGGCGTCTCGTTCTCGCTGAACGAGGGCGAACTGCTCGCATTGATCGGCCCGAACGGTGCCGGCAAGTCGACGACCTTCAACATGGTCAACGGCCAGTTGCGCGCAGACGCCGGTTCGATCCTGTTCGACGGCACCGAGCTGATCGGCCGCAAGCCTCGCGACATCTGGCATCGCGGCGTGGGCCGCACCTTCCAGATCGCCGAGACCTTCGCGTCGCTGACCGTCGTCGAGAACGTGCAGATGGCGCTACTGTCGGCCGACGCGAAGCTGTATTCGTTCTTCGCGCGGGCGGCCGACTACCGCCGCGACGACGCGCTGACGCTGCTCGACCGGGTCGGCATGAAGGCGCAGGCCGATCGTCCGTGCAGCGTGCTGGCCTACGGCGACGTCAAGCGGGTCGAACTGGCGATCGCGATGGCCAACGCGCCGAAGCTGCTGCTGATGGACGAGCCGACGGCCGGCATGGCGCCGAAGGAGCGCAACGAGCTGATGGCGCTGACGAAACAGCTGGTCATCGATCGCGGCATCGCCGTGCTGTTCACCGAGCACAGCATGGACGTCGTGTTCGCGTATGCCGATCGCATGATCGTGCTCGCGCGCGGACGCCTCATCGCCGAGGGCAAGCCGCTCGAGATCCGCGACGATCCGAAGGTGCAGGAGGTCTATTTCGGCAGCGGCAGGACCTTCGAGAAATTGAAGGCCGAGGTGAACCGGTGACCGCATTGCTCGAGGCGAAGTCGCTGAACGCGTGGTACGGCGCCGCGCAGATCCTGTTCGACGTCGATCTCGAGGTCCGCCGCGGCGAGGTCGTCGCGCTGATGGGTCGCAACGGCGCCGGCAAGTCGACGACGCTGAAGGCGTTGATGGGGATGCTGGCCAAGCGCAAGGGCGGCATTCGTTTTCTCGGCAACGATGTCTCGAATGCCGAACCGCACGAAGTGGCGCGGCTCGGGCTCGGCTACGTACCCGAGGACCGGCGGGTGTTCGGCGACCTGACGGTGCTCGAGAATCTCGAGGTCGGTCGGCAGCCGCCCCGTCTGTGGGCCGACGGGAGCGCCGCGCCGGTATGGACCGAAGCGCGCCTGTTCACGCTGTTCCCTAACCTCGGCGAAATGCCCGATCGTCCCGGCGGCCGTATGAGCGGTGGCGAGCAGCAGATGCTGACCGTCGCGCGCACGCTGATGGGCAATCCTTATGTCGTGCTGCTCGACGAGCCGTCCGAAGGCGTGGCACCGGTGATCGTCGAGCAGATGGCGCACATGATCCTCGCGCTGAAGGCCGACGGCGTCAGCATCCTGTTGTCCGAGCAGAACATGCACTTCGCGGAACTCGTCAGCGACCGGGCCTACGTGCTCGAGAAGGGTCAGATCCGCTGGAGCGGAACGATGGCCGCGCTCGCCGAGGCCGACGACGTGCGGCGTGCCTACCTGAGTGTCTGAGCGTGACCCAACCTTCGGAGAGACCGTCATGAGATTCCCGCTGTCGCAGTCCATCGTCGCCGCGTTGATGGCGGCGATCGTGCCGCTCGCAGCCCAGGCGGCCGCGCTGAAACCCGACGCGGCCAGCGCGCTGATCGTCGTCGACGTGCAGAACTGCTTCGTCACCGGCGGCAGCCTGCCGGTGAAGGACGGCGAGGCGGTCGTGCCGGTGATCAACCGCATCGCACCGGCGTTCGACAACATCGTCGTCACGCAGGACTGGCACACGCCGGGACACGCGTCGTTCGCGAGCAGCCACGCCGGCATGAAGCCGTTCGAGACCGCCACGATGCCCTACGGCAAGCAGGTGCTGTGGCCGGACCATTGCGTACAGGGCAGCGACGACGCGGCGCTACACAAGGACCTCAAGCTGCCGCGCGCGCAGCTGATCATCCGCAAGGGCTTTCACAAGGACGTCGATAGCTATTCGGCGTTCGAGGAGGCCGACCACAAGACCACGACCGGCCTCGCCGCCTACCTGAAGGCGCGCGGGATCAGGACGGTCTACGTCGTCGGGCTCGCGACCGACTTCTGCGTCGCGTGGACCGCGCTGGACGCGCGCAAGGCCGGCTTCAGGACCTTCGTCGTCGAGGATGCGACCCGCGCGATCGATCTGAACGGCTCGCTCGCCGCGGCCATGACCTCGATGAAGAAGGCCGGTGTCGCCATCGTTCCGTCGACCGACCTGGTCCTGCCTTGAAGCGGCGATGAGCGCCTCGCATCGCGTCCGGCTGTCGGTCAACGGAAGGGTCGAGACCCTGATGGTGACCGGCGCTGCGTCGCTGATGCACGTGCTGCGCAACGACCTCGCGCTGAACGGACCGAAGTACGGCTGTGGGCTCGGCCAGTGCGGCGCGTGCACGGTGCTGGTCGACGGCATCGCGGCGCGCTCGTGCGTGATTCCGGCGACCGGCGTCGACGGACGTGCGATCACGACGCTCGAAGGGCTCGGCAGCATCGATCGTCCGCACCCGGTCCAGCAAGCCTTCATCGACGCGCAGGCCGCGCAGTGCGGCTACTGCCTGAACGGGATGATCATGACGACGGTCGCGCTGCTGGCCGTGACGCCGCGGCCGACCGAGGTGCAGGTACGTCAGGCGCTGTCGCACAACCTGTGCCGGTGCGGCACCCATGTCGAGATCGTCGACGCCGTGTTGCGGGCCTCCGCCTCCACCGCCGCATGAGCCGTCCTGCAACGCTGCGGACGCGCGCCGACTTCCTGGGGGCGACCGGCGTCCTGCTGATCGTCCGCGACGTGCCGCCGACTTCGCCGCCGACACCGGGTCAGCCCCCCGCCGTCCCGCCCGATCCGGCCGAAGGCGTCGAGATCCTGCTGTCGGTCTGGGACGATGGCCGCGTCGTCGCGCTGCACGGCCACGTCGACCTCGGCACCGGCATCCGCACGGCAATCACGCAGATCGTCGCGGAAGAACTCGATGTGCCGATGAGTCACGTCGAGATGCGGATGGGCGACACGGCGCTCGCGCCGAATCAGGGCGCGACGATCGCGAGCGCGTCGATCCAGATCCATGCCGGGCCGTTGCGGCTGGCGGCCGCGCAGGCGCGTGCATTCCTCGTCGATCTTGCGGCGGCTGCGATGGGCATCGAGTCCGAACGACTGATCGTCAGCGACGGCGTCGTGCGCGTCCGTGAGACCGACGAGGCCATCGCGTACGGCGCGTTGCTGACCGACCGGCACATCGAATTGCAACTCGACCTGCGCGCGCGCGTGAAACCGGTCGCCGACTACGTCACCGTCGGCAAGCCCGTGCCGCGCGTCGACATCCCGGCCAAGGCTACCGGTGGACTCGTGTTCGTCCACGACATGCGGATGCCCGGCATGCTGCACGGTCGCGTGGTGCGCCCACCTTACGCGGGCGCCGATCACGGCGACTTCATCGGCAACACGCTGGACGCCGTCGACGAGGCATCGATCGCCCACATTCCCGGGATTCGCGCGGTCGTCGTGATCCGCGACTTCATCGGCATCGTCGCCGATCGCGAAGAGCACGCCGAGCAGGCTGCGGCGCAGCTTACGGTCAGGTGGAAACCGTGGCCAGGGCTGCCGCCGACGGACGACGTCGCGGCGGCGCTCAGCGCGAATCCGTCGACCGCGCGACGGCTGGTCGACGAAGGCGACGTCGATGCGGCGATCGCCGGGGCGGCCCGACCGATGGATCGCACCTATCTGTGGCCGTACCAGATGCATGCGTCGCTCGGCCCGTCGTGCGCCGTCGCCGCCTGGCATGGCGACGTCGAAGGCCCGCATCGCGTGAGCGTGTGGGCCGGGACGCAGAACCCGCACGTTTTGCGCGCCGAACTCGCACGACTCGTCGATGTCGATGCGCCGTCCGTCGAGGTGATCCGCATGGAGGCGGCCGGCTGCTACGGTCGCAACGGGGCCGACGACGTCGCCGCGGACGCGGTGCTGCTGTCGCGCGCGGTCGGCGCGCCGGTGCGCGTACAGCTCACGCGCGAGCAGGAACATCTGTGGGAACCGAAGGGTGCGGCGCAGTGGATGACGGTGCGTGGTGGGCTGGCGGCCGACGGCTCGGTCGCGGCCTACGACTTCGCGACGTCCTACCCGTCGAACGGCGCGCCGACGCTCGCGATGCTGCTGACGCGGACCATAACTCCACAGCCGCATGCGTTCGAGATGGGCGACCGCACCGCGCGCCCGCCGTACGACTACGCGAACCTGCGCGTGACGGTCAACGACATGCCGCCGATCCTGCGCGCGTCGTGGCTGCGCGGCGTGTCGGCGCTGCCGAACTCGTTCGCGCACGAGTCGTATGTCGACGAGCTTGCGACCGCGGCGGGCGTCGACCCGGTCGTCTACCGGCTGCAGCAGTTGCGAGACCCGCGCGCCCGCGAGCTGATCGAGGCCACGGCCGCGAAGGCCGGCTGGGTCGCGCACACGCAACCGCAGCAGCAGGGCGCGACCGGCGACCTGCTGCACGGTCGTGGTGTCGCGTACGCGCGCTACGTCCACAGCGCGTGGCCGGGCTTCGGCGCGGCGTGGTCGGCGTGGATCGCCGACGTCGACGTCGATCGCAGGACCGGCGAGGTGCATGTCACGCGGGTGGTCGTCGGGCAGGACGCGGGGCTGATGATCAACCCGGCAGGCGTGCGGCATCAGATCCACGGCAACGCGATCCAGACGACCAGCCGCGCGCTGCGCGAGCGCGTGCGGACCGACCCGGTCACGAACGTGGTGGCGAGCCGCGAGTGGGGCAGCTACCCGATCCTCGGCTTTCGCGACGTGCCGGTGATCGAGGTGGTGACGATGCCGCGCGACGATCAGCCGCCGTTGGGTACGGGCGAGTCGTCGTCGGTGCCGGGCACCGCCGCGATCGCGAATGCGATCTTCGACGCGACCGGTGTGAGGTTCAGGCAGCCGCCGTTCACGGCGGAAGTGGTACGAGCCGCGCTGCAGGGTCTCCCTCCTCCCCGGGGGGAGGGCCGGGGAGGGGGCGAGCGCAGCGAGCGACAGGATGGGTCCGAAGCGCATCGCGCGCTGCGCGCGCCACCTCCTCAACCGTCTCCCAGAGGGGGAGGGAGTCCAGCGCGCTGGGGTCGGCGTGCGGTGTTGCTGGCGAGCGGATTGATCGGTGCTACCGCCGCCGTCCTCGGTATCCGTTCGACCATCGCGCCCGTCACCCGCCCCGACTCTGCGATCTACACCGCCGCGACCATCGAACGCGGTCGGCAACTCGCCGCGATCGGCAACTGCATCGGTTGCCACACCGTGAAGGGAGGCGCGCCGTACGCCGGAGGTTTCCCGCTCGAGACCCCGTTCGGCACGGTCTACGGCACGAACCTGACCCCCGACGTCGAGACCGGTATCGGCGCGTGGTCGTTCAGCGCCTTCCAACGCGCGATGCGCGAAGGCGTCTCGCGCGACGGACACAGGCTCTATCCGGCCTTCCCGTACACGGCCTTCACGCGGACCACGGACGACGACCTGAACGCGCTATACGCGTGGCTGATGGCGCAGCCAGCGGTTCGCAACGACGTGCCCGCGACCCGGCTCGCGTTCCCGTTCGGGGTGCGGCCGCTGATGGCGCTGTGGAACGGGATCTACCTGTCGCCGGGTATCGCGCAATCCGACCCGACGCACTCGACGCAATGGCGACGCGGCGCATACCTTGTCGACGGCCTCGGGCACTGCGGCGCGTGTCATACCGGCCGCGACGCGCTCGGCGCCGAGCGGACCGGTAACGCCTATCTCGCCGGCGCGATGGTCGATGGCTGGGAGGCGCCGGCGCTGACGGCACTGGCGAATAGCCCGGTGCCGTGGACCGAGACGGCGTTCTTCGACTATCTGCGCTCGGGCTACAGCGCGGAACATGGGGCCGCGACGGGCCCGATGGCGCCGGTCGTCCGCGAACTCGTGGCTGCGTCAGACGCCGACCTGCGCGCGATGGCCCACTACCTCGCATCGTTCGCGACGAAGCCGGACGAGGCGACTGCGCACGCGATGGCCATGGCGACGATCGCGGAGGCCAGCCGCGCGAGCCCGTTACCGGACGCGACGCAGCGGTTGTTCGAATCGGCTTGCGGTGCCTGTCATCACGATGGCGACGGCCCGCGACTGCTTGGCGTCAACGTGCCGCTCGCACTGGCCACGAAGCTGCACGCGGACACACCGGACAATCTGCTGCGCGTGATCCTCGAAGGCGTCCGAGCGCCTGCTGGCCGCGACGTCGGCTTCATGCCGGCGTTCGCCGACGCGTTCGACGATCGTCAGGTCATCGAGCTTGTGGCCTGGATGCGCCGGCGCTTCGCGCCCGGTGGCCCGCCGTGGAAAGACCTCCCCGCAACCGTCGCGAGGATCCGCGCAGACGCGACGAAGCCCTGACGAGCGGAATCGGCATGCTCGCACCGGACTTTTATCCGGTCCTGCGCTGCGCATTTGGCATTCGCATGTCGAAGCCTTTCGGAGAGCGTCCACGCCGATCGATCGCGGTCTCGATAGGGCGCTCGAAACTGAGGCGTCGTCCGAGTTGACGCACATCCCGGCCCCGCCTAGATTCACGGTCGTTCTCTTTCATGTCGCTCTCCGACTTGGCTAATCTCTTTCTACTGTTGATGGGAACGCGTTTCCTGCGAGAACGATGGCGCACGCTCCTCGCGATCGGGCTTGTCTGGATGATCGCGGGCGTGGTCCTGATCGTCGATGCGCTGGACAACGCGCTCTACTTCCCGATCTACCTGTTCGCCGGTCTCTTCCTGATCGACGGGCTGGCCGCTTTGGCCCTGGTCGGATTCGGCGTCGGAGCGCAGCGAACGCTTCGGCTCGTCAGAGGTGGCGCGGCGGTGCTCGCGGCGCTGCTGATCCTGTCCGGCGAGCATCACGGCAACTTCGTGTTGTCGATGATCTTCGGAACCCTGTTCCTGCTCGACGGCCTGCTGCAATGCGTGTCGGCACACACCGTCCGGTTCCCGCGCTGGCGACTCGCGTTCGGCTGGGGCGTGGCCGAGATAGCCATAGCCGGCTTCTTCTATCAGCCCTATCCGACGCATTACGTCGGCACGCTTCCGTACGCGCTCGGCCTGATGCTGGTCTTCGGCGGACTGAATCTGCTGAACCTCGCGCTGCGTGTGCGGCGCCTGAACGACACCGTCCCGGTGCGAAATGTCGACTCTCTCCTGCAGGACGGGCAGGCTGTCGCGTCGACGGAAGCGCCGCGCTTCGCCCGGTCCGAGTGGGACGGCCCCCCGGACACCGACGAACGCGCGCTCACGGTCCATGTCTGGACGCCGACCGGTTCGTCGAAAGCGCCGACCCAGAGCCAGCCGCTGATCGATCGCTACATCGCCGCCGTCGACGTCAACGGCGTGATCTCGACCGGCCATGCGGCACTCGAGTCGCCCGAGGGGATCTACATCAGCCTGTATCCGGGCGTGGAAATCGACCGCTCCCCCGGCGAGTTCGGACGCCTTCTCAAGGCGACGCCGGAGAACGACATCGCCGGCGTGTTTCAGCCTGACTACGTCACCGAATCGAAGGCCTGGTGCCCGTCGACTTTCCGTGTCCGTATCCGCAACTACGATGCCGCGAAGCTGGACGCGTTCTGGCAGCGCTATCGCCGGGAAGAGCGTTACAACCTGACGCATCGCAATTGCTCTAGCTCGGTGTCGGCTGCGCTCGAGGCCGCCGTCGACGGGGCCTGGGATCGACTGCATGGCAAGGCGCTCGGCTGGATGGCGTTCTTGCGCATCCTGTCGACTCCGGAACTGTGGGTCGCCGCGCAGATCAGGAAGCGGGCCGTGACGATGGCGTGGACGCCGGGCCTGACGCTGGACTATGCGCGCGCGCTGAGCATGCTGGTCGATCCGCGACCGTTCGCCTGGCGCAGCGTGGCTCGCTCGATCCGGCTCTCCCGCCGTTCGCCCGAGGCGCAGCACGATCCGGAACTCCGCTAGCGCGCCCCCGGGCCAGGACGGCGCGTATGCGGATTCGACGGCCGCCCTGCAAAGGCGCGCTTCGATCACGGCGGACACTTCCAGACCGCCGACGCAACGAACCGCGCGTCATCGTCGGTGCCGTCGGGCGCGCGAGCGATGCCGGCGAACGTCATAATCTCGCCCCTGCCGCGGCCGCAGTGGCAGATCGGCCTCCTCACGATCCCGTTCCCTTGCTTCGTTCCGATTTCGACTTCGATCTGCCCGATGCGCTGATCGCCCAGCATCCGCTGCCGCAGCGATCGGCGAGCCGGCTGCTGTCGCTCGTCGACGGCGCAACGGACGATCGCCGCATCGACGAACTACCGACGCTGCTGCGCGCCGGCGACCTGCTGGTGCTCAACGACACGCGCGTGATCAAGGCACGGCTGTTCGGCGCGAAGGACAGTGGCGGGCGCGTCGAAATGCTCATCGAACGGATTACCGGCGCACGGCAGTCGCGCGTGCAATTGCGGTCCAGCCATTCTCCGAAACCCGGCACGCGGATCGCGGTCGGCGACGAGGCCGACCCGGTGACGGCGACCGTAACAGGCCGTGACGGCGAGTTCTTCGTGCTCGACTTCGATCAGGACCTCGAGGCCGTCCTCGAACGTCACGGCCGGCTGCCACTGCCGCCCTACATCGAACATCGCCCGGACGCGGTCGACGACGAGCGCTATCAGACGGTGTGGGCGCGCGCGCCGGGTGCGGTCGCCGCGCCGACGGCCGGGCTGCACTTCGACGAAGCGCTGCTGATCGCGATCGCCGCGCGCGGCATCCGGACCACGACGCTGACGTTGCACGTCGGCGCCGGCACCTTCGTGCCGGTCCGCGTCGACGACCTCGCGGATCACGTGATGCACGAGGAGCGCTACACGATCCCGCGTTCGCTGATCGATGCGATCGCGGCGACACGGGTACGCGGCGGCCGCGTGGTCGCGGTCGGCACGACGTCGCTGCGCGCGCTCGAGTCGGCGGTGGACGTCGACGGCATGCCGCGCGAAGGTGAGTCCGGTACGCGACTGTTCATCACGCCCGGCTACCGTTTCAAGGTCGTCGACCTGATGCTGACCAACTTCCACCTGCCGCAATCGACGCTGCTGATGCTGGTCTCGGCCTTTGCCGGCGTCGAGCGCATCCGCGACGCGTATCGTCATGCGATCTCGCAGCGCTACCGCTTCTTCAGTTATGGCGACGCGATGCTGATCGAGCCCTGCGTCGACGCCGCCCGCCTCCCCACGAGCCTTCCATGAATTTCGAACGCATCGCGAACGACGGCGCTGCACGTCGCGGCCGCCTGTCGCTGATCCACGGGACCGTCGACACGCCGGCCTTCATGCCGGTCGGCACCTACGGCGCGGTCAAGGCCGTCACGCCCGACGAGGTGCAGACGCTAGGCGCGCAGATCATCCTCGGCAACACCTTCCACCTGTGGCTGCGGCCGGGCCTCGACGTCGTCGGCAAGTTCGGCGGGCTGCACGACTTCATCGGCTGGGACAAGCCGATGCTGACCGACTCCGGCGGCTTTCAGGTGTGGAGCCTCGGCAAGATGCGCAGGATCTCCGAGGAAGGCGTGACGTTCGCGTCGCCGATCAACGGCGACAAGCTGTTCCTGACGCCCGAAGAATCGATGCGTATCCAGCGCGTGCTGAACGCGGATGTCGTGATGGTGTTCGACGAATGCACGCCTTACGAGATCGGCGGCGTCGTGACGTCGATCGACGATGCGGCCATCTCGATGCGGCTGTCGAAGCGCTGGGCGCGACGGTCGCGCGACGAACATGACCGGCTGACCAATCCGAATGCGCTGTTCGGCATCGTCCAGGGCGGCATGCACGAGAGCCTCCGGGACGAATCGCTGGCGGCGCTGACCGACATCGGCTTCGACGGCTACGCGATCGGCGGGCTGTCGGTCGGCGAGCCTAAGGAGGACATGATCCGCATCCTCGACCACGTCGGCCCGCGTCTGCCGCAGGACAGCCCGCGCTACCTGATGGGGGTCGGCACGCCGGAGGATCTGGTCGACGGGGTCCGGCGCGGCATCGACATGTTCGACTGCGTGATGCCGACCCGCAACGCGCGCAACGGCTGGCTGTTCACACGCTTCGGGGATCTCAAGCTGCGCAACGCGCGCTACAGGGACGACATGCGGCCGATCGACGAGAGCTGCGGTTGTGCGACCTGCCGGACGTATTCGCGTGCCTACCTGCATCACCTCGCGCGCGTGGGGGAGATCCTCGGGGCACGGCTGAACACGATCCATAACCTCTACTACTACCAGTGGTTGATGGCAGGGATGCGGGAGGCGATCGAGGCGGGAACGCTGGACGCGTTCGTGAAAAGTTTTCGGGAAGAGCGGGCGCGGGGCGTGTCGGCGGGGTGATGCAGATCGTCGTTTCCGCGTTTGCGGGAACGACGGGCAAAGCGCGGTGCCATCTCCTGCAGTCGTTCCCGCACGCCGCAACCCCCCAAACCCCCCGATGCTACAATCGCCGGCTCATTTTTTGACACGCATTCGCCCTTCGCGTATTGCGGCTGTCGCTGCCGGAGAGTCACCTTGTTCCTGATTTCAGATGCCTATGCACAGGCCGCCGGCTCCGCCGCTGCAGCCCCCGGCTTTTCCATCGAACAGATGGCGCTGCCCGCGCTGATGATCGTCGCGTTCTATTTCCTCCTGATCCGTCCGCAGCAGAAGCGTGCGAAGGATCAGAAGGCCATGATGGAAGGCATCAAGAGCGGCGACGAGATCATCACGTCCGGCGGCCTGCTCGGCCGCGTCAGCAAGGTCGTCGACCAGTACGTCACGATCGAGGTCGGCAACGTCGTGGGCGGCGCCACGGCGGTCGAAATGACGATCCAGAAGTCGGCCGTCACCGCGCTGTTGCCGAAGGGCACCATCAGGGCCCTCTGATCGGCCCCGGTCCTCGTCGCCATGAATCGCTATCCACTCTGGAAGTACATCGTGATCGCAGTCGCCCTCGCGGTCGGCCTGCTCTACGCGCTGCCCAACGTCTTCGGTGAGGCGCCGGCGGTGCAGGTCACGAGCGGGAAGGCGACTATCAAGGTCGACGCGTCGATGATGACGCGCGTGGACGACCTGCTGAAGAAGGCGAACATCGCCACCACTGGAACCTTCTTCGACAACGGGCAGTCGCCATCGGTCCGCATTCGCGTCGCCGACAACGACACGCAGCTGCACGCCAAGGACGTGCTGGAGCAGGGTCTGAATCCGAATGCCGACGACAAGAGCTACGTGGTAGCCCTGAACCTGGTCGCCGACTCGCCGCGCTGGCTGACGGCGATTCACGCGCTGCCGATGTACCTGGGTCTGGACCTGCGCGGCGGCGTCCACTTCCTGATGCAGGTCGACATGAAGAGCGCGCTGTCGAAGCGCCTCGATGCGCTGACCGGCGATGCGCGCACGCTGCTGCGCGACAAGAACATCCGGCACAACGGCATCGCGCGGAACGCCAGCGCGATCGAGGTCTCGTTCACCGATGCCGAGACGGCCGCGAAGGCCCGTCCGGTCCTCGAAGACGGGCTGCCGGAAATGACCATCGTCTCGCAGACCGACGGCGCCTCGACCAAGCTGGTCGCGACGTTTCGCCCCGAAGCCATCAAGTCGGTCCAGGACAATGCGCTCAAACAGAACATCAGCACGCTGCACAACCGCGTCAACCAGCTCGGCGTCTCCGAACCGGTGATCCAGCAGCAGGGCGGCGACCGCATCGTCGTCGAGCTGCCCGGCGTGCAGGACACGGCGAAGGCCAAGGACATCATCGGCCGCACGGCCACGCTCGAGGCGCGGCTGGTCGACGAATCGGCCGAGGCGCAGTCGGCCGTGGCGAGCGGGACGGTACCGTTCGGCGACGACAAGTTCACCGATCGCAACGGCGTGCCGCTGCTGGTCAAGAAGCAGGTCATCTTCTCCGGCGACAACCTGACCGACGCGCAGCCGGGCTTCGACGAGAACCAGCAGCCCGACATCAACCTGAACGTCGACGCGAAGGGCGCCCGCGCGCTGCGCGACACGACCCGCGAGAACATCGGCAAGCGGATGGCGCTGATCCTGTTCGAGAAAGGCAAGGGCGAGGTCGTCACCGCGCCGACGATCCAGAGCGAGCTCGGCAACCGCTTCCGTATCACCGGCCGCTTCACGGCGAGCGAGACGACCGACACCGCGCTGGTGCTGCGCTCGGGCTCGCTGGCCGCGCCGATGGAGATCATCGAGGAACGCAGCATCGGGCCGTCGCTGGGCGCCGACAACATCCGCCGTGGCTTCCTGTCGACCGTCTACGGATTCGCGGCGATCGCCGTGTTCATGATCCTGTACTACCGACTGTTCGGCGTGATCTCGGTCGTCGCGCTGGCCGCGAACCTGCTGTTCCTGCTCGCGTTGCTGTCGATGCTGCAAGCCACGCTGACCTTGCCCGGTGTGGCGGCCATCGCGCTCGCGCTCGGCATGGCGATCGACTCGAACGTGCTGATCAACGAACGGATCCGCGAGGAGCTCCGCCACGGCAAGGCGCCGCAGGCCGCGATCGCCGAAGGCTACGAGCGCGCGTTCGGCACGATCATCGACTCCAACATCACGACGCTGATCGCAGGCCTCGCGTTGCTCGCCTTCGGCTCGGGTCCGATCCGCGGCTTCGCGGTGGTGCACTGCCTCGGCATTCTCACGTCGATCTTCTCGTCGGTGTTCGTGTCGCGCGGTCTGGTCAACCTGATCTACGGGCGGAAGAAGAAGCTGGCCAGTGTGGCGATCGGGCAGGTCTGGCGTCCGGACGCGAAGACGGCCTAGCTTTCGTCGTCCCGGGCGCAGGCCGGGACCCGATGGTCCCGTGGCTCCCGATACGACACCACCGATAATTAGGTCCCGGCTTTTGCCCGGATGACATGAAGTGAGCTGCGCTTAAGAGAGTTATGGAATTTTTTCGCATTCGCCGCGACATCCCCTTCATGCGCCACGCGCTGGTGTTCAACGTCATCTCGTTGCTCACCTTCGTCGCGGCCGTCGTCTTTCTCGTCGTCCGCGGCCTGAACTTCAGCATCGAGTTCACCGGCGGCGTCATGGTCGAGGCGAGTTACTCGCAGCCGGCCAACATCGAGAGCTTGCGCGCCGCGATGCAGAAGGTCGGCGTCAGCGAACCGCAGGTGCAGAACTTCGGCACCGCACGCGACGTGCTGCTGCGGCTGTCGCTGAAGGACGTCGCTGCCGCGCCGTCGATCGCGACCACCGACGCCAAGCTCGATCAGGCCAAGCTGACGAGCGCCGTGCTGCAGGCCGGCGGCAGCGACGCGAAGATCACGCGGGTCGAGTTCGTCGGGCCGCAGGTCGGGCAGGAGCTCGCCACCGACGGCGCGCTTGCGCTGCTGTTCGTGATCATCGGCATCGTCATCTATCTCGCGGTGCGCTTCGAATGGAAGTTCGCGGTCGCCGCGATCGTGGCCAACCTGCACGACGTGGTCATCATCCTGGGTTTCTTCGCGGCCTTCCAGTGGGAGTTCTCGCTGACGGTGCTGGCCGCCGCGCTCGCGGTACTCGGCTACTCGGTCAACGAATCGGTCGTGATCGCCGACCGGATCCGCGAGAACTTCCGCAAGATGCGCAAGGCCAGCGTCGACAGCGTGATCGACAATGCGATCACGAGCACGATGAGCCGCACGATCATCACGCACGGGCTGACCGAGACGATGGTGCTGTCGATGTTGCTGTTCGGCGGCGCGACGCTGCACTACTTCGCACTGGCCCTCACTATCGGCATCCTGTTCGGCATCTATTCATCGGTGCTGGTGATGGCGCCGATCACGAAGTGGCTCGGCGTGAAGCGCGAGGACCTCGTCAAGCCGGTCAAGAAGGAAGACGTCGGCGCGATCGTTTGAGCGTCGTGAAGCTGGTGCGGTGCCCGATCGCGGCGTTGCATCGTGCTCGGAATCCTCGTGTACAAACGTACATTCCGGTCCTAGATGAATTTCAATCAGCTGCGCTTCGTGCGCGAGACGGTGCGGCGCGGCTTCAACCTGACGCTCGCTGCCGAGGCCCTGCACACGTCGCAGCCCGGCGTGTCGAAGGCGATCATCGAATTCGAGGACGAGCTCGGCTTTCCGATCTTCGTGCGTCGCGGCCGGCGTCTCACGTCGCTGACCGAGCCGGGCCGGGCGGTGCTGCCGATCATCGAGCGGCTGCTGCTAGAAGCTGAGAACCTGAAGCGGACCGGCCAGGACTTCGCCGCGCAGGAACACGGCAACCTGACCATCGCGACGACGCACACGCAGGCGCGTTACACGCTGCCGAAGATCGTGCAGGCGTTTCGCGCGGCGCATCCGTCCGTGCATCTGTCGCTGTTGCAGGGCAGTCCGCCGCAACTCGCCGAGATGGTGATGCGCGACCAGGCCGACATCGCGATCGCGACCGAGGTCATCGCCGACGTCGATGGGCTCGTCAGCCTGCCGTGCTTTACGTGGAAGCACGTCGCGGTCGTCCCGGCAAACCATGCGCTGCTGGTGCAGGTCGGCGACAAGCCGCTGTCGCTGGACCAGCTCGCGTCGTATCCGCTCGTGACGTACGACGCAGCGTTCGCGGGGCGCACGAGGATCGACGAGGCGTTCGCGCTGCGTCATCTGGCGCCGGACATCGTGCTGGCGGCAATCGATGCCGACGTCATCAAGACCTACGTCGAGGCGGGTCTCGGCGTCGGGCTGGTCGCGGACATCGCCTACGCCGCGGAACGCGATCCGGGCCTGGTCGCGATTCCCGCGGGACATCTGTTCGGATCGCAGGTCACGCATCTGGCGTTCAAGCGCGGCGCGACACTGCGAACGTTCGTCCATCACTTCATCAGGCTGATCGCGCCGGAGTTCGACCCGGAGATGATCGATCGGCTGGTGCGCGGCGAGGGACACGACGTGGGCGGGGATTATCAGCTCTGACGGCATGGCGGCGCTGACGACGGCGCGCGTCACGCTGCAGCCGTTGCTTCGCTCGCACGCCGATGCCATGTTCCTCATCGTCGGCGATGCCACGCTGTACCGCTATCTCGACAATCCGCCGCATCCGTCGATCGACCACACGCGAGACGTCTATGCGCGCCTCGAGTCGCGCCGTTCGCCCGACGGCACGCAGCTCTGGCTGAACTGGATCGTCGCGCCGCACGGCCGGCCGCCGATCGGCTACGTGCAGGCGACGATCGGGGCTGCGCGGACAGCCTGGATCGCTTATTTCGTGGCGGTCGCCGAATGGGGCAACGGCTATGCGACCGAAGCGGTGCTGGCGATGAAGGCGCATCTGGCCGCCGAGTACGGCGTGGTCCGCTTTCTGGCGACGGTCGAGGCCGGGAATGCGAAGAGTGTCGCGCTGCTGGGTCGCGTCGGCCTGCGTCCTGCTACGGAAGAAGAGGCGCTCGGTCACGATCTCGCGGTCGGCGAGCGACTGTTCGTCGGCTGAGCGACACACGGCGATTCCACGCCCGTCGCGCGCCTGCGTCGGAGACAATGGCGTCATGGACGCCTTCAAGACCTTCATCACGCTGCTCGCTCTGGTCAATCCGCTCGGGGCGATCCCATTCTTCATCAGCTTCACGACGACCAACAGCCGCCACGAGCGGCAGCGGATCGTTCGCGTCGCGTCGTTCACGGTCGCTGTCGTGATCGCGTTCACCACCGTGCTCGGCCAGCAGGTGATCAACTTCTTCGGGATCTCGGTCAACTCGTTTCAGGTTGGCGGCGGCATCATCATGCTGCTGATGGCGATCTCGATGATCAATGCCCAGCCTGGCGGCACCAAGACCACGCCGGAAGAAGCGGTCGAGGGCGAGCTGAAGGAAAACATCGCCGTCGTACCGCTCGCGATCCCGCTGCTGACCGGGCCCGGCACGATCAGCACGGTGATCATCTACTCCGACAAGGCCGATACCTATTTGCAGATGGTCAACCTGATCGGCAGCGGCATCGTCATCGGGATCCTCGTCTTCGTCGCGCTGACTGCGGCCGGCCCGATCAGCCGCGTGCTCGGCCGCACCGGCATCAACGTCGCGACGCGGGTGATGGGCCTGCTGCTCGCGGCGCTCGGGGTGGAGCTGATCGTCGATGGGCTGGTCGCGCTGATTCCGGCATTGCGGCATTGAGCGCCGCTTCGGCGATGCTCGGGTAAATCCTTCTTGTCTTGGCGATTTCGAATCACGAGAATACGGCTCGCGCCGGCGCCTGTACGACGCCACTGATTGAAAGAGCCCGGACCTAGGCGGGCGCCGCAACGAGACCCAGGGTGCCGCACGCGCGGTTCCGCCCGACCATGAACTCTATCGCGAAGACCTGCGCCGTACTGTGGCTCGTGGCGAGCGCGACGACTTCGGCCGTCGCCCAGCAGGCCTCGCACATCGTCATCAAGTTCAGTCACGTCGTCACCGTCGACACGCCGAAGGGCAAGGCCGCCCAGCGTTTCAAGGAGCTCGCCGAGGAGCGCTCGAAGGGGCGCATCAAGGTCGAGATCTTTCCGAATTCGTCGCTGTACAAGGACAAGGAGGAACTGGAGGCACTGCAGCTCGGCGCTGTCCAGATGCTCGCACCGTCTCTTTCCAAGTTCGGGCCGCTCGGCGTCCGGCAGTTCGAGATCTTCGACCTGCCATACCTCTTCCCTGACGACCCGGCCTTCCAGCGCGTGACCCAGGGCGCCACCGGCAAGCAGCTCTTCGCGCTGCTCGAGCCGCGGCAGATCAAGGGCCTCGCCTACTGGAGCGGTGGCTTCCACGTCATGTCCGCCAACAAGCCGTTGCGTACGCCGTCGGACGTCAAGGGACTGAAGATGCGGATCCCGTCGTCGAAGGTGCTCGAAGCCAACGAGCGCGCGCTCGGCGCGATCCCGCAGATCATGGCGTTCTCCGAGGTCTATCAGGCATTGCAGACCGGCGTCGTCGACGGCACCGAGAACATCCTTTCGAGCTACACGACGCAGAAGTACATCGAGGTGCAGAAGAACATCACGCTGACGTATCACACGCACACCGGCTACGCGGTCGTGATGAACAAGGCGTTCTGGGAGGGGCTCGCGCCCGATCTGCAGGCCGTCGTAGCCTCGTCGATCAAGGATGCGACCGACTACGAGCAGAAGCTCGTCACCGAAGAGAACGATGCGGCGCTCGCACAGATCAGGGCCACCGACAAGGTGCAGGTGCTCGCGCTGACCGATGCGCAGCGCGCCGACTGGAAGAAAGCGATGTGGCCCGTGCACAAGGAAATGGAACCGCGGATCGGCGCCGCATTGCTGAACGAGGTCTACCAGATCGCAGGCAGCCATCCTCCGTGATCCGTCCCGCTGCCCTCGCCTCTTTCCCGGAGAGAAACTCATGAAACTGTTCGCCGGCGTGGCGCTCGCACTTTCCATTCTGGTCGGGCCCGCCCATGCGCAGGCGCCTGCATCTTCCCCGATCGTGATCAAGTTCAGTCATGTCGTCGCGACCGATGCGCCGAAGGGCAAGATGGCCGACAAGTTCAAGCAGCTGGCTGAAGAGCGCACCAAGGGCAGGGTCAGGATCGAGGTCTACGCGAACTCGACGCTGTACAAGGACAAGGAGGAGGTCGAGGCGCTGCAACTCGGAGCGGTCCAGATGCTCGCGCCGTCCCTGGCGAAGTTCGGGCCGCTGGGCGTGAAGGAATTCGAGGTATTCGACCTGCCTTACGTGTTCCCCGACGAGGCCGCGTTCCATCGGGTCGCCGATGGACCGATCGGGAAGGCGCTGCTCGCGAAGCTCGACGGCAAGGGCATCGAGGGCCTCGGCTACATCGACAACGGCTTCCACGCGATGGCCGGCAACAAGCCGATGAGGAAACCGGCCGACTTCAAGGGCATGAAGATGCGCATCCAGTCGAGCAAGGTGCTCGAGGCCCAGATGCGCGCGCTGGGGGCGATCCCGCAGGTGATGGCCGCCTCCGAGGTCTACCAGGCGATGCAGACCGGCGTGGTCGACGGCACCGAGGGCGTGCCGTCGGGGATCTATACGCAGAAGCTCAACGAGGTCGCGAAGTACATGACCCTGTCGGACCATGGCCACCTCGCGTACGCGGTGATCGCGAACAAGGCGTTCTGGGACGGACTGCCGGCCGACATCCGGACCACGCTCGAAGGCGCGCTGAAGGATGCGATCGATTACGGCAATGCGGCGGCGAAGAAGGACAACGCGGATGCGGTGGTGGCGATCCGTGCCACCGGGAAGACCGAGATCACAGTGCTCACACCGCAGCAGAAGGAGGAATGGCGGCAGGTCCTGTTGCCGGTCCACAAGGAAGTCGAAGGGCGCATCGGCAAGGGCCTCATCGAACAGGTGTACCGGACGACCGGCTTCGGCGGCGCGAAGTAGGGGGCGCGGTCCCCCTCCAGTAAAAGAGGTACTCGCGTCGTTCACTACAATATTCAGGAGACTTCATGAGCTTTTCACGCAGGCATTCGTTTGCCCTGGTCGCGGCAGGCACGTTCGCCGCGACCCTGTTCGGTTGCGGTGGCAGCGATGACGGCAAAGTGGTCGACGTCCCACCTCAGGTCCAGATCCTCTCGTCGCAGCCGCAGTACGTCTCCGGCACCACAGCCCTCGTTGACGTGCTGGTCGCCGATACCTCGGTACCGATCACCGCGACGCTAAACGGCGCCAGTGTCACCAGCGCCTTCAAGGTCGATACGGCCCACGCCGGCCATCTGATCGGCGTCGTCACCGGGGTCGTGCCCGGCACGAACACGCTGCAGGTCGCGCAGAAGTCGGCCACGACGCCGCTCAGCTTCACGGCCTATCCGCTCGCCGGTCCGATCATCTCGGGCCCGCACCAGACGCCGTACATCTGCGAGACGGCGACCTTCCTGCTGCCGGACGGCTCGGCCTTCGGGCCCGCGCTCGACTCCGACTGTACGGCGGCCGCGAAGGTCACGTACATGTATCTGAAGACCAACGGGACGGCGCTCACGCCGATGCCGAGCACCACGGCCCGGCCAGCCGACGTCGCGTCGACGACGACGCTGGGCGGCACGACGGTCCCGTTCATCGTCCGCGTCGAGACCGGCACCGTGGATCGCGGCATCTACCAGAGTGCGGTCCTGCACGATCCGACGGTCGAAGCCGCGCCGACACCGACGACGCAACCGAAAGCGTGGAACAAGCGCCTGATCGCGGTCGAAGGCTTCGGTTGTGGCGGCGGCTGGTACATCCAGGGCGGCGCGCAGGGCAACCTGGCCATCGCCGGCTTCGACTTCAGCCTGCTGGCGGTCAAGCGGCTCGGCGAAGGCTATGCGACCTTCGCGAACACGCTGCATCACGCGTCGAACAACTGCAACGCCTTGCTGCAGAGCGAAGCCGTGATGATGTCGAAGGAGGCCTTCATCAAGAACTACGGCGTGCCTGACTTCACGGTCAGCGCCGGTTGCTCGGGCGGCTCGTACGGAAGCTCGCAGCCGGCCGACCGTATCCCCGGCCTGTTCGACGGCATTCTGATCGCCTGCACCTTTCCCGATCCGCTGGGCATCGCGTTCTCCGGCTCCGACGGGCACCTGCTGACGCACTACTGGGCCGTGACGAATCCGACCGGCTTCAGCGACGCGCAGAAGATCGCGGTCACTGGCTACAAGGGCATCCAGGCCTTCCTCGACGCCGCGAATCAGTCGGGCCGTACCGATCCGGTCCCGGGGCGCATCGATGTCGCGGCCTACGCGTCTGCAGTCTGGAAAGCGATCGTCCCGCTCGGTCAGCGTTACGACCCCGTGTCCAACAGGACGGGTGCGCGTCCGACCGTCTACGACGCCGGCAAGAACGCCTACGGGATCGACAAGGCCACGGGCTTCGCGCTGCGTCCTTTCGACAATGTCGGCGTGCAGTACGGTTTGAACGCGCTGAATTCGGGGGCCATCTCGACGACGCAGTTCCTCGATCTGAATGCGGCCATCGGCGGCTACGACCAGGACGCCAACTACGTGGCGAACCGCGTCGTCGGCGACGCGGGCGCCATCACGCGCGCGCAGCAGAGCGGGCTGCAGTTGTCCGGTGGAGGCGGGCTCGCAACCATCCCCGTCTTCGACGTATCGGGCATCTACAACGACGACGGCGGCTATCACTATCAGTGGTTCCACTTCGCGATGCGCGAGCGGATGTTGCAGGCCAACGGCGACACGCTCAACCACGTGATGTGGCGCGGCAATCTGGTTCCCGCCGATACGGCATGGGCTGCATTCGTGAAGTGGGTCGTCGCGTACAAGGCCGATAGCGCGGCTGGAACGCAGCGCGCCAAGGTGATTCGTGACAAGCCGGCTGAAGCCGTCGACGGCTGCTGGAGCAACACGACCACCTTCATCACCGAGACCCAGACGCTGAGCAGTACGGCCAACACGACCTGCAACACGCTGTTTCCGTCGTGGACCTTCCCGCGTTATCAGGCGGGCGGCACGCTGGCGGCCAACATCATGAAGTGCACGCTCAAGCCGATCGTTGCGAGCGACTACAGCGTCGCGTTCACGTCGGCCGAGCTGGCTCGGCTGAACACGGTGTTCCCGGGCGGCGTCTGCGACTTCACGAAAAGCGGTGTCAACCAGACCGGGGTGGTGACGAACGGATCCTTCGGTCCGTCCACCGTGAACCTCGTGTTCGACGTCACCAAGTAACGATCTCGCGCGAGCGGCCTCCGATGTCGCCGAAATCGACGCCCGAAAGGGGTCGAGGCCGGTTGTGCCGAGGGCCGGCGGATCGGGACCGGGTGTTGCAGCCGACCCACAAGCTCGTAGTAGCGCGGATAGGCAGGAGCAGGGTCCGGAAGGTATACAGGACGACCGATTTTTGCGTGCGTTGGTCGAGGCACGTCGGCGCTTTATCGAGAGCCGCACCAAGACCATTTATCAAGCAGGCTGCGGTGGCGTACGGTCGCGCACCCGTGATTTCAAGGAACAATAGATGAAGATTCATTCCCTGGTTGTTGGTGCGGCGCTGGTTGTCGCATCGTTCGGTGCGATCGCGCAGACTCCGATCGTCATCAAGTTCAGTCACGTGGTCGCGGCCGATACGCCGAAGGGCAAGGGCGCCATCAAGTTCAAGGAACTGGCCGAAGAGCGGACCCATGGCAAGGTCAAGGTCGAGGTCTTCGCGAACTCGACGTTGTACAAGGACAAGGAAGAAGTCGAGGCGCTGCAATTGGGCGCTGTGCAGATGCTCGCGCCATCGCTGGCGAAGTTCGGTCCGCTCGGCGTCAAGGAATTCGAAGTCTTCGACCTGCCATACATCTTCCCGGACAAGGCCGCGCTGCAACGCGTGGAAGATGGCCCGGTCGGCAAGTCGCTGTTCAAGAAGCTCGAGCCGAAGGGCATCATCGGACTGGCCTACTGGGACAACGGCTTCAAGGTGATGAGCGCCAACAAGCCGCTGCACATGCCCGAAGACTTCAAGGGCCTGAAGATGCGCATCCAGTCATCCAAGGTGCTCGAGGCCCAGATGCGCGCGCTCGGCGCGATTCCGCAGGTCCTCGCGTTCTCCGAGGTCTACCAGGCGCTGCAGACCGGCGTCGTCGACGGCACCGAGAACCCGCCGTCGAACCTGTACACCCAGAAGATGAACGAGGTGCAGAAATACGTCGCGAACAGCCGTCACGGCTATCTCGGCTACGCGGTCATCGTCAACAAGGCGTTCTGGGAAGGTCTGCCTGCCGACATCCGCACCACGCTCGAAGGCGCGATGAAGGATGCGACGACCTACGCGAACGATATCGCCCAGAAGGAGAACGACGACGCGCTCGCGAAGGTCAAGGCGACCGGCAAGACCGAGGTCTACGACCTGACTCCAACCGAGCTGGCGGCCTGGAAGAAGGTGCTGCTGCCGGTCCAGGACGAGATGAAATCGCGCATCGGCAAGGAAACCGTCGAGCTCGTGCAGAAGGAAGCCGGCGCGAAGTAAGGCCGGTGATGCATCGCGAAGGCGCCCTCCGGGGCGCCTTCGCGTGAATGGGATCTGGGTTCTTCGGGTCGGGGAACCGTCTGGGGGGTAGCGGTGATCAACAAGATTCTCGACCATCTCGAAGAGTGGCTGATCGCGACGCTGATGGGCGCCGCGACGATCCTCATCTTCGTGTCCGTGATCCATCGCTACGCGTCGGGATACCACATTCCGTACGTCCAGGACTGGCTCCTGAGCATCAATCTGAGCTGGGCGCAGGAGCTCTGCATCTACATGTTCGTGTGGATGGCCAAGTTCGGAGCGGCCTACGGCGTGCGGACCGGCATTCACGTCGGCGTGGACGTGCTGATCAACCGGCTGTCCAAGCCCTGGTATCGCAAGTTCGTCATCTTCGGGCTGCTCGCCGGCGCATTGTTCACCGGTGTCGTCGCGGCGTTGGGCGGCAATTTCGTCTGGAACATGGCGCACACGGACCAGACCTCGGCCGACCTCGAAGTCCCGATGTGGATCGTCTATCTGGCGATCCCGCTCGGGTCGTCGCTGATGTGCTATCGCTTCCTGCAGGTCGCCTGGAGCTTCTTCCGGACCGGTGAGCTGCCGAAGCACGACCCCGGACATGTCGAGGGTCTCGACGAAGTCGCGGGCACGCCGGTTGCCGCATTCGGCGCTGGTGTCGCCGATGCGCAGAGAGGCACGCGATGAACGCCATCATCATCTTCGTTCTGCTGTTCGCCCTGATGCTGACGGGCATGCCGATCTCGATCTCGCTCGGCCTGACCGTCCTGACGTTCCTCTTCACGATGACGACTGTGCCGGCGACGACGGTCGCGCTGAAGCTGTTCACCGGCATCGAGAAGTTCGAGATCATGGCGATCCCGTTCTTCATCCTCGCAGGCAACTTCCTCACCCATGGCGGGGTGGCGAAAAGGATGATCAATTTCGCGTCCAGCATCGTGGGTCACTTCCACGGTGGCCTGGCCCTGGCTGGCGTTCTCGCGTGCGCATTGTTCGCCGCCGTGTCGGGCTCGAGTCCGGCGACCGTCGTCGCGATCGGCTCGATCATCCTGCCGGCGATGATCGCACAAGGTTATCCGAAGCGTTTCGGCGCGGGCGTCATCACGACGTCCGGCGCGCTCGGCATCCTGATCCCGCCGTCGATCGTGATGGTGATGTATTCGGTGTCGACCAACACGTCGGTCGGCGCCCTGTTCATCGCCGGCATCGTTCCAGGTCTCGTGCTCGCGTTCATGCTCGGGCTCACCACCTGGGTGCTAGCGAAGAAACGCAACTACCCCCGCATGCCGAAGGCGACATGGGGCCAGCGCTGGAAGGCGTTCCGCGAGAGCGTCTGGGGCCTGCTGCTGATCGTCGTCGTGATCGGTGGGATCTATACCGGCATCTTCACGCCGACCGAAGCGGCGGCGATGAGTGCGATGTACGCGTTCTTCATCGCGGTGTTCGTCTACAAGGACATGCCGCTCAAGAAGGTGCCGAAGGTTCTGCTCGATTCGGCGAGCCTGTCGGCGATGCTGCTCTACATCATCACGAACGCGGTGCTGTTCTCGTTCCTGATCACGTCCGAGCAGATCCCCCAGAGCATGGCCGACTGGATGCTGGGCGCGGGCCTCGGTCCGATCTCGTTCCTGCTGGTCGTCAACATCCTGCTGCTGCTGGCCGGCAATGTGATGGAGGCCTCGTCGATCGTGTTGATCATGGCGCCGATCCTGTTCCCGGTAGCGATCAAACTCGGCATCAATCCGGTCCACTTCGGTATCCTGATCGTGGTGAACATGGAAGTCGGCATGTGTCATCCGCCGGTCGGCCTGAACCTCTATGTGGCTTCGGGCATCACGAAGATGGGGATCACCGAACTCACGGTGGCCGTGATGCCGTGGCTGCTGACGATGCTCGCGTTCCTGTTTCTCGTGACCTACTGGCCGCCGTTGAGCCTGTTCCTGCCGCGCTTGCTGGGGATGGCGGGAGTGGGATAGGAATCCGGCGCCGTGCCTGTTTTCCTGGAGACCCGGCTTCGGCCGGGTCTTTTTTCCTGGTGAGCCGGCGTGCATGGCTCTGCGGGTAGGCCGTCGGCGCGCCGTGAAGGTAGCGGTTCGCGCGGTCTCTTCAGGGCCTGCAACGCCCGCTGTCACGCCGGTGCGGGTACGGCGCGATTCGTGAGGCCAGATCAGCGGGTTCTCGTGCAGCGACGGTGGCCGATGCAATTTGCGCGCGGCAAGCGTGCGGGCACGCATCGGACTCGCGACGCCGGATTCCGCTAGACTCGACAACCCCGATTCCCACCGTCAGAAGTCATGTCCATCGAGCAGGAAATCCACGCGGCCCTCGCCAGCGTCGTCGACTCCAATACCGGCAAGGATCTGGCCGCCACGAAGTCGGTCCGCAATCTGCGGATCGATCCCGCCGCCGGCGGCACGAACGTTTCGCTGGATATCGAACTGGGCTATCCGGCCGCCAGCCAGGTCGATACGATTCGCACGATGGTCATCGCCGCATTGCGCGCGGTGCCGGGCGTCGCGAACGTCAGCGTCAACGTCGGCTCCAAGATCGTCGCGCATGTCGTGCAGCGGGGCGCCAAGACGCTTGCCAACGTCCGCAACATCATCGCGGTCGCATCCGGCAAGGGCGGCGTCGGCAAGAGCACGACCGCCGTCAACCTCGCGCTGGCGCTGGCCGCCGAAGGCGCGACGGTCGGCATCCTCGACGCCGATATCTACGGCCCATCGCAGCCGACGATGCTCGGCATCACCGGCAAGCCGGAGACGCGCGACGGCAAGACGATGGAGCCGATGGAGCGCCACGGCATCCAGGCGATCTCGATCGGCTTCATGATCGATCCCGACGAGCCGATGGTGTGGCGCGGTCCGATCGTCACGCAGGCGCTGACGCAGCTGCTCGAGCAGACCAACTGGCGCGACCTCGACTACCTGATCGTCGACATGCCTCCCGGCACCGGCGACATCCAGTTGACGCTGTCGCAGAAGGTGCCGGTAACGGGCGCTGTGATCGTCACGACGCCGCAGGACATCGCGCTGCTCGACGCGCGCAAGGGCCTCAAGATGTTCGAGAAAGTCGGCATCCCGATCCTCGGCATCATCGAGAACATGAGCATGCACGTCTGCACCAACTGCGGCCATGTCGAACACATCTTCGGCGAAGGCGGCGCGCAGAAGATGTGCGCGGACTTCGGCGTTCCCTACCTGGGCGGCCTGCCGCTCGACATCCGTATCCGGGAACAGGCCGACTCCGGCACGCCGACGGTCGTCGCCGATCCGGACGGGCCGATCGCGCTGCTGTACAAGGAGATCGCGAGGAAGGTGGCGATCGCCGTGGCCGACAAGGCCAAAGACATGTCGTCCAAGTTTCCGAACATCGTCGTTCGTAACACGTAGCGTCTGCGTGCTCGACCGAGGCGTCGATGCGCTTAATGCTTGGCGAGATCCCTGGCCTTCGTGCCCAGCGCCGACGCCGGGTTGTCCTCGGGCGCTCCGTTGAGGGTATAACGCGGCGCGCTAGGCAGCGGTACCGACCGTCGACTGCTGTCCGGCGCCACCATTGCACGTCTTCTCGTCGCTCGCTCGTGTAGTGGAGTCAGCGGCCTTCGGCGTGCTGTTGCCGTGGCCTGGTCGGGAGAGGTCGCGCTCGCGGATGGGGCAGGCGTCACATTGTCCGTCTTGCTGCACGCGGTGAGCGCGGACGCACCGGCCAGCGCGAGCCCCGACCACGGCGTCCATTTCGTGATCGTCGTCTGCGCGACTTTCCTTCGATGATGGATCAGCCGGGAGCTTTGCTCGCGTCGGTGGATTCGGAGGCAGGCGTGCGTCCGACGTGTCGGTGATGCACGCATCGCATCGTCGGCTGTCGGCGTCGACGACCGACCATTTGAAAGGGAGAGAACAATGAAGGTCTGTGTGGTGGGAGCCGGAGCGATCGGCGGCGTGCTGGCATTCCGGCTCGCCGCGGCGGGTCACGAGGTGTCGGTCGTCGCCCGCGGCGCGCATCGCCAGG
>JBDTIS010000019.1:0-29581 GCA_039936235.1 Burkholderiaceae bacterium | reverse complement strand
GCGTCGCACGGCACCTCCGAGTTCTATCGGATGCGGGCGCGGATCACGCAGGAACTGATCGCCAGGAAGGGATTCCGCTTCGTGGCCATCGAAGGCGACTGGCCCGACGTGGCGCGGCTGGACCACTACGTCAGGCACTTCGAATATCCGGCCACGGAGTGGACCGCCTTCGCCCGCTTTCCGACGTGGATGTGGCGCAACGAAGAGATGCGCACGTTCGTAGACTGGCTGCACGCGCGCAACGGGGACAACGAACAGGACCGGCGAACGGC
Source organism: Burkholderiaceae bacterium (assembly GCA_039936235.1). Lineage (GTDB taxonomy): Bacteria > Pseudomonadota > Gammaproteobacteria > Burkholderiales > Burkholderiaceae_D > CAHJXF01. The sequence continues at coordinate 29,309 of JBDTIS010000019.1, read as the reverse complement.
GATCTACGGCCTCGATATCTACAGCCTCTACACGTCGATCCGATCGGTGCTCGAGTATCTCGACAAGGTCGACCCCGACGCGGCCCGCATCGCCAGGGAACGCTATGGCTGCCTGACGCCGTGGCAGTCCGACCCCGCGACCTACGGACACGCGGCATTGACCGGCACGTTCAAGACCTGCGAAGTGGATGTCGTGCGCATCCTCGAAGATCTGCTTCGCAAGCGCAGCGCCGCTGGTTACCAGGATGGCGAGCGTTTCCTGGACGCGGTGCAGAACGCGCGTCTGGTCGCCGATGCCGAGCGCTATTACCGCGTCATGTACTACGGCTCGCATGCGTCGTGGAATCTGCGCGACACGCACATGTTCGACACGCTGCAGGCCCTGCTGGCGTTCCACGGACCCGAAGCCAGAGGCATCGTGTGGGCGCACAACTCCCACGTCGGCGATGCGTCGGCGACCGAGATGTCGGCGCGCGGCGAATTGAACATCGGCCAGTTGTGTCGCGAACATTTCGGCGAGGCCGCCTATGTCATCGGCTTCGGCACCCACCACGGAACGGTGGCCGCCGCGTCCGACTGGGACGGTCCGATGGAAGTCAAGACCGTGCGGCCGGCCCTGGACGGAAGTTACGAGAGGCTCTTCCACGCGACGGGTTGTCCGCGCCTGATGCTGCCGCTGGCGAAGTCGCCCTCGGACGCGATCCGCGTGGGCCTGGAGAAGCCCCGGCTCGAGCGCGCCATCGGGGTGATCTATCGGCCCGAGACGGAGCGCGCCAGTCATTATTTCCAGGCGGAGCTGCCGCGGCAGTTCGATGAATACGTCTGGTTCGACCAGACCACCGCGGTCACCCCGCTCACGGTGAAGCAGCTCGACGGGATGCCGGACACCTACCCGTTCGGGCTTTGACGGTGTGGGCGTCCTCGGGCTCACAGAGGTTCGCACGTCATGTCTGGAGGATGCGGTCCCGCCTGCGTCGGGACGACAGTGGCCTCGTATGTCGTTCCGAACGTATGCGAGGAGCCTCTTCCGCGTCGCATGAGCTTGCACGTGCTGCGTGGACGGTATGGTCCCGGCCTCCGCCGGGACGACAACAATCGACGGCCACCTGATTTTCGACCCTACCGCCCCGCCTCACCCATTTACAACAGCGCGAACCCCTTCCTCGGTTTTCGTGGAACCCAACTCCGACGCATTCGGCGGCCCGTTGGGCCCGGCCTCCGCGCGCAGCGTGTCGCTCATCCCCACCTGGTCGAGGATCACCGCGAAGAGGTCCCGTCGCACTCATCGCACCGCCCACCGTGATGCCGCCTGCGCTTCCGCCGTTGCCGGCGAGCTTCCCGGGGTTGGTGTACTTCTGGTCGACGAGGTACTGGCCGCACGCGATGAAGTCGAAGACGGTGTTGAGCTTCGTCTTCATCATCCCCGGCACCGTGTCCGAATCGTTCTTCTGGGCATCGACGCTGGCGTGGATCGACCGCCGTCGAAGCCGACGTGGACGAGCTTCGACTGCACGCCTTCGCGCTCGCGACAGGCTAAAAGCGACCGACCTGCCGTCCCACGATGGCTCGAAGTAGTCGAGCGCGAAAGTCTGCACCTCGGGATCCTTGAGGTTCTCGAGCCGGCGGTAGCGGTCGATGACGGGCGTGCCGAAGTAGGTGTCGACGACGGGGGCGGATCGGCGTCGCCGGCGGCGCATCGGCCGCGTCGGCATCGACTTTAATCGGAAGGCTGCTGCACACTCGCGCGACGCCGCCGCCGAGCGGCACCACGATGAACTTTCAGGGAGCACCCGATGATGCATATCTCGGTCGTCAATCGTTCGCAATCGATCGCGGACCTCGACCTGCAGCGCGTGGTGCGGGCGATCAACCGGCAGATCGCGCAGGACTTCGAGCCGTGCTGGGGCTTCGGCGGCCGGCTGCGGGTCGAAGGCCCTTCGGGTCGGCGCATCGACCTCGCGTCGCTGATCGAGATGCGCGGCGATGCGGTGATCTACATCGTCAACTCGGCCGCGACCGACGATGCCCTCGGCTATCACGACGCCAACCTGCGCGGCATTCCGTACGGATTCGTGTTCCTCGACCTTTGCGCGCAGCTCGGCGATTCATGGACGTCGACGCTGTCGCACGAAGCGCTGGAACTGATCGGCGACCCGATGGCGAACCTTCTGGTGCAGGGGCCGCATCCGAACGATCCGTCCGGCAAGGAAAAGGTCTTCCACTATTTCGAGATGTGCGACGCGGTGCAGGCCGAGGACTACGAGATCGACGCAGTCACGGTCTCCAACTTCGTCCTGCCGGCCTATTTCAGCACCGAAGGCAGCGAGGCGACGCGGCGTGACTTCGCGGGCAGCGGCTTGCGATCGTTCTCGATCAATCCCGGCGGCTACATCGGCTTCTACGACCCGGAGACGCGCAAGGACGACACCTACATGCCGGACCGTCGCGCGCAGGAGCGCTACCGGATCAAGATGCAATCGGGCACGCCATTCGACCAGCGACCCGCCGGCCGTGTCATGCGCCGCTCGAGGGGGGCGTCCGGCGATGCGCAGGCGTCGGATACCGCAGCCGCCTACGCGGCGAGCCGTGCCACTCACGCAGCCGGCGTTGCGCAACAACCATCCGCCGCCGCGCCGTCGGCGGGCGTCATCGATCCGATCCGGCACGTCGTCGTGCTGATGCTCGAGAACCGCTCGTTCGATCACATGCTCGGTGGACTCGCTTCGCTGGTCCCCGGCCTGGACGGCGTCGACCCCCAGGCGCCCGGCAGCAACGACGATCCGCTCACGGGCAAGGCGATCGTGCAGCAGCCGATCGCGAAGGCGTTCGTCTCGAAGGACTTCATGCTCCCGCACGAATTCGTCGACGTGACGGCGCAGATCGACGAAGGGGCGATGAGCCAGTTCGTGGCGAGTTTCGCCAACGCCGCACAGGATCCGGACCCCGCCGATCGCGAGCAGGTGATGGCGTACTTCGCCGACGGCGCGCTGCCGGTGCTGCACACCCTCGCGAAGAACTATCTGGTCTGCACGCGCTGGTTCTCGTCGCTGCCCGGTCCGACGTGGCCGAACCGGTTCTTCGTGCACAGCGGCACCAGCAGGGGCCTGGCCGACATGCCGTCCGCCGACGATCCGGGGTCGATCGGGCAGGTCTTCGGCAGGTTGACGCAGGACACCATCTACGACCGCATCGACGAAGCCCGCAACGCGGGTCGCGACATCGACTGGCGCATCTATCACGACGGCCTGCCGCAATCGATCATCCTCGATCACCTGAAGAAGCCGTTCTTCAGCAACCACTACGCGCACATCGACCGCCTCGAACAGGATGCGCAGTTCGAGTCGAGCTTTCCGAGCTATGCGTTCATCGAACCGCGCTACTTCGGGGCCGACGCCAACGACCAGCATCCGCCGGCCAGCGTCTTACCGGGCGAGGCGCTGATCGCCCGGGTCTACAACGCGATCCGCGCGAACCCCGAGCTGTGGCACTCGACACTGCTGATCGTCACCTACGACGAGCACGGCGGGTTCTACGACCCGGTCCCGCCACCCGCCACGATCGCGCCCGACGGCTACCGATCTCCGCAAGGCTTCGCGTTCGACAAGCTCGGCGTTCGCGTGCCGACCATCCTCGTATCGCCGTTCGTGACGAAGGGCTGCGACCGCGAAAGCTACGACCACACGAGCATCCTGCGCTACCTGATCGACAAGTGGGGCCTGCGTCCGCTCGGCGCGCGCTCAGACCGTGCAGTAGCGGGGGCGGCGAAGAGCTTCGCCGACAGCATCCTGCCGGCCGCACGGCCGGACAGCGAACTGCCGATGACGGTAGGCGCGGATGCGCCTGTCGCGGTACGGGGTACGCTAGCCGCAGCGATCGACGAAGCGCCGGCCGACCTCCCGGTCGACAACGCGCAGCGCCTGTTGCTCGCGATCGCCGAACAGATGCGCCGCGCGATCGACCGTGGGGGCATCGGACCCGCGATTGATCCGGATCCGGTCTCGATCCCGCCCGACATCGATCCGCGCACGTTCAATCAGCGGGTCGCCGAGGTCGATCGATGGCTGGCCGCGAAGGGGAAGGGCCCGGACGGGGATCGGTAACAGCAACGGACGCGGGTCGAAACGATCTCGTCGATGCGGAGGGTCGCGGGTCTCCGTCACCACCCCGTCGGCTTCGGATTGCGCTGGTCGAATCCCTTCTGATGCCAATAGGGATAGACCGGAACTTCGTAACTCACCGCATCCAGCCTGGCGACCTCGTCCGCGCTCAACGTCCATCCGACCGACCCGAGGTTCTGCAACAACTGCCGCTCGTCCCGCGCGCCGATCACGACGTTGACGACACTCGGTCGCCCCAGCACCCAGTTCAGCGCCACCTGGGCGATGGTCTTGTCGCGCGCCTGTGCGATCTCGTCGAGCACGTCGACGACGCGATAGAGCTGCTCGTCGTCGACCGGCGGCCCGCCGACTTCGCCGCCCGCGGCGATGCGACCTTCCTTCGAGGGCCGGCCGCGGCGGATCTTGCCGGTCAGTCGCCCCCAGCCCAACGGGCTCCAGACCATCGTGCCGATACCCTGGTCGAGCGCCAGCGGCATCAGCTCCCATTCGTAATGTCGACCGATCAGCGAGTAGTAGCCCTGGTAAGCGACGTAGCGGGCGAGTCCGGAGCGTTCGCTGGTCGCGAGGCTCTTCATCAGGTGCCAGCCGGAGAAGTTGGACGCGCCGATGCAACCGATCTTTCCGGCCGTCACCAGGTCGTCGAGCGCGCGCAGGGTCTCGTCGACCGGCGTCAGCGCGTCGAACGCGTGCATGAAATACAGATCGATGTGGTCGGTCTGCAGCCGCTTCAGGCTGGCTTCGCAGGCGCGCGTCAGATGGAAGCGCGACGAGCCGACGTCGTTCGGGCCAGGCCCGTTGGCGAACGTCGCCTTCGTCGAGATCAGCGCGCGGTCGCGCTTGCCCTTCAGCGCGGCGCCGAGCACGCGCTCGGAATCGCCGTTCGAGTAGATGTCGGCCGTATCGAACAGCGTGAGGCCGTGCTCGAGGCAGATGTCGACGAGTCGCGTCGCCTCTTCGTCTTGCGTGTTTCCCCAGCGCTGGAAGAACTCGTTGCTGCCGCCGAACGTGCCGGTGCCGAGACTGAGGACGGGGACTTGCAGGCCGGAACGGCCGAGAGGACGGTGGTCCATGGGAGGAGAGTGGTCTTACGGAGTGGGTTGTCGGGCACGCTGCGTGGAGGTCTGCGATCGATCGGCCGCCGGGAGCCGCCGAAGTTCCTCATCGAGCAGCGCAGCGCCTACTTTGCGCCAGGACGCAGCGACACGGAAGACACCGGCGCGATGCCGTACGTTCGCGACACCACGCCAACCCGGACACGCACCATCGAGGTCCGCACACAGCGCGTGCTCTACCGGAGCGGCGAAGAGCAGGCCGAGCGGGTGGTCCGATCTACCGGCCGAAAGCCCACCGTCGCATCACCCACCCGTTCCCCATCGCCCCGGCGGCCATCAGCACGCAAGTCCCCACGAACACGGCGCGCATCCCGACCTGCCCGCCGACGAAGCCGCCGAGAACCGGTCCGATCACCTGGCCCGTGTACTGCGCCGACACCGAATAGCCGAGCGCCAGGCCCGCGCTGCCTTCGGGCACGTGATGACGGATCACCGCGGCGATGCATGGCAGCAACCCACCGAGCGCGAGGCCCATCAGGAAACGCAGTGCGACAAGTTGCCAGGCGGCCGTGACGAAGGCCTGGGGGATCAGCAGCGCGGCCGACACCGCGAGACAGCCGACGACCACACGCCAGTGTCCGATCCGATCGGCGACGCGGCCGAGCCTAGCTGCCGACAGGATGCTGCCGAACGCGGCGGCCGCCATCACGACGCCGGCGGTCATCGTCACATGTGCCGGGTCGTCGACGAGGCTGGCGACGTAGACCGTGATGATCGGCTCGATCGACATGTTGGCCAGCATCAGCAACGCGCCGGTCACGAGCATCGCCACCAGCGGCCCCTTGTCGGGGATCGCCTGCCAGTTCGACGGCCTGCGCACCGACTGGTCGACGCGCGGCCGTGGCGCTTCGCGGATCAGCGTCGACGTCGCCATGAACGCCACGAAGATCGCGGCGCCCGCCGCGAAGAAGGTGTTCCGGATGCCGATCAGCGGCGGCAGCGCACCGCCCACCAGCGGACCGACGAGGTTGCCGGCCATGATGGCGGACGACAGCGTGCCGAGCGCCCAGCCGGAACGCGCCCTCGGCGTCTGCGTCGCGACGAGGATGGTCGAGCCGGACGCGTAGCCGCCGAGGAGCCCGGTCAGCAGCCGCAGTGCGACCAGTTGCCACACGTTCTCCACGAGGCCGATCGCACCGATCGCGACGGCCATGCCGAGGCTCGCACGGATCAGCATCGGCTTGCGACCGTAGCGATCCGCGAGCCGTCCCCACACCGGCGCCATCAGCGCCGCGCTGAGGAAGGTCGCACCGAACGCGATGCCGGACCACTGCACGATCGCCGCGGGGTCGTGTTCGCCGAGCTGTTCGACGTAGAGCGGCAGGAACGGCAGCAGCAGCGTCATCCCGACGATCGTCGTGAACGCGCCGAACATGCAGACGACGAGGTTACGGCGCCAGTGGGGGTTGTCGGACGACGCGGTGGGTGCTTCGAGCATGACGGGATCGTGCCGGGGTCGCGCCCGGCGGCGGGCTAGCTGGTCGGGGCGAGCGCCGGATGCAGCAGGGCCGCGGACGGCGCGCTCGCGCGCGTGTTGGCCAGCGTGCTGAACGCGGCCTGTGGCAGGGCGGCCGCGAGATCTGCGGCCGCCTCGTCCATCGCTTCGACGAAGACGGCCGCGCGCGTGGTGTCTAGATCGGCCCGGGTCATGATCCAGTTCATCGAACCCACGGTCGCCAGCGGGCGCTCGATCCCCGGGTATGCGCCGACCGCGACCTCCATCGCCGTCAGCAGCGGGTAAGCCGCGACGATCTTCGGGATCTGCGCGGGCGACGGCCCGATGAAGCGCGCGCCATCCGGCGACCGGGCGAGCTGCAGGAAACCCGGCCATCCTTCGCCGGCGCCCCACAGCCCGACCGCATCGCCGGCCAGCACGATGCGCGGCGCCGCGGCTGCCTCGTCGACGTAGATCGCCTGCAGGTCGCGATCGACATCGATGCCGATGCCGGAGAACACCTGCCGGCCGAGCGTGACGAGGCCGCTGGTGCGCACGCCGAGCACCACGCGCCTGCCGACGACGTCTTCGAGCCGCACGATCGGCGATACGGTCGGGACGGCCAGCATCCCCGGACTCGGATACATCGCGAACAGGATCCGCAGGCCGTTGGACGGGCCCTGCGCGAGCAGCGCACTGGCCGCGGTGCCCTGGATCAGCGCCGCGTCGATCTCGCCGTTCTGCAGCAACGCGAGGTTCTCGGTGGTGCCGCGCGTCGGCCGCGCACGGATCAACGCGCGGCCGGCGCGCGCATTCAGTATGCGTTCGAGCGTCTCGCCGTACAGTGCGAAGCCGCCTCCCGGCGTGGACGTGCCGATGATCAGCGGGCGCTCTTCGGCGCGGGCGTACGCGCCCGGGAGCGCGGCGAGCAGTGCGACGACGAACGTTCGGCGGTCCGGCCGGAACACGGATGCGGCCATCGTGTTCAGCGGGCCTTGAACCCCCTGGTATGGAAGAACACGTTCGGCTTCCGGTAGATCGCGAGGATCGTGCAGCCTTCGGCCGATCGCGTCTCGTGCAGCGATCCGGGCTTCCGCCAGACGAACTGGCCGGCCCGACAGATGCCGTCGTGATCCTCGAAAGATCCTTCGAGCACGTAGCTCTGCTCGATCTCCGGATGCCGGTGGAAAGGCAGCATCGCGCCGGGTTCCCACTTGAGCAGGACCGTCATCTCGCCTTTCGCCTCGTCGTGATACAGCACCTTCATCGCGATGCGGTCGAACTGGCTCGGCTGCCACTCCATCGTGGCGGGGTCCACGTAGGTCGAGCCGCCCACGGTCGCGGTCGGCTTGCCCGTCAGTCGGTTCTCCAGCGTTGCAGCCATGTCGGCCCCCTCTGTTCAGAAGCCCGCATCGTGACGCGTCCCGTGGTGCGAGCGCAAGTCCTCCCGAAACGGCGCGTCGGCGAGAATCCCGCAGCACGGGCGCATTCGACACGATGCCCATCCGCACGCATGCGGTGCTGAACGCGATCGAGGGCCGGGCCTCTTCAGGGCCACTCTTTCACGGTCGCCTTCAGCCGCCTGCGTCCCTCCGCGTTGGTCCCCCGCCACGCCTTCAGCGCCAGTGCCAGGAACTGCTGCTCGCCGGCCGTCAGTCCTTCGCCGGGCCGTTCTTCGTCGAGCCAGCCGCGGGCCTCGCGGCATGCCGACTCGATCTGCCGCGCCAGTTTGTCGCCGATCGGGCGGCTGCTCTTGATCTGGCTCCACATGCTCGGGCTGATCTGCAATGTCTGTGCGAACGATTGTTCGAGGCCCTTCGGAGCAACGCCCGAGCGCATCTGTGCCTCGGCATAGCGCTGGAACAGCGTCAGGACGTTGAGGCGACGGGTGATGGTGATGTTGTGCACGATGCGTTGCGGGCGTGAGACGGCTGACGGAACTTTATTGTCGCATTGGGTTGACTCGAAAGTGAAGAGTCTTTACTCTTCTTTCCCTGGGGGCAATCTCGTTTTCGCCGTACTCCAGAGATTTCATCCGACGCATTCATCGACCGCAGCCAACCGACGCTCTTCATCGAACGAAGCATTGTGAAACGCCTCAGCCACACCACCCATCGCTCGCCGCCCGTCCAGGGCGGGTCGACGCGTGCGTCCATCGCTTCGTCGGTGCGCGGTGGTCTTTGCCCTGCGGCGGGGGTTGCGCGACCGGTTCTGAATATCGGTATGGCGGCGAATGCGGTGGTTCCGGGAGAAGGTGGCGGTTAGCGCTCCTTCACAGTCGATGTTCGAGGCCCGGATCCCTGCAGAGGTATCCGGGCTTTTTTGTTTCAGGCGCGTCCGTTCGAGCGTGTGTTTGAGCACCCGGCCGGTGCGGCCCGTCAGCGCGGGATCGGTGGGGATGTGCGCCGTCCTCCGGGACGTCGTGCAGCGAGAGCGCTGGGCAATCCGTTGCACTCGCGTTCGAACACAACCTCGAGAGGATGTGCGTCGCGGTACGAAGGGCGCCCGGGCGGGCGACTCGACGATAGGAGGGCGCCATGAAAAACGACCTATCGACACGCGGACGCGTCCTCGCCTTTCGACCCCGGACCGCGCTCCTCGACAAGAGGCGGCTCCACGTTCGCCACAAGGAAGGAATCACCATGAAGACCATCGAAAGAATCATCCACACCGTCGGCCGCTTCGCGGTCGGCGTCGGCTCGGGGATCGCGCTAATGTGTGCGTACGTGATCGTGACGACCGACATCGATCCCGGTCCGTCCACGGTTGCCAGGCCGCCCGAAGTGATCCGGCTCGACCCCGTCGTCGTGACGATCTCGACCGATCGCTACGTTGCGATCCGGGCCGAGATCGCCGGACCGGCGGTGCTGGTCCGGACGCCGAACGACGGTGCCCATGCCGGCTGAGACCGACCCGACCGTTACTTTTTTTTCTGACGCACATCCGGCGAACGCCATTACCCTGAGGTCCCTATCCGGGCCGGCCCATCAACGAAGGAGATCTCCATGCCCCGCTACATGGTCGAACGCAACTTTCCCGACGGTCTGTCCATTCCGATGACGAACGAGGGGGCCAAGGTCTGTCAGACGGTCGTCGCCACCAACGCCATGGATGGCGTGACCTGGATCCACTCGTACGTGAATCCCGATCGCACGAAGACCTTCTGCGTCTACGACGCCCCGACGCCGGAGGCCATCCGCAAGTCGGCCCAGGCGAACGGGCTTCCGGCGGACGTGATCACCGAGGTGACGGTGCTGGATCCGTATTTCTATCGCAGCTGACGCCGGCTAGCGTCCCTTCGCCTCAGTAAAGGGTTCGCGGGCGCGAGGCGGCCTTCTTCGCCTGCTGCAGCTGATAGACCTGAAGATGGACGAACGCGGCGCGCAGCATCGGGGCGTCGACGCCGACCGCGGTCGCACGCCGCACGAGGTCGCCGACGATGCCATCGGCTTCGATCCGCGGCGCGCCCTGCGCGATGTCGCGCATCATCGATGCGGACCAGTCGAACTTGAGGTTCAGCAGCAGTCCCTCGATCTGCCGCACCGTCGCGTCGGACAGTGCGTGTCCCGACGCGGCCGCGATCGCGCGGCTCTCGCCGATCGCCTGTCGCATCACGCCCGGCCCATCGGCGGCTTGCATGATTTCGCCGACGGTGCCGCGCATCAGGCAGGTGATGGCCGCCGCCGTCGCGACGGTCATCCACTTGTCCCACAGCGCCTGCTCGATGTCGACGGCCAGCGTGCGTACGCCGGCGCTCCCGGCGAGCGCGGCGTGGAAGCGTTCGGCCAGGGCTCGCTGCGCCGGCGAACGTGCGCCGACGACGATCCGGTCGACAGCGCCGAAGTGGACGACGTCGCCGCCTTTCTCGAGCATCGTCGCGATGTAGGTGACGCCGCCCAGCACACGGTCGGCGCCGAAGCGGGCGTCGAGGCGCTCGTAGACCGCGAGGCCGTTCAGCAGCGGCAGCACCACGGCACCGCCGTCGACGGCCGGCGCGATCGCGTCCATCGCAGCGTCGAGGTCGTAGGTCTTGCAGGTCAGCAGCACGACGTCGAAGGCTGGAGATGCGTCGACGTGTTCGACCGTCTTGACCGCGATGTTCGCGGGCGCGCCGTCACTGCGGATCACGAGCCCGCGCTCGGCTAGCATGGCTGCGCGCGCAGGGCGCACGAGGAACGTCACGTCCATGCCCGCTTCGATCAGCCGGGCGCCGTAGTAGCCGCCGATCGCGCCGGCCCCGAGTACAAGAATCTTCATCAGTTCGCCGTCCTCGTTTCTACAGGTCGCCGATCATCTCTCGTTCGTACCTCATCGTTGTGGCCATGGGGTCACCAGAACTGTCGACATAGTGCAGCATGGCGGCGCGCGCGAAGTCGCGCAGCGCGATCGGCCCGAGCAGCATGTCGCGAACCGCGACCGCGACTTCGCCGGGATGATCAACGCTGACGCCATCCCGCGGTCGCCGATCCCTGCGCCGCGGTACCCTTGTCGCGCTGTGCAGTGCCCGCCCGACAAGACCCTCTGAGGACACCCCGTTTGAAACCGCTCGTCATCGTCGGCTGTATCGTGCTGATCGTCGCATTCATCGTCTTTCTCCTGTGGACTCCCGACCGCGACCGCGCGTCGCTCGAGGCGTTGTATCTGCGGTCTCCCGCCGACATCATCGAGGTCGCCGGTACGCGGCTCGACGTCCGTGACAGCGGACCGAAGGACGCGCCGGCCGTGATCCTGCTGCACGGTTTCGGCTCGAGCCTGCATACGTGGGAGGCGTGGGCAGGACCGTTGTCGTCCGATCACCGCGTGATCCGCTTCGACCTGCCCGGCTGCGGCCTGAGTCCACCGGATCCGACCGGCGACTACAGCGACGCGCGCAGCATCGCCGTCATGCTGGCGCTGATGGACAGGCTCGGTGTCGCGAAGGCCAGCGTCGTCGGCAACTCGATGGGGGGACGGATCGCCTGGACGTTCGCGTCGGAGCATCCCGAGCGCGTCGACAAGCTGGTGCTGATCTCACCGGACGGTTTCGAGAGTCCCGGTTTCGAATACGGGCGCAAGCCCGATGTACCGGCGACGGTCAAGCTGATGCGCTATGTCCTGCCGAAGCCGCTGGTGAAGATGAGCCTGGCGCCGGCCTATGCCGATCCGAAGGTCATGACCGATGAACTGGCGACGCGCTACTACGACCTGATGCGCGCCCCGGGCGTGCGCGACGCGATGATCGCGCGGATGGAACAGTCGATCCGCTTCGATCCGGTGCCGCGTCTGCAGGCCATCCGTGCGCCGACACTGCTGCTGTGGGGCGAGCAGGACAAGATGATTCCGTTCACGAACGCGGCGGACTACGTGAAGTCGATCCCCGGCGCGAAGCTCGAGCCTTTGCCCGGCGTCGGACATCTACCGCAGGAAGAGGTCCCCGAGCGATCACTGGCAGCGGTACGCGCGTTCCTGCACTAGCCGCGGTTCAGGCGAAGGACGAGACGGACGCGACCGACCCGGCCCGAGAATCGTGCGCTTGAAAGAGCCCGCGATGCGCGACAGCCCCCACGAACCTGCGACCCCGGTCGACGACGCCAGCGCGTTGTCGACATTCGTCCGCGTGCGCGGCGCCCGCGAGCACAACCTGCAGAACGTCGACGTCGACATCCCGCGCGACGCGCTGGTCGTGTTCACCGGCGTGTCCGGCTCCGGCAAGTCGTCGCTCGCGTTCGGCACGCTGTACGCGGAGGCGCAGCGCCGCTACTTCGAGTCGGTCGCGCCGTATGCGCGAAGACTGATCGACCAGGTCGGCGTGCCGGACGTCGATTCCATCGACGGACTGCCGCCGGCCGTCGCCTTGCAGCAGCAGCGCGGGACGCCGAGCACGCGCTCGTCGGTCGGCAGCGTGACCACGCTGTCGAGCCTGCTGCGGATGCTGTATTCGCGCGCCGGCAGTTATCCGCCCGGGCAGCCGATGCTGTACGCCGAGGACTTCTCGCCGAACACGCCGGAAGGCGCGTGCCCGACCTGCCATGGTCTCGGCCGTGTCTACGACGTGACCGAGCGAGCGATGGTGCCCGACGACACGCGAACCATCCGCGACCGGGCCATCGCCGCATGGCCGCCTGCCTGGCACGGACAGAACCTGCGCGACGTGCTGGTCACGCTCGGCTACGACGTCGACAAGCCGTGGCGCGACCTGGCGAAGAAGGATCGTGACTGGATCCTCTACACCGACGAGCAGCCGACGGTGCCGGTCTACGCCGGCTTCACGCCGCAGGAGACGCGCGCGGCGCTGCGCCGCAAGGCCGAGCCGAGCTATCAGGGCACGTTTACCGGCGTGCGCAAGTACGTGATGCAGACTTTCGCGACGACGCAGAGCGCGCTGATGAAGAAGCGCGTCGGGCGCTTCATGACCGGCAGCCTGTGCCCGACCTGCGACGGCAAGCGGCTCAAGCGCGAGGCGCTGCAGGTGACGTTCGCCGGACGCGACATCGGCGAGATGGCGCAGATGCCGCTGGTCGAACTCGTCGACGTCCTGGGCCCGGCCGCAGACGGAAGATTCACCGACGAGGACGTCGGCGACGTGATCGATCGGGCGAAGGCACGCAGCGACATCGAACGCCGTGTCGCGGCCGGCGGCTCCGCGCACACGGCATCGCCCGACGTGCGGCGCACGCCGAACGGGTCGCCCGAGAAGCGCATCGCCGCGCAGCGGATCGCGCGCGACGTGCTCGATCGTGTCGGGACGCTGACCGACCTCGGGCTCGGCTACCTGTCGCTCGAGCGCAGCACGCCGACGCTGTCGCCCGGCGAACTGCAGCGGATCCGCCTCGCGACGCAGATCCGCTCGAACCTGTTCGGCGTCGTCTACGTGCTCGACGAGCCATCGGCCGGGCTGCATCCGGCCGATGGCGAAGCGTTGCTGGTCGCGCTCGACCGGCTCAAGCGCGCGGGCAACTCGCTGTTCGTCGTCGAGCACGACCTCGACGTGATGCGTCGGGCGGACTGGATCGTCGATGTCGGTCCCGACGCCGGCGAGAAAGGCGGCTGCGTGCTGTACAGCGGACCGCCGGAAGGGCTGAGGCGCGTTGCGAAGTCGCATACGGCGCGTTACCTATTCGCCGATTCGACCGAACGTACGTCGACGCCGCGGCAGCCGAAGGGCTGGCTCGAAGTCGCCGGCGTCACGCGCAACAACCTGCGCGACGTGTCGGCATCGTTTCCGATCGGCGCGCTGACCACCGTCACCGGCGTGTCGGGGTCCGGCAAGTCCAGCCTCGTCAGCCAGGCGCTGGTCGAACTCGTGACGATGCATCTCGGACAGGACGTCGCGCCGCCCGACGACAGCGGCGACGATCCGTCGGCGGCGCTCGACGATGCTGCGCTCGCAGTCGTCGAAGGCCGCATCGCCGGTGACATCGATGCGATCGGGCGCCTCGTGCAGGTCGACCAGAAGCCGATCGGGCGCACGCCGCGTTCGAACCTCGCGACCTACACCGGCCTGTTCGATCACGTGCGCAAGCTGTTCGCAGCGACGCCGGCGGCACGCGAGCGTCGCTACGACGCGGGTCGCTTCTCGTTCAACGTGGCGAAGGGTCGTTGTCCGACCTGCGAAGGCGAGGGCTTCGTGTCGGTCGAGTTGCTGTTCATGCCGAGCGTCTATGCGCCGTGCCCGACCTGCCGCGGCGCCCGCTACAACGACGAGACGCTGCAGGTCGCGTGGCACCGAAGGAACATCGCCGAGGTGTTGCGGATGACGGTCGACGAGGCGGTCGCGTTCTTCGCCGACGAGCCATCCGTGCGCCGCCCGCTGACGCTGCTGCGGGACATCGGCCTCGGCTACCTGCGCCTCGGCCAGCCGGCCACCGAGCTGTCGGGCGGCGAAGCGCAACGGATCAAGCTCGCGACCGAACTGCAGCGCGCGCAGCGTGGCGATACGCTGTACGTGCTCGACGAGCCGACCACAGGTCTGCATCCGGCCGACGTCGACCGGCTGATGGCGCAGCTCGGCGAACTGGTCGACGCGGGCAATACGGTGGTCGTCGTCGAGCACGAGATGCGGGTGGTCGCTCGCAGCGACTGGGTCATCGACATGGGCCCGGGCGCCGGCGGGGACGGCGGTCGCATCGTTGCGAGCGGCACCCCGGCGGTCGTCGCGCGCGTTGCAGCCAGTCGCACGGCGCCTTATCTGCGCGCGGCCGGCGCCGTCTGATCGGGTTCTACTTCGGCGGCACCGCTTCGAGGAATTCGCGCACGGCCAGATGCATGAAGGCGGGGCGTTCGGTGAACGTGCCGTGCCCCGTTCCAGGCACGATCATCAGCTGACCCTTCGGGAGCGCCCGAAAGATCTCGGTGGTGTCCTCGATCGACGCGAAGTCTTGATCGCCCGCGACCACCAGCACCGGCATCGTGACGGTCTTCAACGCGGCCGGCTCGATGATCACCGGCGTCAGCCACAGGCGATACGACTTGATCAGCAGGGTCTGCCAGTGTGCCGGGCCGTCGGGGGTGACCGCTTCGTACGCTGGCCTGAAGCGCGGCGGCAACCGGCTCTCGAGGATCTTCGTCTTCTCGGCGATCTGCGCGTCGGACCAGGTGCTGCGACGGAGCGCTTCGTCCGCCGGCAGTCCGGCGCGCAGGTTGGCGCCGGTCACGACCAGGCGGCGGACGAGTTCCGGATGGTCGTGCGCGAGCAGCAGCCCGACGTCTCCGCCATCGCTTTCGCCGACGACATCGACCGGGCCGATGTGGAGTTGCTGAAGGATCGCCGCCGTGTCGTCGGCCATGCCCTGGTACGAGAACGGACGCGCGTCGTCGGGGCTGTGCCCGTGGCCCCGCTGATCGATGCCGATCACCGTCCGCGTCGGTGCGAATTCGCTGCGCTGCCTCGCGAAGTCGCCGGAGAAGAACTGCAGCCCGCCATGCAGGAAGAGCAGCGGCGGGCCACTGCCTTCGATCTCGACCCACAATTTCGAACCGTGGACGTCGACGAAGCGGCCGGGACCATCGGCGCTCGCGGGCGCTGCGGCGCACAGGCCGATGGCGAGGATCGTGGCGATCGACAGTCGATGCATGAACGGCTCCGCGTAATGATGACGGATGGCAACACCGATCGCGTGCGAACTCAAGCGCAAACGCACGAAGCTCAGGTCAGCTTCGGGTGTTCCGCCCCGAGCGGCGTCGCCACATCCTCGAGCCCGCGTCGCTCCGAGGCGACGCCCCATACGGCCTGCACGATCGCCGCGCCGATCATCAGCGCCGCCCCGAGCAGATAGCCGCCGAACACCTGTATCCGCGAGCCGGTATCGATCAGCGCGCCGAACACGAGCGGACCAGCGATGCCGCCGAGCCCGGTGCCGATCGCGTAGAACACCGCGATCGCGAGAGCGCGGATCTCGAGCGGGAAGGTCTCGCTGACCGTCAGGTAGGCGGAGCTCGCCGCGGCCGACGCGAAGAAGAACACGACGCTCCACGCGATCGTCTGCGTGGTCGCGTCGAACACGCCGAGCACGAACAGCCAGCCGCTGATCGCGAGCAGCACGCCGGAAATGGCATAGGTCGCCGCGATCATCGTCCGTCGACCGATGCTGTCGAACAGCGGGCCGAGCAGCAGTGGTCCGGCGACGTTGCCGACCGCGAACGGCAGGATGTACCAGCCGACGTGGTCGTCTTCCACGCCGTAGAAATCGGTCAGCACCAGCGCGTACGTGAAGAAGATCGCGTTATAGAAGAAGGCCTGCGCGGCCATCAGCGCGAGGCCGACCAGCGAGCGCCGTCGCCACGTGTGGAACAGCGCCTCGACGATCGCGCGCAACGGCGTGTGGTCGCGGGGCGTCAGCGTCAGCGTTTTCGACGGCGCGGTCGGCGGCCGGGTCGTTGACGCTTGGCCTGCGCGACGTTCGATGTCCGCCACGATCGCCTCGGCCTCGTCGATGCGTCCGCGCAGCATCAGCCAGCGCGGGCTCTCGGGGATCCACCAGCGCATTCCGACGATCGCCAGTCCGAGCACCGCGCCGATCGCGAAGCACGCGCGCCAGCCGAGATCGGGGCCGACGACGGTCGGATCGAGCAGCACGATCGACCCGGCTGCTCCCGCTGCGGCGCCGATCCAGAAGCTGCCGTTGATCGCGAGGTCGGTGCGTCCGCGCACCCGTGCCGGCGTCAGCTCCTGGATCGTCGAGTTGATCGCCGTGTACTCGCCGCCGATGCCGGCGCCGGTGAGGAAGCGGAAGAACGCGAAGCTCCACAGGTCCCACGAGAACGCCGTCGCGGCGGTCGCCGCGATGTACAGGAACAGCGTGATGAAGAACAGCCTGCGGCGTCCGAGCCGATCGGTCAGCCAGCCGAACAGTAGCGCCCCGCCTACCGCTCCGGCGAGGTAGGCACTCGCCGTGAAGCCGACTTCGGCGTTGGTGAACCGCAGCGTTGGGCTGGATTTCAGTGCGCCGGCGACTGCACCGGCGAGCGTGACCTCGATCCCGTCGAGGATCCACGTGATGCCGAGCGCGGCGACGACCAGCGTGTGGAAGCGCGACCACGGCAGTCGGTCGAGACGGGCGGGGATGTCGGTGGTGATCGGGACGGAGATCAACCGTTCGATTGGAAAATCAGATGGTCGATGGACAGTTCAGAAACGGTTGCCACATGCGAAACCCACCGATCGAAGTGCCTGCGGCGCGCTGGTTGTCGCGCGCCGTCAGACCTGCCGAACCGGCTTGCCGCGCACGAAGGCTTCCGGCGCGGTCAGGTCGAACTTGCTCTCCGGCTGCATCCGGAACGCCAGCACCACGCCGACGGCCATCAGCACCATGCTGCCGACGAACGGCAGCTCCCAATTGCCGGTCTTGTCGATCAGCATCCCGCCGATCACCGGGCTGATGATGGCGGCCAGTGCGGAGCCAGTGTTCATCATGCCGCTGGCGGTTCCGGAGAACTGCGGCGCGATGTCCATCGGGATCGCCCACATCGGACCGATCGTCATCTCGGCGAAGAAGAAGCCTGCCGACAGGCACGCGAGCGATACGTAGAGCTGATGGGTGAACATCATCGGGATCAGGACCAGCAGCGTGAGGCCCATGCAGACCGCGACCATGATGCTGCGCGCGCGATGCAGGCTGCCGGTCCTGATCAGGATGCGGTCGGTGACGATGCCGCCCAGCGTGTCGCCGATCACGCCGGCGAAGAACACGCTCGATGCGAAGATCGCCGACTTCTTCAGGTCGAGGTCGTAGCTGTGCAGGAAGTACTGGGGGATCCAGCTGAGGAAAAGCCACAGCGTCCAGCCGTAGCAAAAATAGACGATCGTGACCGGCCACATCCGCTTGAACAGCGGACCCCATGGCACCTTCGGCTTGTTGGTCACCGGCACCGGCAGGAAAGCGATTTCCTCGGCCGTGATCCGCGGATGGTCGATCGGCTTCTCGGTGAACGTGATCCACCACAGGATGACCCACAGGAAGCTCAGCCCGGCGCATGCGAAGAACGACTCGCGCCAGCCGTGGGTCGCCATGATGAACACGACCGCGCCCGGCGCGACCGCGTTGCCGATCCGCGCCGCGGCGTGCGTGATGCCCTGCGCGAAGCCGCGTTTCTCCTTCGCGACCCAGCGCGACATCGCGGACGTGGCCGCCGGGAACGTCGCGCCTTCGCCGAGGCCGAGCAGCACGCGCGCGACCAGCATCGAAGCGAGTCCGCCGGCGAGGCCGGTCAGCACCGTCGCGCCGGCCCAGACCAGTCCGCAGACGATCAGCGTACGCTTCGCGCCGAAGCGGTCGCTCACCCAGCCGCCGATGATCTGGAAGATCAGGTACGGATAGGCGAACGCCGAGAAGACGAGGCCGATCTCGGTCTTGTTCAGGCCGAAGTCCTTCGAGAACCCGGCCGCCGCGGTGCTCACGTTCACGCGGTCGAGATACGTGATGAAGTACATCAGGCACAACAGCATCAGCACGACGTTGGTCGCGCGGAACATCTTCTTCATCATCGTCTCCGGGTAGTACCTTCGTGCTGGTTCGGGCTCTGCGTCCCGGCTCGGACTGTCGACTGCGCGGTCGCCGTCAGGCGGCCTTCTTCAGCAGCGTCTGTGCGGTGTGACTGGCGAAGTAGTCCATCGTCGCCTGGACGCCGCTGCCGGCGAGCGCGATGCCGGACAGCTTCAGGCCCATCTCGCAGCCGGCCATCGCACCGAGCAGCGTGAGGTCGTTGCTGTCGCCGAGGTGGCCGATGCGGAACATGCGGCCCTTCAGCTTGCCGAGGCCGGTGCCGAGCGACAGGTCGAAGCGTTCGTAGATCAGCCGACGCACCGCATCGGCGTCGACACCGACCGGCATGATCACGCCGGTCAGCACCGGCGAATACACGGCCGGGTCGATGCACTGGATCGGCAGACCCCAGGCCTCGACACCGGCACGAACGCCGGCGGCCCAGCGCCGATGCCGCGCGAAGACGTTGCCCAGCCCTTCGGCCTCGATCATCTCGAGCGCCTCGGACAGGCCGTACAGCAGGTTCGTGTTCGGCGTGTACGGCCAGTAGCCGGTCGCGTTCATCTCGACGATCTCGTCCCAGGCCCAGAACGCACGCGGCAGCTTCGCCACCTTCATCGCTTCCAGCGCGCGCGGCGACAGCGCATTGAAGCTGATGCCGGGCGGCAACATCAGGCCCTTCTGCGAGCCGCTGACCGACACGTCGATGCCCCACTCGTCGTGGCGGAAGTCGGCGCTCGCCAGACCCGAGATCGTGTCGACCATCAGCAGCGCCGGATGGTCCGCCGCTTCGATCGCCCTGCGGACCGCCGCGATGTCCGACGTGACGCCGGTCGACGTCTCGTTGTGGACCACGCAGACTGCCTTGATGCGGTGTGCCGTGTCCTTTCCGAGCCGTTCCTCGATCAGGTCGGCCTGCACGCCGCGTCGCCAGCTCGGGGCGTTCGGCAGCACGTCGTCGTCGCCCTGCCACGCGATGAATTCGGTCGACAGCCCGAGGCGTGTCGCCATTTTCTGCCACAGCGCCGCGAAGTGCCCCGATTCGTACATCAGCACGTGGTCGCCCGGACTCATCGTGTTCGTCAACGCGGCCTCCCACGCGCCGGTGCCGGATGCCGGATAGATGACCACCGGATGCCGGGTCTGGAAGATCTGCTTGATGCCGTCGAGCACCTTCAGGCCGAGCGCGCCGAACTCGGGGCCGCGATGATCGATCGTCGGCAGGCTCATCGCGCGCAGGATGCGATCGGGGACGGGGCTCGGTCCGGGGATCTGCAGGAAATGGCGGCCGGTCGGGTGAAAATCGAGATTGAGCATGGGGTCCTCCAGATGTCGGCGGAGTTTCGCATTCAAAAAACAAACCTGCAAGCGGCCTGCTGCAGGGCCGATGATTGTCGCGCCCCCGTTTTGCATGCAAAATCTGGTTTCTGGAGGAATCGCATGGCCGAAGTGATCCGGATCCACACGCTGTCGTTGCACGACCAGGTCGCGACCCGTTTGCGCACGATGCTGATCGAAGGCGAGATCGCGCCCGGCGCGAAGCTCAACGAGCGCGAGTTGTGCGAACGACTGCACGTGTCGCGCACGCCGCTGCGCGAGGCGATCAAGCTGCTCGCCGCCGAAGGACTCGTCGACCTGCTGCCGAATCGTGGTGCGGTCGCGGTCAAGCTCGACGAGACCGACGTGATGCACACGTTCGAGCTGCTCGCCACGCTCGAAGGGATGTCCGGCGAGCTGGCCGCGCAGCGCATCGAAGACGGCGAGCGCGCCGAGATCCGCGCGCTGCATTACGAGATGCTCGCCTGTCACGCGCGCCGCGACCTGTCGGGCTATTACCGGATCAACGCCAGCATCCATCGCGCGATCAACGACGCTGCGAAGAATCCCGTGCTTGCCAGTACTTACCGATCGGTCAACGCGCGCGTGCAGTCGCTGCGCTTTCGCACGAACCAGAACGACAAGAAGTGGAAGGCAGCGGTGAAGGAGCACGAGGCGATGATCGAGGCGCTCGATACGCGCGACGCGGCCGGGTTGCGAGACATCCTGGTCGCGCATCTGCTTCACAAACGCGACAGCGTGCTGGCGCTGTTGCGCACCGGCGAGATCTATCCCGACGAGGCGCGGGCCTGATGCGCATCGAGCCGCAATCCGCGTTGATGCCGCTCGGCGCAGCGCTCCCGTCGAACGAGGTCTCGCACGCGCTCGAGCGGCGGCTCAGGAGCGAGACCGAAGGCGAGGTGCTGTTCGACGCAGGGTCGCGTGGCCGCTATGCGACCGACGCGTCGATCTACCAGATCATGCCGGTCGGCGTGCTGGTCCCGAAGACCGAGCGCGACGTGACGATGGCAATCGCGATCGCGCGCGACCTCGAGGTGCCGGTGCTGCCGCGCGGCGGCGGCACCAGCCAGTGTGGCCAGACCACCGGTGCGGCGCTGGTGATCGACCACTCGAAGTACCTGCGCAACGTGCTCGCCGTCGACGTCCAGCGGCGGACCGCGAAGGTCCAACCGGGTCTCGTGCTCGACCATCTGAACGCGCAGTTGAGGAAGCACGGCCTCTGGTACCCGGTCGACGTGTCGACCAGCGCCCAGGCCACGCTCGGCGGGATGGCCGGCAACAACTCGTGCGGGTCGCGGTCGATCGCCTACGGCAACATGGTCCACAACGTCCTCGGCATCGAGGCGTGGCTGTCGGACGGATCGCTGGTCGATTTCGGTCCGGTGGACGGGCTCGGCGCGACCGGGAGTGCGATCGCTTCGTTCGTCCACGACCTCGCGATCGCACGACGCGACGAGATCGCGGCGTACTGGCCGAAGGTCTTGCGGCGCGTCGCCGGCTACAACCTCGACATCTTCGATCCGCAGAGCGAGAAGCCGTACACGGTCGACGGCAGCGTCAACCTCGCGCACCTGCTGGTCGGTGCCGAAGGGACGCTGGCGTTCACGAAGAGCCTGACGCTGCAGCTCGCACCGCTGCCGCGCGACAGGGTGCTCGGCATCGTCAACTTCCCGACTTTCCATGCGGCGATGGACGCGCCGCAGCACCTCGTCAAGCTCGGCCCGACGGCGGTCGAGCTGGTCGACCGGACGATGATCGACCTGAGCCTGTCGAATCCCGCGTTTCGCCCGTCGATCGAGGCCGCGCTGATCGGCAGGCCGGCGGCGATCCTGCTGGTCGAGTTCGCCGGCGACGATCGCACGGCCCTGCTCGCAAAGCTGAAGGATCTGGTCGCGCTGATGGGCGATCTCGGCTTGCCTGGCAGCGTCGTCGAGATGCCCGACGCGACGATCCAGAAGAACCTGTGGGAAGTGCGCAAGGCGGGGCTCAACATCATGATGAGCCTGAAGGGCGATGGGAAGCCGGTCAGCTTCATCGAGGACTGCGCCGTGCCGCTCGTCCATCTGGCCGAATACACCGACGCACTGACCGAGACGTTCGCGCGTCACGGTACGCGTGGCACCTGGTACGCGCATGCGTCGGTCGGCACGCTGCACGTGCGTCCGATCCTCGACATGCGAACAGGCGGTGCCGGGAAGATGCGCGCCATCGCCGACGAGGCCGCTGCGCTGGTCCGCAAGTACAAGGGCGCGTACAGCGGCGAGCACGGTGACGGGTTGTGTCGCGGTGAGTGGATCCGCTGGCAGTTCGGTCCGGCGATCGACGACGCGTTCCGCGCGATCAAGCGGAAGCTCGATCCGATCGGCCTGTTCAACCCCGGCAAGATCATCGACACCCCGGCGATGGACGACGGCTCGCTGTTCCGCTTCGCACCGTCGACCGTGACCAGGCCCTACCGGACCATCGCGTTGAAGCCGGTGCTCGACTGGTCCGCGTGGGACGTACTCAACGACCCGATCACGGAAGAGACGACGGCGCCCGGCACCGGCGGCGACAATACCGGCGGCTTCGCGAAGGCCGTCGAGATGTGCAACAACAACGGCCACTGCCGCAAGTTCGACGCCGGCACGATGTGCCCGAGCTATCGCGTCACGCGCGACGAGCAGCACCTCACGCGCGGCCGCGCGAACACGCTGCGCCTCGCACTGTCGGGGCAACTCGGTCCCGACGCATTCACCAGCGAGGCGATGGCCGATACGATGGACCTGTGCGTCAGTTGCAAGGGCTGCAAGCGCGACTGCCCGACCGGCGTCGACATGGCGCGGATGAAGATCGAGTTCCTGTCGCACTACAAGGCCAGGCACGGCTGGACGCTGAAAGACAGACTCGTCGCGAAGCTGCCGGACTATGCCGCGATGGCCAGCCGCTTTCCATGGATGATGAACCTGAGAGAGACGCTGCCCTTCGCGAAGGCGTTGACCGAACGCTGGCTCGGTTTCTCGGCGAGGCGATCGTTGCCGCGATGGCGGTCGGATACGTTCTGGCGTGCCGGTGACCGGTCCCTGTTCGCTTCGTCGGAAGCGACGCTCGCGCATGCGGCCGCGGGCGGCAAGACGGCGGTGCTGTTCGTCGACACGTTCAACGGGACGTTCGAGAGCGATAACGCGTGGGCCGCCGCGCGCGTCCTGATCGCGGCCGGCTATCTGCTGCATACCGTCGAGAAGCAGGGAGGACATCATTGCTGCGGCCGGACCTATCTCGCGAGCGGCATGGTCGAAGCGGCGAAGGCGAAGGCCGGTGGGCTGATCGACGCGTTGCTGCCGTTCGCGCAGGCCGGCATCGCGATCGTCGGCCTCGAGCCGTCGTGCCTGCTGACGTTACGCGACGAGGCGCTGGTGATGGGCCTGGGCGAGCCGGCGAAGGTGGTCGGTGCGCAGGCGCTGCTGTTCGAGGAATTCATTGCACGAGAGCACCAGGCGGGCCGCTTCGCATTGAAGTTGAAGGGCATCGAGCAGCCGATCCTGTTGCACGGCCACTGTCACCAGAAGGCGTTCGGAGCGGTCAGTCCGATCCTCGACGTGCTGAAGATGATCCCCGGTGCGAAGGCCGAGCTGATCGACAGTTCGTGCTGCGGGATGGCCGGCAGTTTCGGCTACGAGGCGAAGCATCACGACGTCTCGATGGCGATGGCCGAGGCGTCGCTGTTGCCGGCGATCCGCAGGCAGCCGGGTGCGATCGTCGTCGCGGACGGGACGAGTTGCAGGCACCAGATCGCGGACGGCGCGCAGCGCGCGGCCGTGCACGTGGCCGTGTTGCTGGATCGGTTGCTGCTGGATTGAGGTCGACATGCGTGCCCCAGCAGCGTTGGGAATAGGGCGTGCCACGCCTTCTTCGCGATGTCCGGCGCCTCGAGTCCCTGCGAGTCTACGGCGATACGGCGGTGGACACGGCGTCTCACCCCTTCACGCTGTATCCGAGAGCCGAGCTCGCCGAGTCGCTGCACGCTTGACCTCACGTAGCGAAGAATGAAGGCGGTCGGCTGATTGTCGATCGCCACTCGTCTCCCGCCCAAATCCCTGTCCAGTCGTGGTCCACACCAGCGCGCTGATGCGAGTGGTGGCTTGCCTTCCGATCAATATCGTTGCGCCCTTCAGCGCGGCGGCTTCTATCGAACCGAGGAAGCCGGCCGTCGAGCACGAGAAGCCGCAACGCGGAACAGGGCGACATTTCCTCAATAGGAGATCGAACCTTTCAACGCGAGTTGACCCTGGCCGGTCTCCAGATTTTCGAGTCCGCCGACGGCGCCGGTGCCGCTTGCATTCGCGAACCGCCCGGTGCCGCCGGTAATCCGGTAGGTTCCGTTGATGACGAAGACCGGCGGGGTCGCGGACGGCGACAGGTTGCCGCTGTAGTCGGCACGCAGTTCGTCGCCGTTCGCAGCGATCATGCTGAGCTTCCCGTTCGAGAACATGTAGGTGTAGGCGGACGTCGGCGTGATGCAGTCCGTTCCGCTGCCGGTGACTGCCCCCAGGTGCGAAGCCTGACCGCTTGCGGTCGTAACACCGGCGAGAAACGGCGCCGACTGACACGCGACCGGATCCAGGTGGATTGCTTCCTGCGTAGTCAGCGAGGCTTTGAACGGCACGCCGGTGGGCCCGGCAAGCGCCAGCGTGGAAGCGAGGCAGGCGGCCAGTGCCGACGTGCGGAACGCCGCGGTGCGAATGAAATGATTCATGGAGTACCTTCCTTTGGGCTGATTGACGAGATTGCACGTCGAGATGTGTGCACGTAAAAGCTACCGACTGGACGGGGCACGTCGTGTCGGCGCCGATGGGATTCTTCGTTGGAGCAATGGAAGATCCAATGATGGGAACAGACGCATCCTCCCTGCGCCATGATTTCGCCGATAGGCCTGATCCGTCGTCCAGCGGATGGCATTTTTTCGCCGCTGCACCCGCCTGTTGCGCGCCATGAAAATCGGAGTCGACTCGCGCGCAGACGCCCAGCGATCAGCGCCGTCGTTCGAGAGCCGAGTCAACTGTCATTGGGGTCATGTCATTGGGGTCAGGTCTTAGTCCTGACCCCGACAACCGCGGACGGCGCTCAGCGCGACGCGGTGCACGCGGCGGTGCTGCCGGATCGGTTGTCGATGGGTTGAGGCCTTGGTCAGCCCGTCCCCGGCGTAACTTCATCCCTCGCCAACTCCGACGGATACGCTTCGCGAGAGACAAGGCGTGCAGAGCCTTCGCACCGTCCTGGCACTGACCTTCACCGCGACCGCCTTCGCCATCAGCCTCGTGCAGCTCGCGCAAGTAATCGGTTGGGCCTCGCCGTAGGTCGCCCTGCTCCTGATGTTCTATTTCCTGGGGTTGGCGAAGATCGCCGAGCCGATCTTCGTGCTGCGTATGCCTTCGAGTCTGAGGCGCGCTGGTCATTGGGGACGATCGGGAAAGATCTACCGGTTGCTCGGGGTCGATCGGTTCGGGAAGCTGCTGCGCAACACTCCGCTCCGATATCTCAACGCCGACGTCTATCTCTCCTCCGGGACGCGAGACGTGCCCGGCCTCTATCGCTTCGCGGGCGCTGCCGAAGCTTGTCACTCGTGCTGCGGGATGGCCGGCAGTTTCGGCTACGAGGCGAAGCATTCACGATGTCTCGATGGCGATGGCCGAGGCGTCTCTGCTACCCGCGATCCGCAGGAAGCCGGGTGCGATCGTCGTCGCGGACGGAACGAGTTGTCGGCATCAGATCGCGGACGGCGTGCAGCGCGAGGCTGTCCAAGTCGCGTTGCTGATGGACAGGTTGCTGGTGCGTTGATCCACCGCTGTGCCTATGCTCGGCCTCTGCGCGCTTGAGCGACGATCGCATTCGCGGCGTCTTGTCATCCTGCGCGATGTTCTCGTCGAACACGGTCCTCTTTCGGGGTGCCTCGTCTGCGCGCGATCGACGAGGCCGGATCGTGCTGAACGGAGGGAACGCCGACGAAGAAATTTACACTCGGAGGCGCTGCCGTGACGCGCCTCGCCGAACGCGCGTTGAATTCATTGCAGAAATGGACTTGAGCCAAGGCTGGCACAGAACTCGCTAGAGGTGCCTGACCGTTCAACCGTAGAGGTCGTCGATGCGCGTCCCGATCGCAATCCTGGCCAGCACGTTCGTATTCTGTCTCGCCGGCGAAGCCACGGCCACTCCTGGCCCCCTGGACCTTTCGACCGGCAGCACCGGATTCGGCTCGACCCCGTCCGCGGGCGCCTTCAGCGACCCCTACACGTTCATCGTGTCGTCCACGAGCCTCGTCAGCGCTAGCGTGATCAGCGCGGTCAACGGATTGCAGGACGTCGACTTCGGCGCAATCAGCATCAGCGGTCCCGGCGGCGTCTTCTCCTTTTCCCAAGCGCGACCGGATCCGATCGAATCGTGGGTGCTTCCGGCCGTGACGCTGACACCCGGCTCGTACACGCTCCGCGCGACCGGGATCAACAGCGCGGCAGCAAACTCGTACGGCGGCTCTTTCGCGGTCGCGCCGATCGCTGCGGTCACTCGAGTGGCGCCGCAGACCGTCGGCCCTCAAGCCCTGGTCGGGCTGCTGGACCTGTCGTCCGGTAGCAGCAGCTTCTTCAACACGCCGGTGGCGGGTTCCTTCGCCGACACGTTCGCGTTCTCGCTGGTGACCCCCGGCATCCTCGACGCCGCGCTCACCAGCGTGCAGCTCGGCGCCCAAGATATCGATTTCACCAGCATCGATATCAATGGGCCGGCCGGCCATTTCCTCTTTTCGCCGTTGTCCTTCGATCCCTTCGAGGCATGGGCGCTCGATCCGGCGTCTACCAACCTCATCCCAGGGATGTACACGCTCACGGTGCGCGGCATCAACAGCGCCGGTGTCGGTTCGTACGGTGGCATGCTCGCGCTCTCGCCCAATGCGGCGCCGGGCGTCGTACCGGAACCCGATACGGTGGCCCTGCTCGCGGTTGCGGGCCTGCTTGGCATGGCCGCTCGTCGTCGCCGCGGACAGCGCTGAACCGTCGTCGCGGCGGCTCGGGCCAGGCGTACGGGCAAGCCCGCAAAACCGACCGGCGTTCGCGGATCGCGCGTGTCATTGGGGTCAGATCTTAGACCTGACCCCAACAACTTCAGGCAGCCGGGTGCGATCGTCGTCGCGGACGGGACGAGTCGCAGGCAACAGATCGCGGATGGGGCACAACGGCAGGCGGTGCATGCGGCGGTGCTGTTGGATCGGTTGCTGCTTCGTAGGGCTATGACGACGTGACCGATGGTCACCAGGGCCATGACGCGCAGGATCCGTGCGGATGACCTCATCACGAAAGACGATGAATCGCTTCCACCCGGTCCACGGAGACCTTCCCGATCCGTGGAGCGTAGTGCCTGACCCGAATACCGGCAGGCAGCGGGCCGGCCACCGAGTCGGCAGTAGCGCATCGACGGTCGCACAGGTAGGATCGATCAGCCGCGAACGTTCAGGCGCGCCGACCACCGATCGGCCACCTGCGAATGGCGGAGAAGCAGGATTGCAGCCGGCATCATCCCGTTCAGATTGCATCGAGACTTCCGCCGGCAGCTGCACTTTTCGACTCGCCACTCCGTCTTCGCAACAGGGTCCGGGTCTTTCAACGCAACAGGATGCAGTCGTGACTTATCAAATCATCTATTCATCAGAAGCGACGACGCCGATGCAGTCGGAGGATCTGGAGGAAATTCTCGAGCACGCCAGATGCAGCAACGCGACCAGGGGCATCACGGGGGCACTGGTGTACGGCGAAGGAATCTTTCTGCAGATACTCGAGGGTGACAGGGTCACGGTGAATGATCTGATGGTCAAGATACTTCGGGACTTACGCCATGAGGCTGTGACGGTCCTGCGCGAGGGAGAGATTCCTTCCGCGATCTTCGTCGGCTGGAAGATGGCATACATCAGCGCGACCACAGAGCAAGTTGCGAAGTGGGCTGGCCTCAGCGTAGTAACCGGTACCACGGAAGGCCTGAACGACATGAGCAACGAGATCGATCGAACAGCGCGATTCGCGCAGGACATTCTTTCTCTGCTGGTTCCCGACGGAACTACGCAGACCAAGGTGTAATGCACTAACACTGCTCCCCGACCGTCTCGTGCCTCTAGCCCCCCCGGGTTCCATCGAAACCGAGCGTCTGATCGTCCGGCTCGTCGTCGCGTCGGATCTGCAGTCGTTGATGGAGGTCAATTCGAACGAAGAGGTCACCAGGCTGTTGCCGTACGCGACTTGGCAGTCGATGTCGGATGTCGAGATCTACGGCCTCCTCGCGCATGAGTGGGCTTTCGGTGCGCGCAGGCCGGTCGCGGGTGATGGTCCAGTACTGGCGCTCGATGGATCACCTGATGGCCTACGCGACGAACTGCAAGGCCGAGCATCTGCCACCGTGGGAGGCGTTCAACCAGGCCGTGGGCACGAGCGGGGCCGTCGGCATCTGGCACGAGATCTACGGCGTTTCGCCAGGTCGCTTCGAGTCGGTCTACGTCAACATGCAGCGATTCGGTCTGGGCAAGGCGGGCTCGGTCGTCGCGGCGTCGGGCAGCAGGAAGTCAGCGTGCGGCCGCCTCGGCGAACAGCCACCCGCATTCTGAATACAGAGAAACCATGAGCGATCTACCCCGTCTCCCTACGCCGAGGCTCGGTCGCTATCGCCACTACAAGGGTGGCGAATACGAAGGGGTCGGCGGGGCACGCCACAGCGAGACGCTCGAGCCGCTGGTCCTGTATCGCCCGCTGTACGGCGAGGCTGCACTCTGGGTCCGTCCGTATGCGATGTTCTTCGAGAGCATCGAGGTCGATGGCCTCACACAGCCGAGGTTCGCCGCGTTCGAGTGATCGAGCGGGGGGCGCGCCGACAACGCCTTCCGGCCGTTTTGCGCGATCGGCGGCGGGGGGCTACCCTTGCGACTCGCGGCGCGAGGAGATATCACGATGTTCGACAAACCCACCATCACCGACGAGCGCAAGGGCTTCTACGCACGGATCGATCAGCATCACATGACGCCGCTGTGGGAAGTCCTCGGCAGCCTCGTCATCCCGCAGCCGAACTCGCCGTGCGTCGCCGCGTACTGGCAGTACGCGGCGATCCGCGACTACCTGCTCGAGGCCGGCCGGCTGATCACCGCGAAGGAGGCCGAGCGGCGCGTGTTGATCCTCGAGAACCCGGCGCTGCGCGGCCAGTCGGCGATCACGCACACGATGTACTGCGGACTCCAGGTGATCATGCCGGGCGAGGTCGCGCCCAGCCATCGACACACGCAGTCGGCGCTGCGCTTCGTCGTCGAAGGCGAAGGCGCTTACACGGCGGTCGACGGCGA
>JBDTIS010000018.1:0-4843 GCA_039936235.1 Burkholderiaceae bacterium | reverse complement strand
CTCGACGCCACTGGAAGTCCGCGTGCGCGGAAACGACGTTCTGGAAAGGGTCGCCGGTGACTGAACCGTCATCCCGGCGAAGGCCGGAACCCGAGGTGCGTGTCGGAAGCAGTTCGCCAGCCGCATGCCTGATGCCGACGTCCTGATCGTCGGCGGGGGCATCGCCGGGCTGTCTGCCGCGTACTTCGCGACGCAAGCCGGTCGCGGCGTCACGATCATCGACGAAGGCGTGCATCGCACGAGCGATCTGCCGGTCGCGCTGATCAATCCGCTACGCGGTCGCAACGGGCGCCTCGTCGCCGACGGCGTCGAAGGGATGCAGGCGAGCTTCGCGCTGATCGCGGCGCTGCGCGACGCAGGGCATGCGATCCAGGCCGGGCAGGGTCTTCATCGTCCGCTGATCGGTGTCGCACCGGAAGCGCTGGTGCGATCGTTCTGGGCCGAACGGATCGGCGAGCGGATGCGCTTCGACTGGCACGACGTCGCACCCGTCTCGCTGGGACTGGTCGAGCCGGTGCCTTCGCTGTTTCTGCACGAAGCGGGCTGGGTCGCAGCCGGCACGCTGCTCGATGCGTTGAGAGCGGCCAGCGAAGCCACCGTCGTTTCCGATCGCGTCACATGCATCGATCGCGAGGTTGTCACCCTGGCCAGCGGGATTGTCGTCACCGCGCGCACGCTGTTGTGGTGTGGCGGCGCCTGGGGCGCGGCACTGCTCGATGGCGACATCGATCGTGCCGCCGAAGCGCTATACAAACCGGGCAGCCTGCTCGCCGTCGACGCGGTGCTGACGAGCGAGCCGCTTTCGTTCGGCCTCTACGCCGCGCCGTGGATCGACGCCGGCGACGAACCGTCCACGCTGGTAGGCCCGACGCGCGAGGGCTCGTCGTCGTCCTTCCCCGAATCGCCGCTGCCCGCCGAAGCGATGGCGCACCTCGCCGATCGCATCGCGCGCGTGTTCGGCTCGACGATGCCGCCTCGCGAAGCGTGGCGGGGCGTGCGGCTGACGCGGATGTCGTCGCCAGCGACAACGGCGCTCGCCGGCATCCCGACGCTGACGGCGCTGGGCTCGCGCGGCTTCCTGATGGCGCCGTTGCTCGCCCAGGCCTGGTCGCGATCGTTATGATGCGCGGGCTCCGCGATCCACGCGTGTGCACTTCAGAAAGGCACGCGTGACCTCCGCCCTCATCAAGAAGCCCGTCGTCTGGATCGTCCTGCTGATCGCATCGGGGCTGTGTGTCTTCACGGTGCTGCGTTACTTCGGCGACGCGTTCTCGGTGCTCGACCTGGACGTGCGGATGTCGCGCGACGAGGCGATCCGCGATGCCCGGCGGATCGCGACCGACAGGAAGCTGACGACCGCCACGCTGACCGAGGCCGCGGCCGGCTTCAGCGGCGACGCTCCGGTGCAGACCTTCATCGAGCTCGAAGGCGGCGGCAAGCCGGCACTCAAACCCTTGCTCGGCGGCGAGGAGTTCAGCCTCTACAAGTGGCGCGTGCGGCTCTACGCGCCGCGCGTCGAACCCGAGGTGCAGATCGCGTTCACGCCGGACGGTCACCCGTCCGGTTTCTTCAGCAAGGTGCCCGAAGCGGAAGCCGGAGCCGCGCTGTCGGCCGACGATGCGCGTGCGATCGCGGTAGCCGCCGCGGCGCGCGACTGGAACGTCGACTTCACGCGCTACCGGACTCTGACGGCATCGGCCGTGACCCGACCCGGTAAGCGCGTCGATCACGAGTTCGTCTACGAGCGGAAGCTCGACGGCGCGCCACCGATCGGCGACGGCCGGCTGCGACTGCGGTTGGTCGTGACCGGCGACCGACTCACGCAATTGCAGCGCTTCGTCTACGTGCCCGAGGCGTTCGCGCGGCGCTACGAGACGATCCGTTCGGTCAACAACAACATCGCGGCGGCCGCGAGCATCGCGGCGGGTCTGCTCTACGGACTCGGCGGATGCCTGATCGGGTTGATCTGGCTGATGCGTCGACATGCGGTGCGCTGGGGTCCTGCGGCGAAGTGGGCCGGCGTCGTCGCGGTGCTGATCGCCGGTGCCGCGCTGGTGTCGATCTCCGGCAGCTGGTTCGGCTACGACACCGCGACGTCGGCGACGACCCATCTGGTCACGCGCATCGGCGGCGCGCTCGCGGGTGGCGTCGTCACATGGCTGTTGCTGACCGTTATTTTCGCGACGGCCGAAGGTCTCGGCCGGCTCGCGTTCGGCAGTCATCCGCAGCTGTGGCGCAGCTGGCGGATGCCGTCGGCGATCTCGCGCGCGATCTGGGGGCGCACGCTGGCCGGCTATGCGTGGATCGGATTCGATCTCGCGTTCATCGCGACCTTCTACTTCCTCGTGCAGCGCTACCTCGGCTGGTGGTCGCCGTCCGACGCGCTGATCGACCCGAACATCCTCGGCACGCCGCAGCCGTGGATCACGCCGGTGTCGATGGCGTTGCAGGCCGGGCTGATGGAGGAGTCGCTGTTCCGCGCGATCCCGCTCGCCGGCGCGGCATTGATAGGTCGGCACTTCGGCCGCGAGAAGACCTTCATCGTCGCGGCCCTCGTGCTGCAGGCGATCATCTTCGGCTGCGCGCATGCGAACTACCCGGGACAGCCGGCCTACGCGCGGCCGATCGAGCTGTTCCTGCCGTCGCTCGTGTGGGGTGTGGTCTACCTGCGTTACGGACTCGTGCCGGGCATCCTGTTCCACTTCGGCTTCGACCTCGTGCTGATGTCGATCCCGCTGTTCGTCACCGACGCGCCGGGCATTCTGTTCGATCGCGCGATGGTCATCGGCATCCTCGCGCTGCCGCTGATCGTGCTGATCGTGCAGCGACTGCGTGCGGGTCGCCTGATCGACCTGCCCGACAGCGAACGCAATGCGGCGGCCGGCACGTCCGGACCCCAGGCGCGCGCGGTCGACGATGCCATCCTCGACGAGGTCGACGCGCCGACGCCCGTCGTGGTAGCGCCGCGGTCGCGCCGCGAGACGGCGCTGCTCGCGGTCCTCGGACTGGTGGGCATCGTCGGCCTCGGGCTGCGACTCGCGCAGCCTTACGACGCGCCGCGTCTGACGATCGATCGCGCGGAAGCGATCCAGATCGCCGAACACGCGCTGGCCGACCGCGGCGTGCAGCTCGACGCGCGCTGGCATCGCACCGCGAAAGCGTTCGGCGTCGCCGACGAGCAGGGCGCGCGCTTCGCGTGGAAGGAGGGGGGCAGGGCGCTGTATGCGCGGCTGATCGGCACGACCCTGCCGCCGCCGCATTGGGAGGTCCGCTTCGCGCGCTTCGACGGGGATGTCGCCGATCGCGACGCATGGCGCGTGTCGGTCGTCGATCGCCGCGCGGCGCCCGACGGCATCCGGCTGATCGTCCACGACATCCCCGAAGGGCGTGCCGGAAAGCGGCTGTCCGAGGGCGACGCGCGACCGCTCGCCGAAGCCGCGATCGCCGCATGGCTGAAGGTGCCGGCGTCGTCGCTACGCGCCGTCTCGGCGCAGGCGACCGAGCAGCCGGCGCGCGTCGACTGGCAGTTCCGCTACGCCGATCCATCGATCGTGATGCCGGCCGGCGGCGAGGCACGGATCGGCGTCGAGATCGACGGCGATGAAGTGGCCAGTGTCGGACGCTCGACCTTCGTGCCCGACGCATGGGCACGCGACCAGCGCCGCCGCAACGAGGGGCTGGTCGTGCCGCGCGCGTTGCTCGGCCTGCTGACGGGAGCGCTGTCGATCTGCGTAATGGTCTCGCTGGTCCGCAGGCTCGCACGCGGCGAGGCGTCGAAGCGGGCCGCGTGGGTCGTGGCGTTGCTGATCGTCGTGATCCTGTCGACGGCGGCGGCGCTTGACTTCAAGGCGACCGAGTTCTCGTTCACGGTCGCCGAGCCTTACAACAACCAGGTGCTGCGCTTCGCATTGCAGTGGCTCGGCATCACCGCCGCGGCCGCACTGTTCGGCGCGCTGGTCGCGGCCGTCGGCGTGCGGATCGCGAGCCGCGCCGAAGACCACGAGCCGCCGTCCGCTTCGCGCTGGCGGCGCTGGATTCCGGCAGTCTGTCTCGCGTTGCTGATCGCCGGTGTCGGCGGCCTCGGCACGCTGACCGGCCCGGCGGCCAATGCACGGGTCCCGTCGGTCGGTGCAGCCGACTCGCTCGCGCCTGCCCTGAGTGCATTCAGTAGTGCGCTCGGGTTCACGACGACGGTCGCCGGCGTCGTGCTCGCCGCGGCCGTGCTCGCCACGCGTCGTCGTCGCTACGAGATCCTGATCGCGATCGGTTTCGTGGCAGCGGCAGCGCTCGGACGCGCTGCGGGGCCGGACACGACCGTCGTGGCGGTCCTCTTGTCCGGCATCGGCGGCTTCGTCGGCTGGTGGATCTATCGCAGCCAGCTGCGCGACCGACCCGGCGTGATCGCGCCGCTCCTGCTGCTGGTCGGCCTGCTCGGGCTGCTGCCCGGTCTCGTCCAGCCGGCGTTCCCGGGCGCGCGCGTCGCGGCTTTCGCGGGCATCGTCGGGACGCTGCTCGGCTATGCGATCTGGCGGTGGCTGGTGAAGAAGGACGAACTCGTCAGGTGACGAGCGCGTTCGTGGATCAGATCGGAAACACCAGGCAGGTGGTCGTCGCGAACGCGAGCAGCTTGCCGGCGCTGTCGGTCAGCCGTCCTTCGGCCACCGCGATCTGGTTGCCGACCGAGATCGTCTGGCCTTCGGCGCGGACGGGTCCGGTCTGGTCCAGCCGGCTTTCCCGGGCGCGCGCCTCGCGGCGTTCGCCGGCATGTTCGGGACGCTGACCGGATACGCGATCTGGCGCTGGCTCGTCAAGAAGGACGAACTCGTGACATGACCAGCGCGTC
>JBDTIS010000017.1:0-37790 GCA_039936235.1 Burkholderiaceae bacterium | reverse complement strand
TCCGGTTCACCGGCGAAGCCGATGCCGTCACGCGTGCCAACGCGACCGAGTTCGGGCTGTCGGCTTACTTCTACAGTCGCGACGTGACGCGCGTCTGGCGCGTCGCCGAGGCGCTCGAGAGCGGCATCGTCGGTGTCAATACCGGACTGATCTCCAACGAGGTAGCGCCGTTCGGCGGCGTCAAGCAGTCGGGCCTCGGTCGCGAGGGTTCGGTCCACGGCATCGACGAGTATCTGGAGATGAAGTACATCTGTCTCGGCGGCTTCGCCTGATGCCCTGGCTGCTGCTCTTCATCGCCGGTCTGCTCGAAGTGGGCTGGGCGATCGGCCTCAAGTACACCGAAGGCTTCACGCGGCCGTTGGCGACCGCGCTGACAGTGACGGCCATGATCGCCAGCGTCGCGCTGCTCGGCTGGGCGTTGCGGACACTGCCGGTCGGCACCGCCTACGCGGTGTGGACCGGCATCGGCGCCGTCGGCACCGCGTTGCTCGGGATGTGGCTGTTCGGCGAGCCGCGCACCTTGGCGCGGCTGTCCTGTATCGGCCTGATCGTCGCCGGGATCATCGGCCTGAAGCTGTCCGCCGGCGCCGCCGAGGGCTGACCGCGTCGGCTGCTCACGCCGCGATGACGGGCTCGAAGGCGGGCATCGGACACGATCGACGAGGGGAACGCATGACGACGACGGGTTCGGAACGCAGGCCGGTGCTGGTCGCCGGCGGCGGCATCGGTGGGCTATCGGCCGCACTCGCTCTGGCGCGCCAGGGCTTGCACGTGAAGGTGCTGGAGCAGGCAGGCGCGATCGGCGAGATCGGTGCCGGGATACAGCTCGGCCCGAATGCGTTCGCCGCATTCGACGCGCTCGGCGTCGGCGACAGGGCGCGCGCCCGCGCGGTCTATACCGAGCGGATGGTTCTGATGGACGCGGTCGACGCGTCCGAGGTCGCGAGCCTGCCGGTCGGCGACGCGTTCCGTCAACGCTTCGACAATCCCTACGCGGTGATCCACCGCGCCGACGTCCACCTGTCGCTGCTCGAAGGCGTCCGCGAAACGCAGCGGATCGCGTTCGTCACGTCGACACGGGTCGAAGAGGTGGAACTGCACGACGATCGGGTCACGGTCGTCGACAGCGACGGACGCCGACACGACGGTTGCGCTCTGATCGGCTGCGATGGCGTGCGATCGGTCGTGCGCCGTCAGCTCGTCGGCGACCCGGTGCGCGTGTCCGGACATGTGGTGTATCGCGCCGTAGTGGACGCCGCCGACTTCCCGGAAGACCTGCGCTGGAACGCACCGGTGGTGTGGGCAGGCCCGGACTGCCACCTGGTTCACTACCCATTGCGCAACGGCGAGCAGTACAACATCGTCGTCACGTTCCACAGCCGGCAACCGGAGTCTTGGGGTGTGACCGAAGGCAGTAGCGACGAAGTCCAGTCGTATTTTCAGGGCATAGCCGCCAGGCCGCGCCAGCTGCTGTCTCTGCCGCGCACGTGGACGCGCTGGTCGACCGCCGATCGCGAGCCGATCGCGCGCTGGACCTACGGGCGTGCGACGCTGCTCGGCGACGCCGCGCATCCGATGCTGCAGTACATGGCGCAGGGCGCGTGCATGGCGATGGAGGATGCCGTGACGCTCGGCGAGGCGCTGCGTGCCTGCAGCGGCAACTTCGACGCGGCGTTCGCGCTGTACGAGCGGTCGCGGGTCTCGCGCACCGCGCGGGTGGTCCTGTCGGCCCGCGAGATGGGTCGCATCTATCATGCGAAGGGCGTCGAGCGTCTCGTCCGCAACGATCTGTGGCGCGACCGGGCCCCCGAGCGGTACTACGATGCCCTTGCGTGGCTCTACGACTGGCGTGTCGACCACTGTCTTGCGGTCGGCCGCGCCTCACACTGACTCCATTACCACGAGCCGACCATGACCTACACCTTCGAACCGGAAGCCGTCGTCGGCGTCCCCGTCGCCGGCAGCGACGACCTGTTTCCTGTCCGTCGCATCTACTGCGTCGGACGCAATTACGCGGCGCATGCGCGCGAGATGGGCTTCGACGATCGCGAGCCGCCGTTCTTCTTCTGCAAGCCGGCCGACGCGATCGTCGTGGTCCCGACGGGCACCACCGTCGACGTCGCTTTCCCGAGCCTGACCGGGAACCTGCAGCATGAGATCGAACTCGTCATCGCGATCGGCAAGGGCGGCCGCGACATCCCGGTCGAGTCGGCCGACGGGCACGTATTCGGCTACGGCGTCGGCCTCGACATGACGCGTCGCGATCTGCAGTTCGCGATGCGTGACAAGGGTCGGCCCTGGGAGATCGGCAAGGCGTTCGACGACTCGGCGCCGATCGGCCCGCTGCAGCCGGTCGCCGCATTCGGACATCCGTCGAAGCAGGCGATCTGGGTGCAGGTCGACGGCGTCGATCGTCAACGCAGCGACGTGTCGCACCTGATCTGGTCGGTGCCTGAAGTCATAGCGAATCTGTCGACCTACTTCACGTTGAAACCCGGTGATCTGATCTACACCGGCACGCCGGAAGGCGTCGGCAAGGTCGAGCGCGGACAGACGATGCGCGGCGGTATCGACGGCCTCGGCACATTGAGCGTGCATCTTGTCTGAGGTAAGACCGGAACTGCTGCCGGCGGCCGTCGTCAGGACGACGCACTACCCGATCGACGTGCAGTTCGGTGATTGCGATCCGGCCGGGATCGTGTTCTTCCCGAACTTCTCGCGCTGGATGGATGCGTCGTCGGCATTCTTCTTTCGCAGCTGCGGGCTGCCACCGTGGAGCGAGATGACGGAGCTGCCCGGCTCGGTCGGCGCGCCGCTGCTCGAGATCCACACCAAGTTCATCAAATCGGCGACCTACGGCGAGACGCTCGAGGTGCGCACGCGGATCGAAGCGTGGCGTGCGAAGGTCTTCATCCAGCATCACCGCGTACAGCGCGGCGACGAACTGATCTGCGAGGGTCGCGAGACGCGTGCGTTCTGCGTGCGCGACGGAGAAGGGCGGCTCAGGGCGGTGCCGATTCCGGACTTCATCCGCGCTGCTTGTGCGTAGATCGATCGCGATGGCTCGGAAGCCGACAGCTGTGGGTGCGACGAGCTTATGGGAACGAGTCGATATCTTCGCAGCCGACCTCCAACAGCGGCGAGCGGTCGTCGTGCCCGACGATCACATGAATGCGTGAGCAGCGTCGTCTCTGCTCGCTCCCGTTTCGATAAGGGTTTCCCCTAATTTGATTGACTGCCACACGTCGAACACAATTAAACAAGACAAGCGATCGTCTACCGATTTTGCGCCGACTGCCAAAGCTGCCAGTCAGGTGCAGGCCAACAAGGGCCCGAACTGGATCAAACCAGTTCGGGCCCTTTTTGTTTCGGGTTCGCATCAACGGCGTTTTGGAACGGCCGTCGCTGCGGTCCCGGTCGCGCCATGCCCGTCGCAACAGCGACGACACGGCCGCGGACTTCGCTTGCTCGCAAAAAGTCGCGGCAGTTGCCGTCGGCATCCAATCAACGCGTTGAGGGGGAGCAATGACACAGTTCAATCGCCGCCGATTCATCCGGACCGGAGGCTCGGTCGTCATGTTGGGCGTGGCAGGTTCGGTCGTACCGTTCGGAGCACGCGCCCAGGAAACCGTCAAGCTGGGACTCTTGCATTCACTGTCCGGGACGATCGCGATCGCGGAGGCCTCGCTGGTCGATGCCGAGAAGATGGCGGTCGAGGAGGTCAATGCCTCGGGTGGCGTGATGGGTCGAAAGATCGAGCTCGTCGTCGAGGATGGTGCCAGCGACAACGCCACATTTGCCGAGAAGGCGCGCAAGCTGCTCGAGCGCGACAAGGTCGCGGCCATCATCGGCTGCTACACGTCGGCTTCGCGCAAGGCGGTGCTGCCCGTGCTCAGCCAGGCCAACGGCCTGCTCTTCTACCCGACGTATTACGAAGGCCAGGAAGAAGACAAGCACGTCATCTATGCTTCCCAGGAAGCAACGCAGTCCGTCATCGCCGCCTGCGACTGGCTGGCAAAGGAGAAGGGCAAGAGCTTCTTTCTCGTAGGCTCCGACTACATCTATCCGCGAACCTGCAACAAGATCGCCAAGCCCACCATCGTCAAGGCGGGCGGGAAGGTGGTCGGCGAGGAATACGCGCCGCTCGGACACACCGAGTTCTCGTCGATCATCAACAAGATCAAGGCAGCCAAGCCCGACTGCATCTACAGCACGGTCGTGGGCGGTTCCAACGTCGCGTTCTACAAGCAGTTGCGCGCTGCCGGACTCGATGGCACCAAACAGGTCCTGCTGTCGACGGTGGTCTCCGAGAACGAGATCGAGGGTATCGGCAAGGACAACGCCGCAGGCTACTACGCCTGCATGGGCTACTTCCAGAGCATCAAGTCGCCGGAGAACGAAAAGTTCGTCAAGGCGTTCAAGGCCAAGTACGGCGCCGACCGCGTCATCGGTGATCCGATGGAGGTTGCATACAACTGTGTGTACCTCTGGAAAAAGGGCGTTGAAAAAGCGAAGAGCTTCGATCCGCCGACGGTCGCTGCCGCGATGGGTGGCATCGAGATCATCGCGCCTGAAGGGGTCGTGCGTGTGAACCCGACCAACCATCACGTCGCCAAGAAGGTCCGCATCGGTCGTGCACGTGCCGACGGACAGTTCGACATCGTCTGGGAGTCGGGGCTGATCGAACCGAATCCGTTCCCGAAGCTGTAGCGCGGTTCGGTACGGCGACGCGCCTGCGGGCTCGTCGCCGTCTTCGCCTTCACGACCATCCAAGCAACTCACGACCAGGCCTCATGAGTCTCGACATAGCAGCGATGCAGGTTTTCAACGGGATTAGCCTGTTCACGATCCTGCTGCTCATGGCGATGGGGCTCGCGATCGTTTTCGGGCTGATGGGCGTGATCAACATGGCGCACGGGGAACTGATGGCGCTGGGCGCCTACATGACCTACGTCGCCGCCCGGTTTTTCGAGAACCACCTGCATGCGTGGATGGGCGTTTATCTTTTCGTCGCGATTCCGTTCGCGTTCGCCGTGACGTTTGTCTTCGGATATGCCCTCGAACGCGGATTCATACGCTTCTTCTACAACCGGCCACTCGACACGCTGCTCGCCACCTGGGGCCTGAGCCTGATCCTGCAGCAGTCGTACCGCTCGATCTTCGGCGCACAGGAAGTCAGCGTTCCACTACCTGCCTGGTTGGCAGGCGCATGGGAGCCTACCGAAGGCATCCAGCTGCCGCTGACGCGAATCTTCATCATCGGACTCACCGCGCTCGTGGTCGTCTGCGTCTACGTGCTGCTGTATCGCACGCGCTGGGGACTGAAGGTCCGCGCCGTGATGCAGAACCGTGCGATGGCGGGCGCCGCGGGCATCGACACCGACCGGGTGGACGCATTCACATTCGCGCTCGGCTCGGGACTGGCCGGCATCGCGGGCTGCGTGTTCACGATGATCGGATCCACCAACCCCGGAACGGGCCAGCTCTACATCGTCGACTCGTTCATCGTCGTCGTCTTCGGCGGGGTACAGAGCCTGGTCGGAACAGCGCTGTCGGGCTTCGCCATCGCGCAGTCGCAAACGTGGCTCGAATACCTGATGAGCGGCTCGATGGCGCGCGCCAGCATTCTGCTTCTCGTGATCGTCGTGCTGTATTTCCGCCCCAACGGCCTGTTCGCACGGGCTACTCGAGGCTAGTCATGCGAGGCACCCGCACCCGCTCCGATGCCGCAACGCTGGCTGCAGTGGCCATGCTGATCCTGGTCGTATTGCCGGGCGTGCTCGACCCGTTCCGCCTCAACCTCATCGGCAAGTACATGTCGTTCGCATTCGTCGCCGTCGGCATCGTGCTGACGTGGGGCTATGGCGGCGTCCTCAGTCTCGGACAAGGCATCTTCTTCGGCCTGGGCGGCTACATGATGGCGATGTTCCTGAAACTCGAAGCCTCCGGGACCGAGTTGCCCGATTTCATGGTGTTGAGCAGCGTGGAGACACTGCCGGTCTGGTGGCAACCGTTCCGCCACCTGAGTTGGACCATCCTGGGCATCCTCGTGCTGCCCGCCGCGCTCGCGTACGTCTTCTCTCTGCTGATCTTCCGCAAGCGGGTCACCGGCGTTTACTTCTCGATCGTGACCCTTGCCCTCGCGTTGACGCTGACGGTCGTCGTAGTGGGTCAGCAGGGCGACACCGGCGGCGCCAACGGCATCACCGATTTCCGGACGCTGCTGGGGTGGAACATCACGAGCGAAGCATCTCAACGCGTCTTGTATTTCGTCGAGGCCGCTGCGCTCGTCGTCGCGATGATCGCGTCGCTGTGGATCGTGCGCAGCCGCTTCGGCAAGATCCTCATCGCGATTCGCGACCGCGAGGATCGGGTGCGCTTCAGTGGCTACGACACGGCGCACATGAAGGCATTCGTGTTCGCGGTCGCGGCGCTCCTCGCGGCGATCGGCGGCGCGTTCTACAGCCTGCAGGTCGGCCTGATTGCGCCAGGTGTGATCGGCGTTGCGTCATCGATCGAGATGGTGATCTATGCGGCTGTCGGTGGTCGCCTTTCGATTCCGGGCGCGGTGGTCGGCGCGCTGCTGATCGGGTTCCTCAAGTCATACCTGTCGGAAACCTTTCCGGAGACCTGGCTGTATTCGCTGGGTGCGCTCTTCATCCTGGTGGTATGGGCGATGCCGAACGGGGTTGCGGGCCTCGTCGGACAGATCGGCGGGCGTATCCGGCGCAGCGCCGCGCACCCGGATCCAGCGCACGCATCGGACGAGCCGCGCGGACCGGCGAAGGCGCTGCGATGAACGCCGTGATGTCCGGCACTCTGGCGAGCGAACACGCGGTGACTGGCAGCCGCGCCGAGAAGATCCTCCTCGTCGAGCACGTGACGGTGTCCTTCGACGGCTTCAAGGCCGTCGACGACCTCAGCCTTTCCGTGGACCGCAATGAATTGCGCGTGATCATTGGTCCCAACGGAGCCGGCAAGACGACGTTGCTCGACATGATCTGCGGCAAGACACGGCCCACGTCCGGTCGCGTGGTCTTCAACGGCATCGACCTAACGCGGATGAGCGAGCACCGCATCGTGCGCGTCGGCGTGGGTCGAAAGTTCCAGACGCCGTCGGTCTACGAGGATCTGACGGTGCTCGAGAATTTCGAGATTTCGCTGCCGAAACTGCACAGCGTGTACCGCTCGCTGACGTTCCGTCTTTCCGAGGCTGCGATGGCGCGTATCGAGGCGGTGGCCGAACAGGTGCTGCTGCGCGAGCAGCTCGGGCGTCGCGCCGGGCAACTCAGTCATGGTCAGAAACAGTGGCTCGAGATCGGGATGCTGCTGATGCAGGAGTCCGATCTGCTGCTGCTCGACGAGCCGGTGGCCGGCATGAGCCCGCGCGAGCGCGAACAGACCGGCGATCTCCTGCAGCGGATCTCCGTCGGCAAGTCGATCGTCGTCATCGAGCACGACATGGACTTCGTCAAGCGGATCGCGCACAAGGTCACGGTGCTGCACCAGGGGAAGCTGCTGAGCGAAGGGACCGTCGCACAGGTCCAGAACGACCCGCGGGTGATCGACGTGTACTTGGGCCATTGACGCGCTAACGGAATCCCGATGTTTGCCACCTCGAATCTGAACGTCTGCTACGGCGAGGCCCACGTGATCCACGACGTGTCACTGACCGTGGGCGAAGGCGAATGCGTCGCGGTGATGGGCCGCAACGGCATGGGCAAGACGACCCTCATGAAGGCGCTCATCGGCATGCTGCCGGCGCGCTCGGGCGCAATCCGGCTCGGCGACCACGAACTCTCGAAGCTGCCGAGCCACGCGCGCGTGAAGGCCGGTCTCGCGTTCGTGCCGCAAGGTCGCATGGTGTTCCCGCATCTCACGGTCGAAGAGAACATTCTCGCCGGCGCGGAATACTCCGGCCATCGACAGGTACCCGAGTACATCGATCGCTTCTTCCCGGTCCTGCACGAGATGCGGACACGTCGCGCAGGTAATCTTTCCGGGGGTCAGCAGCAGATGCTCGCGATCGCACGCGCGCTGATCGCCGAGCCCAGGCTGCTGATCCTCGACGAACCGACCGAAGGCATCCAGCCGTCGATCATCAAGGAACTGGCGCGTACTCTCAACGTGCTGCGTCGCGAACGCGGCTTCGCGATCATCGTCTCCGAGCAGGTGTTGAGCTTCGCGCTCGACCTTGCCGACCGATTCCTGGTGATCGATCGCGGTCGCATCGTGCACGACGAAGCGCGCGCCACGCTAGATCACGAGAAGGTCAGGTCGTTCCTGACCATGTAGCACCCAGCCCGATTCACCCAGAGGAGCTTACGATGAGACACGGAGATATTTCCAGCAGCAACGATTGCGTGGGGGTCGCGGTCGTCAACTACAAGATGCCGCGCCTGCATACCAAGGCCGAGGTGCTGGCGAACGCTCGCCAGATCGGCGACATGGTCACCGGCATGAAACGCGGACTTCCTGGCATGGATCTGGTGATCTTCCCCGAGTACAGCACGCACGGGATCATGTACGACACGAAGGAGATGTACGACACCGCCGCCGTCATCCCCGGCGAGGAGACCGAAATCTTCGCGGCCGCCTGCCGCAAGGCCAAGGTATGGGGGGTGTTCTCGCTGACCGGTGAGCGCCACGAGGAACATCCCAACAAGGCCCCGTACAACACGTTGATCCTTATGAACGACCAGGGTGAGATCGTGCAGAAGTACCGCAAGATCATGCCGTGGGTCCCGATCGAGGGGTGGTACCCCGGCGACTGCACCTATGTGTCCGACGGCCCCAAGGGCATGAAGGTGAGTCTGATCATCTGCGACGA
The DNA here is from genome assembly GCA_039936235.1 of Burkholderiaceae bacterium. Classification (GTDB taxonomy): domain Bacteria; phylum Pseudomonadota; class Gammaproteobacteria; order Burkholderiales; family Burkholderiaceae_D; genus CAHJXF01. The sequence goes on along the minus strand of JBDTIS010000017.1, from coordinate 28,960 downwards.
CGGAAACTATCCGGAGATCTGGCGCGATTGCGCGATGCGCGGCGCCGAACTGATCGTGCGATGCCAGGGTTACATGTACCCCGCGAAGGATCAGCAAATTCTGGTGGCCAAGGCGATGGCCTTCATGAACAACTGTTACGTGGCCGTGGCCAACGCGTCCGGCTTCGACGGCGTGTACTCGTATTTCGGGCACTCCGCGATCGTCGGCTTCGATGGCCGGACGCTGGGCGAGTGCGGCGAGGAGGACATGGGTATCCAGTACGGTGAACTGTCGATGAGCTTGATCCGCGATGCACGCAAGAACATGCAGTCGCAGAATCACCTGTTCAAGCTCGTGCATCGTGGCTATACCGGCCTGATCAACTCCGGCGACGATGCGCGCGGTCATGCGGCCTGCCCATACACGTTCTACAAGAACTGGATCGAAGATCCGGAAGGCACGCGCGAGATGGTCGAATCGTTCACGCGCAAGACGGTGGGAACCCCTGAGTGCCCGATCGAGGGGATTCCGCACGAAGTAGCCGAGCATCGCTGAGATCGTGCGCACGTCTCTATTGGAGCAATCCGACCCGGGGCGAAGTTCGCTGCTGGATGCTTACTACATCCGCAGCGAACCGTTCTATCTCGAGGCGGGGCACGAGATCGCGCTCTACCTCGCCGCCTACGCCAACCGGATGCCGCTGATCCTCAAGGGGCCGACCGGTTGCGGGAAGACGCGCTTCGTCGAGCACATGGCCTGGAAGCTCGGTCGCCCGCTGGTCACGCTGGCTTGCAACGAGGACATGACAGCGTCCGACCTGGTGGGACGGTACCTGCTCGACGCGAACGGTACCGCGTGGCACGACGGGCCGCTCACGCTCGCCGTCCGTCATGGCGGTATCTGCTATCTCGACGAAGTGGTCGAGGCCCGGCAGGACACCACGGTCATCATCCATCCGCTGACCGATGCGCGCCGCATGCTGCCGCTGGACAAGAAGGGCGAGGTGATCCACGCCCATCCCGACTTCCAGCTGGTCGTGTCCTACAACCCTGGCTACCAGAGCAGCGCCAAGGACATGAAGCCGTCGACCCGCCAGCGCTTCGCTGCGCTGGCGTTCGACTATCCGGGAACAGCGCTCGAAACCGAGATCGTCGCGCAGGAGGCCGGAATCGACGCTGCGCTAGCCGGCCAGCTGGTCGACATCGCGCAGCGCTCGCGGGCGCTCAAGCACCACGGTCTCGACGAAGGCATCTCGACGCGCATGCTGATCTATGCGGGCGTCCTGATACGCGACGGTGTCGCGCCGCGCGACAGTTGCGACATGACGATGACACTCGCGCTCACGGACGATCCCGACATGGAAGCTGCGCTACGAGGCTTCATCGACGCCACGTTCGCATGAATACGCCCGGTGGCGTGCCCCCGTGGATGGCTCTCCTGCTCACCGGACTGGCCGGCCGTCCGGTTGGCGTACAGCCGCTCGCAATCGACCAGCCTTCCGCTCGCGGCATCCTGGTGAACGATCGCCTGCTCGTTCCCGCGGCTGTTGCGCAGGACGAAGACCAACGCGAGGGCCGAGCCGCGGTCGCGCACGCGGCTGCGCACCTGCTGTACTCGCTACCGGCCCAACCCACCCAGGGGCTCAAACCGATGAGTGTCGCGGTCATCGCGGCGCTGGAGGATGCGCGGGTCGAGAGGCTCGCGATGCGGCGATGGCCTGGTCTGCGCCGCTGGTGGGCCGCGTCTTACACGTCCGCATTGGCCGATAACGATCTGACCTTCGGGGCATTCCTCGCGCGCCTCGCGCACACCCTGTTCGATCCCGCTACGCACGACGGCAATTACTGGGTCGACAAGGGCCGCAGGCTGTTCGAAGCGCAGGCCCGGACCGATCTCCACGATCGCGCGGCATTCCGCCACATGGGCTCGCTGCTGGCCAACGACCTCGGCCAGATGCGTGTCCGGTTCGAGCCCGAGCAGTACCGCGTTTTCCCGGCTTACCGGGACGACAACAGCTACCTCTGGACTTTCCCCGAACGGAACGATGTGCCGCCGCCCGACGCACAGTCCCTCGAGGCGCCGCCACAACGCACAACCTGGGCAGCGCGCGAAGAAGCTGTCGGACCGGGCGGCGACCAGGGTTCCGGGCCCGAGGAGATCGAACTCGGCCGGCAGTTGTTGCCGGAATGGGACCGGCGCATCGAGCGCTATCGGCGAGATTGGTGCACGGTCGTCGACATGTTCGTCGTCGCGCCGGATCGGGCCGTTGCCGCCACCATTGCGCTGCCGCCGCCGGCGCCTCGCGCGGCATCGGCGCGGTTGAGCCGGACGCGACAATTGCGCCGCCAGACGGAAGGCGACGCACTCGACCTGGACGCGGTCGTCGAGGTACTGGTGGACTGGCGTCTCGGCCTCTCCCCCGAGCCGCGCCTGTTCAGACGGCCGGGTCGTGAGGTGCCGCCCACCAGCCTGCTCGTCCTGCTCGACCTGTCCGCATCGGCCAACGACACTTGCGACGACCGTGGGACCACCGTTCTCGGGCTCGAGCAACAGGCGGCGCTGTCGCTGACGCAGCAGCGCCGCGCAGACGCATCGCGGCTCGCGGTGCATGGCTTTCACTCCAACACCCGCGCACACGTGACCTATCAAAGGCTGCTGGATTTCGGCGAGCCGTTCGACGCACGCGCGGCCGGTCGCCTCGCGGCGGTCCGCGCGCGCTATTCGACGCGGATGGGCGCGGCGATTCGCAGGGCTACCGCCGTACTGGCCGACGAAAGCGGGACACGCCGCAATCTCCTGGTCGTCACCGACGGCATGCCGTCGGACATCGATTCGTTCGATCCACGCTACTTGATCGAGGACGCGCGGATGGCCGTGATCGAAGCGGGGCGACATGGCGTTCGCGTGCAGTGCGTGACACTGGACGCGCACGGCGAGTCGCCCGTGCGCCGCATCTTCGGATGGCGAAACTACCGGATCGCAACCGATCCACGGGCCCTCGCGTCGCACTTGCAACAACTGCAGGCTCGCGCTGCCGCGGCGTGAACTTTCAGCGACGCCCCGCGAGGCATCGACGAAGCGCGCCAGTGGTAGCCTCGCCGAGACGCGCAAGGAGCCGGCGTGGAACCGAGAGGCATCGAACGTCGTGAGTACATCAGTCAGAAGCACACAACCGATTCGCGTGGGCGTCCTCTTCTCGCAGACCGGCGTCACGTCCACGATCGGCAAGTCGCAATTGCAGGGCACGCTGCTCGCCATCGACGAGATCAACGCCGCCGGCGGCGTCGACGGACGAGAGATCGTGCCCGTGATCCAGGATGCGCAATCGAGCCCGCCGCGCTACGCGATGCTGGCCGAGCGGCTGATCACGGAAGAGCGCGTGAACGTGATTTTCGGCTGTTACATGTCGAGCTCGCGCAAGGCCGTACTGCCGGTCGTGGAAAAATGGAACAAGCTGCTGTTCTATCCAACCCTCTATGAAGGCTTCGAATTCTCGAACAACATCATCTACACCGGCGCCGCGCCCAATCAGAACAGCGTCCAGCTCGCCGAATACATGACGGCGAACTTCGGTGCGCGCGTGTACCTGGTCGGCTCCGATTATATTTACCCGTACGAATCGAATCGGATCATGGGCGATCTCGTCCTGCAACGGCCCAATAGCGAGAAGCTCGCGGAACGCTACGTACCGCTCGACGCCGGGATGGCGCACTTCGCATCGATCATGAAGGACATCGAGGCGAAGCGACCGGACTTCATCTTTTCGACCGTGGTCGGCGATTCCACCGCGAGTCTCTATCGCGCGTACGCCGACGCCGGTTTCGATCCGAAGACCATGCCGATCGGGAGCCTCACCACTTCGGAAGCCGAGATCTCGCAGATGGGATGGGACGTCGCCGCCGGTCACTACACGTCCGCCCCTTACTTCCAGTCGATCAATTCGGAGAGGAACCGCAGTTGCCTGTCACGATTGCGTCTGCAGTTCGGCGATACCTGCATGCCCAACCTGTGCTGGGAAGCCGCATACTTCCAGGTGCATCTGTTCGCCAATGCGCTGCGCAACTCCGAAGGAGACGAAATCACGCTGATCATGCCGCAGCTCCTGGGCAGCGAGTTCGATGCGCCGCAGGGCCGCGTCCGCATCGATCCGTCCAACCATCACACCTGTCTGTACCCGCGCGTCGCCCGCGCCGAGGCGACCGGGCAGTTCAACATCGTGCGCGAGGCGCGCAGGCCCGTGCATCCAGATCCTTATCTCGTGACCCACTCGCTCGGCGACTGGACCGCCAGGCTTCCCGGAGAAAACGGCGCCGCATTTCGTGAAGTCGACCTTCCGACCTAGAAACGGCGGCATCACGCCGCCGGCCCTCAAGGAACTGCGGCAGTTGCGTGTCGCGGTGCTGCATCCGGACGACGAGGACGGCCGGCAACTCACCCAGCAATTGCAGCGTATCGGCTGCCAGGTCCAGGCATTCTGGCCGCCGGCGCCCACGCTCCCCGAAGGAACCGACGTCGTATTCCTCGCCGTGCATCCGGAAGTGACGCACCTTGCGTTCGACTGGGCGCATGCCGAGAACGCGCCTGCGTGCATCGCCGTAGTCAACTACGAGAACCCGACGATCGTCGAGACGGTATTGCGTGTCGGCGCGAAAGCCGTGTTGCCGTCGCCGGTGCGCTCATTCGGCCTCATGTCGGTTCTGGTGATCGCCCGCACCTTGAGCAACGAGATACAGACGCACGTCAGACGGATCCAGAAGCTGGAGGCGAAGCTCGCCGGCGCGCGTCGTATCGCCGAGGCGAAAGCCATTCTGATGCGCACGCGGGGGGTGACCGAGGATCAGGCGTACGAGTTGATCCGTGATCAGGCCATGACGAAGCGCGTGACGACCGAAGACATCGCCGCGGCGATCATCAACGCAAACGAGATTCTGTCGCTTGGCGTCGTCACGGCAACCGGCAAGGTCAAGGGGTCGCGGCCTGCCGGTCCGCCGAGTCCGGCTGACGATCGCGGTCGATAGCTCGCGTATTCGCCGCAAACGATCAAATAATCGCCGGACGGGACGGATCGCGCTGCAGCGGCGGATCGCGTGGAGCGGGTGACGAGAATCGAACTCGCGTATGCAGCTTGGGAAGCTGCCGTTCTGCCATTGAACTACACCCGCGGAGGGCGGATTGTAGAGGAAGTCGCGTCTCTTCCGGGCGGCCTTAAAGCATCTGCTCCGGCGCGAACGGCGCGAGTATCTTCAGCGTGAACTTCAGCAGCATGCCGGCGCCCGGCTCGTCGTGGAAGACCTGTTCGACGCCGTCGACGCGCGTCGTCCACTGCAGGCTGCCGTCGGCGGCGATCGTTACGCGGTAACGGCTCGGCTCGCCGCGGTCTCCGAGAATGCCCATGAACTGCCTGGCCAGCTCCTCGCTCTCGATCTCGAGACCCATCTCGGTGTTCTCGAGCGACGAGCGCTGGTCGACGTTGAACGACCCGACGAACAGCGTCCTCCGATCGATGATCAGCACCTTCGCATGCAGGCTGGCCTTCGACGAACCGAAGGTCCCGAGACGCGCTTTCTCCGCGCCGGGGTCTGGACGCAGTTCGTAGATCTCGACACCCAGGTCGAGCAACCTGCGCCGGTATTTCGAATAGCCGATGTGCACGATGGCCGCGTCGGTCGCGGCCAGCGAGTTGGTCAGCACCTTCACCTTGACGCCGCGCGCGACCAGCGCCTCGAACGCCTTCATCCCGCGCTCGCCGGGCACGAAGTAGGGCGACACGATGATCAACTCGGTCTGTGCGCTGTCGATGATCGACAGGATGTCGGTCGCGATCGTCGCGCCCGCGACGAGGCCGGTCTTGCCGAGCCGCGGCTGCGACTTGCCCACCTTGCTCGGCCGGTCGGCGATCAGCTCGGCAGGCGCGAGGACCAGCGCCAGGCGCCCCGAATCAAGTTTGGCGGTGAACGTCGTGGCGAGCTCGCGCGCCTCCACCGTGGCCTTGCGGACCGGATCATTCGGATCGCTGAGCGCGCGCTGGTCGACGGTGTCGGCTTCGGGGTCCGACTGCCCGGCCAGCGTCTCGATCGGGTAAGAGAAGCTGCTGTTCCAGTAGCGGTCGAACGTGTCCGCCAGATCCTTCACGATCGGACCCGCGGTGAGCACGTCGAGGTCGAGGAAGTTCGTGCGGTCCGAATGCTGGTAGTACTCGGCACCGACGTTTCGGCCACCGGTGACCGCGATCGCGCTGTCTGCGATGAACAGCTTGTTGTGCATGCGCCGGTTGATGCGTCCGATGTCGGTGATCGACGCGAGCACGCGCGTCGCGAACCGTGAACGGCCGCCGACGAAGGGGTTGAACACCCGCACTTCGATGTTCGGATGCGCCGAGTACCACGCGATGCGGGCGTCCTTGCCGGTCGTGTAGAAGTCGTCCACCAGCAGCCGCACGCGCACGCCGCGCTCGGCGGCCTCGCGCGCGGCGCGCAGCAGGGTGCGCGCATACGGATCGTCCGCGACGATGTAGTACTGCAGGTCGAGCGAGCGCTGCGCATGGGTGATCAGGCTGTAGAGCGTCCCGAAGGCCTCATCCCCGGCAGACACGAGCTGGAATCCGGACACCTCGTCGACGTACGCGCCCTGATCGCGCGGCTCGGGCGGCGGCAGTGACGCGGCTGCGACCCGACCGAGCGGCGTATCGCCTTCGTTGGGCAGTGCCGTCGACTCCACCCGCCCGACGTTCGGCGGCAGCGTCGAGCAGGCGCCCAGCAACGTGAGCGCCGCGATCAGGCACAGCGAAGCGACCGAACGCGCGGTGGGTTGGAGGCCACGTGTTCCGGGTTCGTAGACAATCGCCATGTTGCGGTCCTGCGCGAGAAAATCGCCGAGTCTATTACGGGAGATCCGTTGCAGAAAACGACCCGACAGAACCGATGGCCGGCAGATCGGTCACAATATCGCTCCCGCAACGAGAATCGCTCGCACCGACGATCTCGCCGCAGATTGGATCTCATGATGCAAGCCGTTAGCGAACCATCCTCCGTGAAGTCGACCGCCGCGAAGTCCCTGCCGTGGAAGCTCGAGGACATTCCGCTCGACGAGATCGATCTCGTGCGTATACGCGGGCGCGAAGACATGATGTTCCTGCTCGCGGCCGCCTCGTTCATCGAATACGCGTCCGACACCTACGCCAGCAATCTCGCCGAATTCTTCCAGGGTGAGCCGGACATCGCCGAGTGGCTGTCGGAGCACTGGGAAGCCGAGGAGGTGCAGCATGGCCGTGCGCTGCGCGCCTACGTCCACAAGGTCTGGCCCGAGTTCGACTGGGAGGCGGCCTATCGTCGTTTCTTCGTCGAGTACTCGAAGTTGTGCGGAACCGAAGGCTACGAGTCGACCCGCGGCTTGGAGATGGCGGCCCGCTGCGTCGTGGAGATGGGCACGTCGACGGCTTATCGCGCGATCCGCGACTTCGCCGACGAACCGGTTCTGGTCCGGCTCGCCGAGCACATCCGCAGTGACGAAGTCAGGCACTACAAGCACTTCCTGAAATTTTTCGACCGCTATGACGCGCACGAGAAGAACAGCCGCTTCCGCGTTCTGCGGTCGCTGAAGAACCGGCTCGTCGAGTCGCGTCACAGCGACTTCGAGATCGGACTCTGGTACGCGTTCGAGTCGCGCTATCCGGCCGAAACGCGCGGTGGGAAGCGCTTCGCCGCGATGCAGAGCCACATCGCGCGGATGGTCCGCGAGCACTATCCGGTAGGCCAGGCGATCCGCATGCTGCTCAAGCCGTTGCGCCTGCCTGCCTTCCTGTCGACGATGATTCAGCCGATGCTGTCGCCGCTCGGTCTGGTCATCCGGCAGGTCCTGTTGCGCTAGTCATCGCGCAATCAACGACCGCTTTCGGATACTGGCGCCATGATCCATATCACCGTCAATGGCGAGCGCGAGCAGCTCGGCGCCCCGCTGTCCGTGTGCTCGCTGCTCGATGCACGCGGACTCGCCGGCAAGCGCATCGCGGTCGAACTGAACGGCGCGATCGTCCCGCGCAGCAGGCATGCGACGACATCGCTGGTCGATTCCGATCGGGTCGAGATCGTCGTCGCGGTCGGAGGAGGTTGAGATGCAACACGCTTATGACTTGCTGGACGTGGCGGATCGTGATGGTTCGGCAGCGTCGATCGTGACGGATGACGCGTTCCTCGTCGGTCGTCATCGCTTTACCTCGCGATTGTTGCTGGGCACCGGCAAGTACCGCGACTTCGCGCAGACGCGCGCCGCGGTCGATGCGAGCGGCGCGGAGATCGTCACTGTCGCGATCCGTCGCACGAACATCGGCCAGAACGCCGGAGAGCCCAGCTTGCTCGAGGTGCTGCCGCCGTCGCGCTACATGATCCTGCCGAACACGGCCGGCTGCTACAACGCCGACGATGCGGTGCGCACGCTGCGGCTAGCCCGCGAACTGCTGTCGACCGACGACGTCGACCACACCCTGGTCAAGCTCGAAGTGCTCGGAGATCCGCACACGCTGTATCCGAACATGCCGGAGACGCTGAAGGCTGCCGAGATCCTCGTCGCCGAAGGCTTCGAGGTGATGGTCTACTGCAGCGACGATCCGATCCAGGCGCGGCTGCTCGAAGGTATCGGCTGCGTCGCGGTGATGCCGCTCGCGTCGCTGATCGGCTCGGGGATGGGCATCCTCAATCCGTGGAACCTGCAGCTGATCCTCGAGAAGGCCACCGTTCCGGTCGTCGTCGATGCCGGCGTCGGCACCGCGTCGGATGCGGCCATCGCGATGGAGATGGGGTGTGCGGCGGTGCTGATGAACACCGCGGTGGCCGCGGCACGCGACCCGGTGCTGATGGCCGCGGCGATGAGGCGCGGCGTCGAGGCGGGGCGCATGGCGTATCGGGCGGGTCGGATGCCGAAGAAGCTCTACTCGGCGACGCCGTCGTCGCCGATCGGCGGCACCATCGGCTCCACTGCTTGAGCGGGACGATCGAGGCGGGCGACGATGCGTCGCCGCTCACCGGACCCACAGAAGAGCTACGCCACCGTCGCATCCGCAGCTTCGTCACCCGCGCCGGTCGCATGTCCCCGGCGCAACAACGTGCCCGCGACGCGCTCGGCGAACGCTACGTCCTCCAGTTCGCCGCGGCTCCACTCGACTTCCCTGCGGTCTTCGGAAGGTCCGCGCCGGTAGTCCTCGAGATCGGCTTCGGCATGGGCGCGGCGACAGCGCTCGTCGCGGACGGTCGGCGCGACGTCGACTTCATCGGTATCGAGGTGCACGCACCGGGTATCGGTGCCCTGCTGAAGAGGGTCGGCGAAGGCGGACTGACGAACCTGCGCATCGTCGAGCACGATGCCGTGGAGGTGATCGAACGGATGATCGCGCCGGCGTCGCTCGCCGGCGTGCTCGTGTGGTTCCCCGACCCGTGGCACAAGGCGCGCCACAACAAGCGCCGCCTGATCCAGCCAGCCCTCGTCGCGATGCTCGCGAGCCGCATCGCGCCTGGCGGCTTCCTTCACTGTGCGACCGACTGGGCGGAATACGCGGCGCAGATGCTGGAGGTGCTGACCGCCGAGCCGTCGCTGTGCAACGCCGTCGGCGACGGGTATGCGACGCCGCAGAACCCGTTTCTGACGCGGCCGGTCACGAAGTTCGAGACGCGCGGGAAGCGACTCGGACACGGCGTGTGGGACGTGGTGTTCGTCAAGCGGGCGGGGTGACCTGGCGGCGCGGCGCTGCCGCGATGTCCATCAGTTCAGCCGCACAGCACCGTCGAAGTACCACGTGCGGCGGATTTCGATCACGTCGAAGTCGCGAGCCAGTTCCGGCGGGAACGCCGGGTAATGCGCATGGCGCTGCACGATGCGGCGTATCGCTTCGTCGATTTCCGTCGAGCCGCTGGAGCGAACCAGGGTCACGGACTCCACGGACCCGTCGCTTCGTACGGCCATCGTGACGACGGGATCGCTGTGCGGGTGCTTCGCCAGTTCGCGAACCACATCGAATGGCGTGTTGAACTGGATCTTGCGGGCCATCGTCTCCGCATACAGGACGAGTCCGGCATTCGGGTCGGCGCGTCCGAGCAACCGCCCGCGGCGCGGATTGTCGAGCGAAATCGGGCGCGTGTCTGGCGGGCGCGCGGCCGCCCGCTGCGCCGCTTCGGCATTCAGTATTCGTCCCATCGCCTGTCGCGCGGCCTCGCGGCGTTCGTCCTCCGCTTTCACAGATTGCGAGCGCGCGGCTTCCTCCCGTTCCGACGCCGACCGCGCGGCCTCCGCCTGCGCGGCAGCCTGACGGGCGGCGGCCTGCTGCGCGGCGTCCTGCCGTTCGGTCTCCGCCCGCGCGGCTTCTCGGACGGCCTGTTGTCGTGCCGCCTCCCGTCCTGCGGCTTCGGCTCCGGCTGCTTCCAGACGAGCAGCCTCCTGCCGCGCCTGTTCACCTTGGGCTGCTTCCCGTTGCAGGGTTTCCTGTCGTGCGGCTTCTGAGCGCGTGGCCGACGCTGCTTCCTGACGCGCGGCTTCCTGCGCTGTTTCGCGTCGAATTTGCTGTTGCGCGGCTTCCTGGCGTTCGGACTCGACGCGCGTTGCCTCGACCCGCGCCGAGTCCACGCGAGCCGTCTCCCGTCGTGCGGCCTCCGCTTGCTCGGCTGCCCGACGCGCTTCTTCTTTCTGCGCCTCCAGCCGTGCTGCCGCCTGTCGAGTCGCCTCGTGCGCTTCGGCTTCCGACCGTGCACTCTCGAAGCGCGCCGCGTCCTGACGCGCTGCCTCCTGCTTGGCCGCTTCCTGTCCGGCTACCGCTTCCTGCGCGGCCTGCCGGCGTTCGGCCTCGGAACGCGCGGATTCGCGCTGTGCGGTCGACGCACGGGCCAGGTCCAGTCGGGCCACTTCCTCTCTGATTGTGTGCTGCCGGACTACCTGGCGCGCGATTTCCAGTCGCTCGGTTTCCAGTCGCGCAGCGTCGACGCGCGCCAGCTCCTGTCGTTCGGCCGCCGCGCGTGCCGCTTCCAGCTGTTCCGCGCTCGCCGCGCGGAGCGCTGTCGCGACGGCGGGCGACAGCTCCGGGGGAGGGGGAGGCACCACCAGGGCGATTTCGTCGGACCGGTCGACGGCGATCACGGGGCGTTCGCGAAATGGTTCCGGCGCCGCGTCACCGGGCGCACCGGAGGCCGGCGAGGCTTTCGCGTCGGCCGGACCGGCGGTGACGCGGCGGTGTGGCTTGGCCGCCGCCGTCTCGTCGGCCTTCGCCACGATCGCCCCTGCCGCCAGTCGCCGAGCCCGGGTCGTGGATGCGGGCGGCACGTCGACCAGCGCCCGAGAGGCGGGCGGCGCCGGCGGCCGCTGTGCGCCCGACCCGGACGTCGGCTCAGCAGGCTCGACTCGGGGAGGAACGAGCACGATGCGCAAGTCGCGTATCTCGCCGCGTCGATCCTGCCACGGCAATCGCAACCCTGGAAACCCGAGTTCCTGTCCGTCGAAGTCCAGGCTCAGCAGCAGCGCGTGGCTCGCCAGCGAAAGTGCCAGTGCGAGAGCCAGTCGCTTGCGTTCATCGCGCGAAAGACCCTGCCCCGTGGCTCGGGATGATGGCATTGGCTCCGGTTCGGACGGGCGTGAAATCTCCAACGAATGGTCTCTCACCAGGGTCAGCGGTCGTGCTCGCACTCTGATCCTGTCGAGGTTCGTTCGCCGCGAATCGCCGAGGCGAGCGAGTTCGCCCTTCCGCGATTCTGACATCCGGCCGAAACGAGAGCGTGCGTCAGTCGCTCTCGGTTCGACAAGCAGCCTGGCATCTGCGCCAGTCGAGCGGCCGATGAACCAGTGGGATCTGCAGCGGTCGCTCGACCGGGAAACTCAGCCACGCGTCGCGCACGACCGACCGCGTTCGGTCGACGGCGGAAGGATCGTTCGACTCAGGGTGGCGGCCGTCGGCATCGCCCGACGGATGCATGCCGCGTCAGCCCGAAACGGGGATGCCGGACACGGTGAATTCGACGTTCAGAAGTCCCGAGCGTAGCCAGGGACCTCGTCCGCATGCTATGTCGAGGGACCGTGACCCGGCGCTACCCGCCGAGCGCCAACCGGTCCATGAACCGCTCGCACTGCGCGAGCTGGTCGAGCGCGACGAACTCGTCCGGAGCGTGCGCCTGCGCGATGTCTCCCGGCCCGCAGATCACGGTCGGGATGCCGATCTGCTGGAACAGGCCGGCCTCGGTGCCGTACGAGACCTTGCCGGTCCGGTCGTTGCGCGACAGCCTGCGGGCGAGTTGGACGATCGCGTCGTTCTCGTTCGCGGCGAGGCCGTCGGTCGAACTCTCCCAAGTCATCTCGATGCGCCCCGACGCGTCTTCCTTCTTCATGTCGGCTTCGAGCTTCTTCGCGTAGTCGGTGATCTGGGCGTACAGCGCACCGGCCGACGCCGAAGGCAGCGTCCGCATGTCGAACGTGACCTTGCATTCCTTCGGGATCACGTTCGCAGCGATGCCGCCGTGGATCACGCCGGTCGACAGCGTCGAGTAAGGCACGTTGAAGCCGAAGTCGCGCATCTCTGTCGCGGCCAGCCGATCCGCCAGGTCGCGGATGAACACGACCAGCCGTGCCGCGTATTCGATCGCGTTGACGCCGTGCGTCGTGTAGCTCGAATGCGCCTCGCGTCCGTGGACGTGGCAGCGGAAGCGGTGCGTGCCCTTGTGCGCGATGATCGGCTGCATGGAGGTCGGCTCGCCGACGATGCAACCGGCGGCGACGAGGCCGATCGCCTCGAGGTCTGCGAGCAGGCCCCGCACGCCGATGCAGCCGATCTCCTCGTCGTACGACAGCGAGTAGTGGATCGGCGCGTCGAGGCGCCCCGCCTGGATCGAAGCGAGAAACGCGGGCGCGCCATGCAGCGCGACGCCCAGGAAGCCCTTCATGTCGGCCGACCCACGCGCGTAGAGGCGGTCGCCGACGATGGTCGGTGTGAACGGATCGGTCTTCCATTCCTGACCGTCTATCGGCACGGTGTCGGTGTGGCCCGACAGGATCATGCCGGGCCTGCTGCCTTCGCCGAGCGTGGCGAACAGGTTCGCCTTGACGCCTGTAGCGTCGTAGGTCAGCCGCGTCTTCGCGCCGAGCTTCTCGAGATGATCGCGGGCCCACTCGATCAGCCCGAGGTTGGATTCGCGCGACGTGGTGTCGTACGCGATCAGGCGCTCGACCATCTCGAGTGCGCCGGTCGACGGCCGTCCGGTGCCTGCGGCGAAGTTCGCGTCGTCAGCCGACGCGATCGAAGTAGTCGGTAGTCGCGTGTTCATGATGCGGTCTCTTGCAGGGGAATGGGCAGTCTACGCCACCCCTTTTCAGCGGCGCGTGCGCCGCTCACTCCTCACCCTCTCCTTCAAGAGCCTGACCCGGACTTGATGCGGGGGGAGGGCCGGGTAGGGAATGGGATTTCACGCAACACCGAGGCGACCTGGGTCGCATGGTCCGGGACGAGATCATTCAGGTGGCAAGCCGACCGATGCCCCTCCGCGACGATCTTCAGCACCGGCTGCTCCCGACGGCAGCGATCCCCCGGCACGTCCTTCGCGCGCGGACAGCGCGGATGGAAGTGGCATCCCGACGGCGGTGCCAGCGGCGACGGGATCTCGCCGCGGATCACCGTGTAGTGTCGCTTGCCGGCAGCGAGCGTCGGCGTCTCCGCGAGCAGTGCCTGCGTGTAAGGATGGTTCGCCGCGGCGTACAGGTCCGTGGTCGCTGCGGACTCGACGATGCGGCCGAGATACATGATCAGCACGCGGTCCGACAGATGCCGCACGACGGCCAGGTCGTGGCTGATGAACAGATAGGTCAGGCCGAGCGTGTCGCGCAGATCCATGAACAGGTTCAGAACCTGCGCCTGCGTCGAGACATCGAGCGCCGCGACCGCCTCGTCGCAGACCAGCAGTTGCGGCGATACCGCCAGCGCCCGCGCGATCCCGACGCGCGCCCGCTGGCCACCGGAGAACTGGTGCGGATAGCGGCGCAGCGCGCTGCTGTCCAGCCCGACCTGCGTGAGCAACTCGACGGCGAACTGCTCACGCTGCGCGCGCGGCCGGATGCCGTGCGCGACCGGCGCCTCCGTGAGCAGATCGATCACGCGCATCCGCGGATTGAGCGACGCGTAGGGGTCCTGGAAAATCATCTGGATCGCCAGCCGCTGCGCCTTCGCATGCGCCCCTTCGAGCGCGATCGGCGTGCCCTTCCACAACCGGATCCCGGCGCTCGCTGCATGCAGGCCGGCGACGACGCGGCCGAGCGTCGATTTTCCGCATCCCGACTCACCGACCAGCCCGACGACCTCGCCGCGCGCGATCTGCAGGTCGACACCGTCGACCGCATGCACGATGCGCGGATCGTGGACGCGCCGCAGCCGGTTCGCGATCCGTGTCGACAGGTCGGGCGTCGCGGCGAAGCGCTTCGCGATGTCACGCAGCTCGAGCAGCGGCACGGTCATGCCGGCACCGCGTCGACCCTGGGCGCCGGAAGCGGATGGAAGCAGCGCAGTCCGCGACCGGAGGCTTCGACGACCAGCGGCGGCTCCGCGCGGCAGTCGTCCTGCGCGCGCGTGCAGCGCGGACGGAACGCACAGCCGGTCGGCAGGTGCGCGAGCGATGGCGGCGAGCCGGGGATCTGCGCGAGGCGGCGCGACGAGCGGCCCGCGCCGGCCAGCGCCGCGGCGGCCGGGGTCGCGTCGATCAGGCCGCGCGTGTACGGATGGCGCGGGCTCGCGAGGATGTCGGTGGTCGGACCGGACTCGACGATGCGCCCCGCGTACATGACGGCGATGCGATCCGCGAGTCCCGCGACGACCGCGAGATCGTGCGTGATCCAGATCAGCGCGAGGCGGGTCGCGTCGATCAGCGACTGCATCTCGGCGAGGATCTGCGCCTGGATCGTCACGTCGAGCGCGGTGGTCGGTTCGTCGCAGATGATCAGATCCGGATCGTTCAACAGTGCGATCGCGATCGCGACGCGCTGGCGCATGCCGCCAGACAGCTGGTGCGGATAGGCCGCGAGACGTTCGGCCGGCGATCCGATGCCGACGCGCGTCAGCATCGCGATCGCGCGCTCGTGCATCGCGGACTTCGACAGCGGCGGAGTCCGCGGATGCGCGGCCAGCGTCTCGATCATCTGCGTCCCGATCGTCAGCACCGGGTTCAGCGTCATCATCGGATCCTGGAAGATCATCGCGATGCGATCGCCACGCAGCCGCCGCATCGCTTCGTCGTCGAGCCGCAGCAGATCGATGCCGTCGAACGCGATGCGGCCTTCGACGATGCGGCCCGGCGGATCGATCAGCCGCAGGATCGACAGGCCGGTGATCGACTTGCCGGAGCCCGATTCGCCGACCAGGCCGAGCACTTCGCCGACGTGGACCACGAGGTCGACGCCGTCGACGGCCTTGACGGTTCCCGACTTCGTCGCGAAGTGCGTCTTCAACCCTTCGACTTCGAGAATCGTGTGCGTCATCAACGATCCCTCAGCTTCGGGTCCAGCAGGTCGCGTAGCCGGTCCGCGACGAGGTTCAGCGCGACGATCAGCAGCACGAGCGCGATGCCCGGATAGACGCTGATCCAGTACTTGCCGGCGAACAGCACCTGGAAACCGTTCGCGATCAGCAGGCCGAGCGACGGCTCGGTGATCGGCACGCCGAGGCCGAGGAAGGACAGCGTCGCTTCGAGTGCGATGGCCGATGCGATCTGCAGCGTGGCGACGACGATCAGCGGCGGCAGGCAGTTCGGCAGCAGGTGGCGGAACACGATCCGTGTCGTCGATAGACCGAGCCCCCGAGCGGCTTCGATGTACTCCTTGCGACGCTCGACCAGCGCCGTGCCGCGGACGGTGCGTGCGTAGTAGGCCCACTGCACGGCGATCAGTGCGATGACGATGTTGGCGAGGCCCGGGTGCAGGAACGCGAGCAGGATCAGCGCGACCAGGATCGACGGGAACGACAGCTGGATGTCGGCGATGCGCATCACGAGCGCGTCGATGCGACCACCGGCGTAGCCGGCGACGAGGCCGAGCGAGATGCCGATGACGGCGGCGATCAGCGTCGAGACGACGCCGATCGTGACGCTGATCCGCAGTCCGTAGACGATCGCCGACAGCATGTCGCGGCCCTGGCCGTCGGTGCCGAGCAGGTAGTGCATCGTGCCGTCGCCGGAGAGCGAGCCGGGCGGCAGGCGGGCGTCGAGGATGTCGAGGCGAGCGAGGTCGTAGGGGTTCTGCGGGACGATCCACGGCGCGAGCAGGGCCGCGAGGACGAACGCGAGCAGCAGCGCGGCACCGGCGACGGCGACCCTGCTCGCCGCGAAGTCGCGCACGAACGAGAAGCGCGGTGCCGCGGTGGCGGGCACGAAGTCGAAGCCTGGTTCCTGCAGCTCGAGATCGCCGGACGCAGAGCGCGTCACCCCGTCGAAGGCGCTCATCCGTCGGCGCCCGCATCCGCCAGCCGGACCCGCGGATCGAGCACCGAATAGGCGATGTCGACCAGCAGGTTGACGATGATGAACACCGTCACGATCACCAGCAGGTAAGCCACGATCACCGGCCGATCCAGGACGCCGATCGAGTCGATGATCAGCTTGCCCATGCCGGGCCACGCGAAGATCGACTCGGTCACGATCGAGAACGCGATCACCGAGCCGAACTCGAGGCCGATCACCGTCACGATCGGGATCAGGATGTTCTTCAGCACGTGGACGCCGACGATGCGGACGTTCGACAGTCCCTTCGCGCGTGCGAAGCGCACGTAGTCGGTCAGCAGCGCCTCGCGCGTGCCGGCTCGCACGAGCCGGATGATCAGTGCGAGCTTGAACAGCGCGAGATTGAACGCCGGCAGCAGCAGATGCTTCCATCCGTCGAGCGTGAGAATGGAGAGCTTCAGCCCGAACACGTCGACGGTCTCGCCGCGGCCCGACGCGGGCAGCCAGTCGAGCGAGACCGAGAACAGCATGATCAGCATCAGCCCGACCCAGAACGTCGGCAGCGAGAAGCCGAGGATCGAGCCGGTCATGATCGTCTTGCCTGCGATCGAGTCGGGTTTCAGTCCGGCCCACAGGCCGAGCGGGATGCCGATCACGATCGCGATCCCCATCGCGACGACCGCGAGTTCCATCGTCGCCGGCATGCGCTCGAGGATCAGGCGGATCGCGGGAACGCTGTAGGCGTACGAGCGGCCGAGGTCGCCGGACAACGCACCGCCGATGAAGCGGCCGTACTGGATCCACAACGGCTGGTCTAGTCCGAGCGATGCGCGCATCGTCGCGATGTCGGCCTGCGTGGCTTCGGGGCTGATCATCACGAGCACCGGATCGCCGATCACGTAGACGCCGGCGAAGACGATCAGCGACATCGCGAACAGCACGGCGATGCTCTGCAATGAACGACGGATCAGAAATGCGAGCATGGCGGTTCCGGGGGCGGGCCATGATAGCCTTTGAACGCGCGTCCGCCGTCGCATTCGATCCGTTGCGTCCATGCCGATCGACGGTCGCCCCACCCTCAACGCGCCACCGCCCCAGCCCATGAACCTCATCGACCGCATCGTCCAGTTCCAGTCAGACATCGCGCGGATCCGTCGCGACATCCACGCCCATCCGGAGTTGAAGTTCGAGGAGGTTCGCACGGCCGAGGTCGTTGCGCAGAAGCTCGCCGAATGGGGCTACGCGGTCGACCGCGGACTGGGCAAGACCGGCGTCGTCGGCACGCTGAAGGTCGGTAACGGCTCGAACGGCGTCGGGCTGCGCGCCGACATGGACGCGCTGCCGCTGGTCGAGCACAACGCGTTCGCGCACAAGTCGATACACGAAGGCCGCATGCACGCGTGCGGCCACGACGGCCATACCGCGATGCTGCTGGCCGCCGCGCAATATCTCGCCGAATCGAAGAACTTCGACGGCACGCTGCACGTGATCTTCCAGCCGGCCGAGGAGGGCGGGGGCGGTGCGCGCGTGATGATCGAAGACGGGTTGTTCGACCGGTTTCCATGCGACGCGGTCTTCGGCATGCACAACTGGCCCGGCGCGGCGGTCGGCACGTTCGGCGTGACGCCGGGGCCGATGATGGCGTCGGCGAACCAATTCGAGATCACGATCACCGGCAAGGGCGCGCACGCGGCGATGCCGCACAACGGCAACGATCCGATCATGGTCGCCGTCGCGATCGCGCAGAACCTGCAGACGCTGATCACTCGCAACAAGAAGCCGATCGACACCGCGGTGTTGTCGATCACGCAGATCCATGCCGGCGACGCGTACAACATCATTCCGAACGAGGCCGTGCTGCGCGGCACGGTCCGCACGTTCACGAACGAGGTCCTCGACCTGATCGAGAGCGGGATGCAGCGCATCGTCGCCGGCACCGCCGCGACCTTCGGCGCCGAGGCCGCGATGACTTTCGATCGCGCGTATCCGCCGACCATCAATCATCCGAAGGAGACGGCGTTCGCGGTCGGCATCATGCGCGACGTGGTCGGCGACGCGAACACGATGACCGACATCGAGCCGACGATGGGCGCAGAGGACTTCGCGTTCATGCTGCAGGCCAGGCCCGGCTGCTACGTCTTCATCGGCAACGGCGACGGCGAGCACCGCGAGATGGGCCACGGAATGGGCCCGTGCATGCTGCACAACCCGAGCTACGACTTCAACGACGCACTGATCCCGATCGGGGCGACCTACTGGGTGCGGCTCGCCGAGAAATTCCTCGCGCCGGCCTGATCCGTTCGATGGCGGGTGCTGCAATGCGCATGGTGCTCGACGAGGCGCTCGCGAGGCGCTTCGCCCGCGTCGCGCTGGACAACGTCGTCCACGAGTATCCGAACAAGCTCGATCACCTGATGACGTCGGTCGCAGACGTGCGGTCGCCGTCGCAGCTGCATCCGGTCTTCTATGGCTGCTACGACTGGCACTCGTCGGTCCACATGCACTGGACGCTGGTGGTGTTGCTGATCCGGTTCCCCGCGCTGCACGAAGCCGACACGATCGCGGCGCGGCTCGATGCCCACTTCACGGTCGGTCGGATCGCCGGCGAGCTGGCCTACCTGCAAAGGCCGGCCGCGGCGTCGTTCGAGCGTCCCTACGGATGGGCGTGGCTGTTCAAGCTTTGCGAGGCACTGCATCGCGCGGCCGTGACCGATACGCGCATGGCTGTGTGGCGCGACCGCATGCAGCCGCTTGCCGATGCGTTCGTCGCGCGGACCCTCGCGTACCTGCCGCGCGCACCGTATCCGTCGCGGGCCGGCATGCATGCGAACAGCGCGTTCGCGCTGTCCCTGACGCTCGACTACGCGCGTACGGTCGGTGAGGTGGCGCTGCAGGAAGCGATCGTCGCGAAGGCCGTCGCGTGGTTCGGCGACGACCGCGACTATCCGGTCGCTTACGAGACCGGCAGCGAAGACTTCCTGTCGGCCGGCCTCGTCGAAGCGATGCTGATGCGACGGGTGTTCGGCGATGACGACGTTGCGCGCTTCAATCGCTGGTGGGGTGCATTCGCGCCGGACGTCACCGCCGTCGCGCACTGGCTCACGCCGCTGGTCCCGTCCGACCGCAGCGACGCGCGCTTCTCGCACATAGACGGCCTGAACCTCGCTCGCGCATGGTGCTGGTCGACGCTGGCCGACGTGCTGCCCGCTGCGCTGCAGCGGCGTGTCAGGCGCGCGATCGATCTGCACCTGCGCGAATCGCTGCCGCATGCAGCCGAAGGACACTACGTGGGCACGCACTGGCTCGCGTCGTTCGCGTTGCTGTCGCTGGGAGCCTGAGCGGCAGAGGGTACGGCTTGCCTTCTTAAGGCCGATCGATGTTTCGCCGGACGACAGCACATGCGATGCACGACGCTAACGTGCGCTCATCGAAGCATTGCCGGGTAGCGGCGCGTTGCTGCGTGCGCGGACCGCTTCGTCCGTCGGATGCGTCTTCAACCAGCTCGCGATGAACGCGTCGGCTTCTGCCGACTGTCGCGCCTTCACCATCGCTTCGTAGGTCCTGATCGCGAGCAGCGACGTCGGCGTAATCTCGAGTGCCCGACGATAGGCCGCGATCGCCTCGGGGTACTTTCGGCGGGCGAGCTTCACATCCGCTGCGAGTTCGGGGATGGCGGTCGACTTCGGCGCGAGCCGGTTGATCTCGAAAAGCAGACGGTCGGCTTCGTCCGGCCTGCCGGTCCTCAGCAGGGTGGCCACCATCGTGCGATGCAGATCGACCCGCTCCGGCTGCCGTCTCAGCGCGAGCCTGAACGCAGTCAGTGCGGCCTCCGGATCACCTGCCGTCAGCCACGCGCCGCCGAGAAGGACCGGATAGTCGCCGGACTGGACGTTCATCGCCGACAGCGTCTTGAAGATCGTCGTGGCACGGCTGGCGTTGCCGGTCGCGACCGATGCGTCGCCTGCGACCTGCAGCAGCAGGACGTCGTTCGGCTGTAACGCGAGGCCTTCGTCGGCCGCGGCCAGGGCGCGCTGCGGGTCACCATGTGCGAGGTACCACGTGGCCAGCGCGCCGATGATGCGGGTCGATTGCGGGCTCGCCTTGCGGGCGTCGCGCAGCGCAGTGACGATCGCGGCGTCCCGCCCGCCGCGCGACTTCTCGATCTCCACGAGTTGCATCGTCGCTTCGGGTTCTGCCGGGTTCGACGCGATGAACCGCCGCAGCCGATCGATCGCGTCGTCGGGCAGACGTTCGTCGACATCGAGACGCGCGAGCGCGGCCACCGCGGGGAAGTAACGCGGCTCGAGCTCGATCGCCTTGTCCAGCGCGCGGCGCGCCGCGAACGCGTCGCCCCGCGCCCGTTCGACGGTCGCCAGGACTTCGTAGGTACGCGCCTGGTCCGGCTGCTTTCGGACCACCGCGTTCCAGGCGTTCGCTGCTTCCTTCGGCTGATGCAGTTGCAAATAAGCGGACACCAGCGCGACGTCGATGTCGACATTGGCGGGGTCGGCGATGCCGGCGACCTTGAGCCGATCGAGTCCGCCCGCATTGTCGCCGGCAGCGAACTTCAGCGACGCCGCGGTCAGGCTGGCGCCGATATTTTCGGGGCTCGTCGGGTCCACCCGGTCATAGGCTTTCGCGGCGCGCGACGGGTCACCTTGCAACAGCGCGACGCGTGCGGCGACATCGGCTAGTTGCCTGTCGTTCGGCGTGGCCGTGAACAGCGGCCCGATCACTTCTTCGGCCTTCGCGGCATCGTGCGTGCCGACATAGAAGTCGGCCAGTGCGCGCTTCGCGTCCGGGTTCTTCGGCATCAGCGCGACGGCCTCGCGCAGGTGCAGCTCGGCCTCGTCGAGATGTGCCATCTCGAACGCGATTCTGCCCGCCATCAGTTGCGCCTTCCCGTCTCTCGGCGCGCCCTGGACGGACCGGGTGATCGCTTCGTCGGCCGCGCGGTAGTCTCTCCTGCCGACGGCCGCGAGCGCGCCGATGTACTGGGCCTTTGCATTGGCGGGCGAAGCGGCGAGGATCGTATCGATCTGTCGCTGCGCGTCGTCGAAGCGCTCGAGATCGACGTAGACCTGCGCCAGCGTCGTGCGCATCACCAGGTTGCCCGGATCGAGCTTTACGGCAGCTTCGTAGGAAGCGACTGCGTCGATCGGCTTGCCGGTCGCGCGCGCGATGTCGCCGCGCGTCTCCTGCAGCTCGTTCTCCAGTGGCGAGTCCGGCGGGATTCGAGCCAGCAACGCGCTCGCGTCCGCGAATGCGCCATGGGCAGCGAGCGCTCTCGCCTCGGCCAGCAGGGCGCCGGGGTGGGACGGCACGAGATCGGTCGCGGCCTTCCACGCCGCCCCGGCCTCGGCTTCGCGGCCGAGCTCGAAGTAGGCGCTGCCGAGCATCGCCTGCAGATCCGCATTGCCCGCCGGTGAGTCGAGCGTCGCGTTGTTGACCGTCGCGATGACCTTTTCGAAGCGTTCCTGCTGGACGAGGCTCGCGACCAGCAGCGGCAGTGTCCGCTCCGGTTCGAACTTCAGTTCGAGCGCTTTGCGGAACTCGATCTCCGCGGCCTTCGGGTCTCCGAGCGATGCGTACTCCCGAGCGAGCATGAAGCGAACGGCGGGCTGCTTCGGATCGTCGATCAGAGACCGCTTGAATGCCATGATCGCGCCCCGGTGATCGCTGCGGGCGCTCAGTTGCCTGCCCAGTTCACGCTGCTTGGCCGGCGAGTCGCCGCTGCTTGCGATCGCCGCGCCGACCCCGATGCAGACGATGACCACGACGATGCCCGCGAGCATGAACATTCTCGTGCGTGCCGCCCGCGCCTCCTGCGCCAGCAGGTCTTCGGGCTCGGCGTCGTCGACCGCGCGGATGAACCCGGCTTCGTATTGAGGATTTCGCTTCAAGCGCTTCTGCCGGATTCGGGGGTCACGAGGTCGTAGCGCGGTCGTGGTGTCCGATGCATCGAGTGGTGCCGGACATCTTCGCAAAATTCGCGCCGCGTGAACAGACACGCGGCGTGGCGGCATGGTGACCCGCGATCGAATCTATCGAGCATAAGTGACATCGATCGACCGTTACCAAGGTGATGAACGGTCTGAGAAGCTGTCGTCGGCGAAGTCGCTGTCGGTTGTCTTGACAGTCGTCCGTTGGCGAATTCGGTCTGCCCGTTGACTTCCGCGGATCGAGCCCGTCAGCCCATGGCGTGCGCGCCCGCTATGACGAACGGCAGCACGAGTTCGGGGATCAGGTAGCCCAGCCAGACGCCGCGGGGTGCCGGCAGGCCGACCTTGCGGATCGACAGGAGGCGACCGATGCCGCCCAGCAGGATGCCGAGGGCCAGCAGGTAGACGAGCGTGCCCTGCCGTTCGATCGTGATGCCGGCCCAGAGACAGATGATGCCGGTCGCGAGGTACACGCCGGCCATGAAGCGATGAACGTTGTCGAGCTGCGGGGTCGTATCGGGTTGCCCGAGCCGCATCTGCAGCGCGCCGCCGAAGATCGAAATTCCCGCGACGATGAACAGACACACGCGGACGACGATCTGGCTCGCGGTCACGATCAGCGGACGCCCGACGGATCCGGCGTACGGTGCCCGTCCAGCCGCTCCAGCACCTGGTCGAGCTTCAGCTCCATCTGCGGAATCTCGCGGTCCAGATAGGCGCGCAGGTCGGTGAGCCGTGACGCTTCGGCCGTATCTGCAGTGCGGCGCGCGCGATCGAGCTCGCGATGCAGGTCGCGCGATTCGATTGCCGCCTGGATCCGCAACCGCCCGACCGTCGCGAAGTACACCACCGAGACGATCACCATCCCAATCAGCAGCAGCAACGCGATCGACACGTTGACAGTCGTGACGAACACGTCGACCGGCGTCGGCTGCATGACCAGCCCCCAGTTGCGCAGCGCGATCGCGAAGATCAGCAGGAGGATCGCGGCGACGATCACGGTGATGGTTTTCATGGGCTTCGGCCTTTCTGATTGGCGCAACGGGACGCGGTTGGTCCGCCGGCAGCGCGAATAGTGCCTTGTTGTTGGGTCGGTGCTTCGGCGGCCATGCGTGGGTGATCCGTAGGCATAGGGTCCGAATACTGCCTCCGCGACGCCGTCCGGCCCGGACTGCAGCTAACGCGCGACCGACGGAGCACGCGATGGCGAACGATTCCTGGATCCACCCGGTGACCTGGATCTACCTCGGTTGTAATGCGACGCGGCTGTTCGCCTACGTCCCGCAGGTGCGCGACCTGCTGCGTCGGGATCGCTCGGAGCCGGTCTCGGTGTCGACATGGGTGGTGCCGGCGCTCGCGAATGCGAGCACGGTCGCGTTCGCGCTCACGGTCCACGGCAACGTCCTGCTGGTCTGGACGGCGACCGCCAACCTGGTCGCCAGTCTGCTACTCACCGGGCTCGCGATGAAGCGCGAACGAACGTCGCCGCCGGAGCCGCATCCGTCCTTGTTCCATCTCGCCGAATACATCCGCGACGACACGTCGTCAGGCCGCGACGGTGTGGTCGACGCCCCGATCGCATGCCAGGTAGTCGAGCCGCTCCTCCTCGACGCCGTGACAGGCGACGAATGCGACGCCGTGAGGCCTCAGTTCGGGTCGTTCGATCCTGCACCGGGCATTGGCATAAGGGCAGCGTGGATGAAAGGTGCAGCCTGAGGGGGGGCGCAGGGGGTTGGGCACTTCGCCGGCGACGGCCACGCGCGAAGTGCCCGTTTTTTCGAGGTCGGGGATCGCGTCGAGCAGCATCCGCGTGTAGGGATGCAGCGGCTTCGCGAACAGCGCCGTCTTCGGCGCCAGTTCGGCCAGCCGTCCCAGATACATCACGCCGACGCGATCGGCGATATAGCGCACGACCGCCAGGTTGTGCGAGATGAACAGATAGGTCAGCCCCAGCTTGCGCTGCAGATCCTTCATCAGGTTCAGCACCTGCGCCTGCACGGACACGTCGAGCGCGGACGTCGGCTCGTCGCAGACGAGGAAGTCGGGCTGGGTCGCGAGAGCCCGGGCGATCGAGATCCGCTGACGCTGGCCGCCCGAGAACTGATGCGGGTACTTGACCTTGTCGGCCGGCGACAGCCCGACCTGACGCAACAGCGCATCCACGCGTGCGTCGATGCGATGGTCGGCAACGTCCTTCGCGGCGACCGGCTCGCTGACTCGCACCGCCGGGGCGACGTCGACCACGGCCGCACGATGCAGCCGCAGCGGTTCCGCGATGATGCGACCGACACGCCAGCGCGGGTTCAGGCTCGCGTACGGATCCTGGAAGATCATCTGCGCACGACGCCGCATCGCCTGCGATTTCGCGAAGCGCGCAACCGGTTCGCCGTCGAAAAGGATGTCGCCGGACGTCGGCGCGTACAGGCCCACCAGCAGTCGCGCGATCGTCGACTTGCCGCAGCCCGACTCGCCGACCAGACCGAGTGTCTCGCCGCGCGCGATCGTGAACGAGACATCGTCGACCGCGCGGAGGATCGAACGGCCCTCGCGTTGCAGGAGGCGATTGAGCCACGGCGCCGAGACATCGAAGCTGCGACCCGCGCGGACGACCTCGACCAGCGGTCCTGGTTCCTTCCGGATGGTCGTCATTGAAAGTTCGCGCCGTGATCGATCGCGGCGAGCGTCGCGTGGACCGCTTCGGCCGCCTTGCGGTGATTGCGATCGTGTAGCCAGCATGCGGCGACCGACGGCGTCGCCGGCATCAGCTCGGGACGTTCGCGATCGCAAGGCGCGAAGCGTGCGGCGCAGCGCGGGTGGAAAGCGCAGCCCGACGGGATCGCGTTCAGCCTGGGCATCGCGCCGTCGATCTGTGCGAGGTGCTCCACTTCATGGCGCATCGACGGAATCGCGCCCATCAGTCCGATCGTGTACGGATGCCGGGGCCGGTGAATGACCTCGTCGACGCGGCCGATCTCGACGATGCGGCCGGCGTACATCACCGCGACCCGGTCCGCGGTCTCGGCGATCACGCCCATGTCGTGCGTGACCAGCATGATGGCCGTGCCGTGGTCGCGGCACAGCGTCTTCAGCAGCGCGATGATCTGCGCCTGGATCGAGACGTCGAGCGCGGTGGTGGGTTCGTCCGCGACGATCAGCTTCGGACCTGCCGCCAGCGCGAGCGCGATCACGACGCGCTGGCGCATGCCGCCGGAGAACTGGTGCGGGTATTGGTCGATACGTTGCCGCGCGCCGGGGATGCCGGTGGACTCGAGCAGGTCGATCGCGCGTTGCCGCGCAGCGCTGGCAGAAAGCGCGAGGTGCGTCTGGATCGTCTCGACGAGCTGGCGGCCGATCGTGTACAGCGGGTTCAGCGACGTGAGCGGGTCCTGGAAGATCGCGCCGATCTGCTTGCCGCGGATGTGCCGCATCGCCTCGTTGCCGAGCTGATCGATGCGACGGCCGTCGAGCAGGATCTCGCCGCCTGCGACGCGGCCCGGTGCCTCCAGCAGCCCGATGATCGCCGCGCCGGTCAGCGACTTGCCGGCGCCCGATTCGCCGACGACACCGAGCACCTCGCCAGGCGCGATCGAGAACGAGATGTCGTCGAGTGCCAGCAGGCGCCCGCGGCGCGTGGGGAATTCGACCCGGAGATTGCGGACTTCGAGGAGCGGTACGGGCATCGGCGCGTCGTCTCGTCAGTTCGTCATCGCGACGTGGTGAACGCGACTGGCGGCATCGCGGCCGGCGCGATCACGCTGGACGTCGGCGCCGCCTGTCCCGAGAGGGCTGCGGTCTTCGCCTTCTCGAGCTCCTTGGCCGCGTCGCAGCCCGACACCGGCCAGGTCTCTTCGACGACCAGGTTCCAGTCCTGAACGAGCGGAGACGTGCGCTGGGCCGCGACGTAGTAGCGCGTGCACGGCGCGATCGTCATCGGATAGACCTTCTGGACCGGCTGGCTGAATCCGGCGACCGGCGCCGCGTCCATCGTGAGGAGATGCGGACCCGGCGCGATCGGTACAGGCCTGAACGCGGTGGATGCACCGTCGACCGCCGTGACGACCAGTGGATAGCGGTTGAGAACGGTCTTGTGATAGACCTGTTGGTCGTTGATGAAAGACAGCGGCGCGGTGGTGCATCCGACGAGCGCGGCTGCCGCCACGGCCGCCGCGAAGAGACGCGGGGCACGGGGAGCGAGAGGACGAGCGTTATGGGTCATGGTCGACTCCATCGAAAGGACGGGAGATCCGATGCGAGCCTCATCGAAGCCTCGGATTGAGCGCGTCGCGCAGCCAGTCACCGAGCAGGTTGACCGACAGCACGAGCATCACGAGGGCCGCGCCGGGAAATACCGTTATCCACCACTCGCCGGAAAAAAGGAAGTTGTTGCCGTTACGGATCAACGTACCCAGCGACGGTAGCGTGGGCGGCACGCCGACGCCGAGAAACGACAGTGTCGCCTCGGTGATGATGGCCGTCGCGATGTGGACGGTCGCCAGGACGAGCACCGGGCCGGTTACATTGGGCAACACATGACGGAACATGATCGCGAACGGACCGACGCCGATCACCCGCGCGGCCTGTACGTACTCGCGATTCTTCTCGACCAGCGTCGAGCCGCGCACCGTCCGCGCGTACTGGACCCAGCCCGACGCCGCGATCGCGAACACCAGCACGACGAACGCGATGTTCTCGTTGGCGTTCTTGAAGACCGCGTGGGCGACGCCGTCGATCAGCAGAGCGATCAGGATCGCCGGGAACGACAGCTGCACGTCGGCGATCCGCATGATGATCGCGTCGACGCGGCCGCCGAGATAGCCGGCCAGAAGCCCGAGTCCGATGCCGACGACCAGCGACAGGAACACCGATGCGGCGCCGACGATCAGCGAGATCCGCGATCCGTACAGGATGGCCGACAGCACGTCGCGCCCCTGCTCGTCGGTACCCAGCGGATAGGTCGCCTTGCCGCCTTCGATCCAGGCCGGCGGCAACCGTGCATCGCCCAGGTCGACGCTGGCGAGATCGAACGGGTTGTGCGGCGCGATCCAGCCGGCGAACAGCGCGCCGACGAGGCAGATCAGCGCGACCAGCGACGCGCCGATCGCGACCGGCGATCGGCGATACGCATAGAAGAAATCGCTGTCTCTGGTGCGCGCGAACCAGCCGGGCAGCGGCGGCTGGATCAGACTTTCGATTCGCGGGTCGCTCAAGCCGATGTTCCTCCGGTTGCGCCGTGCGGCGTCATGACATGCCGGACCGACCGCTGCCGCGCAACAAGCGGACGAAGTAGATCGTGGGTGCACCGATGAGGACAGCCACGATCGGCGCGGCGTGCCAGAACACCCCGGCCGCAACGCTCAGGCAGTAGACCAGAACCACCGCGAGTGCGGCCTTCCTGTCGCGCGACGGCCGAACGATCGGGGGCGCCGCACCGCGGTTGTTCGGGTTGCGATGTTCCGCCACCAGCGCGGCGAAGCGCGCTTCGGCTTCCTCGGGAGTGATCCGCGATGTCTCGTTCATCGCCGATTCACTTCACGACGACCCACTTCAGCGGCATGTCGTCGGTCGCCATCTGGACCAACGTCAGGTTCTTCTTCACCCCCCAGGCCAGCGCCTGCTGGTGCAGCGGCAGGTGGCCGATGTCGTCTTCGTGCAGCTTCATCGCGTCGGCGATCATCGCGTCGCGCTTCGGCGCATCGGTCTCGGACTGGATCTTCGCGATCAGGTCGTCGATCTTCGGGTTGCTGTACGCGCCGAGGTTGAACTGGCCGCGACCGGTCGCGCTGTCGGGAGTGCCGAGGATCGAGTTCAGCATGTCGTGCGCGTCGATCGTCGACGGGGTCCAGCCGAGCATGTAGAACGATGTGTTGCGCGAAAGGATCTTCGGGAAGTACAGCGCCTTCGATTCGGCCTGCAGGTTGATCTTGACGTTGATCTTCGCCAGCATCGCCGCGATCGCCTGGCAGATCTCCGAGTCGTTGACGTAGCGGTCGTTCGGACAGTTCATGCCGACCTCGAAGCCGGTCGTATAGCCGGCCTCCGCCATCAGCTTCTTCGCGGCCTCGACGTCGTACGGCAGCCGCTTGTTGAGTGCGGGCACGAAGCCGTGAATGCCGGGCGCGATCATCTCGCCGGTCGGTGTCGATGCGCCGCGCATGACCTTGGCCTTGATCGTCTCGATATCGATCGCCTGGTAGAACGCCTGACGCACGCGCTTGTCCTTGAACGGGTTCTTGCCCTTGATGTTGGAATACAGCAGTTCGTCGCGCTTCTGGTCCATGCCGAGAAAGATGGTCCGCAGCTCCGGACCCTGCAGCACCTTGGTGGTCGACCCGCTGTTGATCCGCGCGATGTCCTGCTGCGGCACCGGTTCCATCATGTCGATCTCGCCGGAGATCAGGGCCGCGACGCGCGTCGACGGATTGCCGATCGGCGTGAAGATCGCCTCGTCGACGTTGCCGTCGTTCTTGCCCCACCAGTTCAGGTTGCGGACCAGCACGGTGCGGGTGCCCGGCTCGCGCGACTTGAGGCGATAAGGGCCCGTGCCGTTGGCCTTGAACGACGCGGTGTTCTCGATGCCCTTGCGCTTGTCGACCGGCTTC